>NZ_JBQTGI010000004.1:0-317685 GCF_052400645.1 Saccharicrinis sp. GN24d3
AGGCATTACTGAAACGAGGCATCACTTGTCCCGATTACTTTCGGGAGCATCGTTCTGGTGAGTTGAAGTGATGCAACCAAGTGTCTTGTTTTAAAGTAATTTCAACGTGTAATAGAATTTCTAATGCATATTGCGGGTTTAACCAATACAAAGTTGTGGTAAAAACAAATAAAGAAAAAGGTTAATAAAGGAGCATGAATGGTAAATGTGTAACCTTCGCAAAGGTGTTTCCAGCCTGATATATTTCAGTTTGCTCAACGTCATCAACCGAAATCCGAACACCGCGGCACATGGTACAAAAAGTGCACATGTTATACGTACATCCAACTGATACTCGTAACAATAGTATATTTCCTTACAAGGTGGTCGATAAATCGTCCTTTTATAATTAATTGTTATTTGATAAGATCAGATGTAAAATAAATCAGTTCACCAATGGTGGATCTATCTTAAATTTGTGGATTTGCATATTGCCATAAGTACCGGTATCGTTGCCGAAATATTCTCCGGTATGGGCTTTATGTTCGTCACACAAAGTTAAATCAAACAATGGCTCCGCACTTTTTTACGCCCGTGCCCAGTACTTCCCTAAATCTTCTTTGACCATCCTTGTATTCGATAGCGAACCGGCGTTGACAGCAATAATGTTGCACCCTTTCATTGCAAATCCATATAGACGCTCCACATGGTTATGCCCAGTTTGCCTTGTGCGTAAAGCGCATTAACACTAATCGATTCTTTGCCCATCACGGCTTTATACAAAATATCCGATTGAGCTGAAGAACTCAGATTGATAATACGGGTATTGGTGCTTTTTTCGAACAGGTGCGCCACCCTTTCATCAACAGACAGGGTGCTAAATAGTTTACCACAAACCGAATATCCAACCCATCTTTGTTCTGATTTGCCGTACTTTTTAAAACACCCTCATTGTTGATGAGTACATCAATATGGTCAACTTGCTGTTTCATTTTCACTGCACCCAAATTGGAAAAATCTGCCTCAAAACCACGAATATTTTCGTTGTTTGACTTAGATTTTACCTCTGCCTTTACCGTATTTATCGTTTCCTGTTTCTAACATGAAGATAAACTGTATGCCCTTCGGCAGGTTACCTGATAACAGCTAATTATCCGAAACCATCGGTACTACTGTAATTAATATGTTTTTTTTCATTTCCTATTTTATTTAATTTTTTAAAATAGAGCCGGGTTACAAGTACCTTGTATTTGACTCCTTTTTTGTATCTGTGCAGGACATTGCAAAAATGCCATTGCAAACAAGTAATTTGTTTGCAATTTATTCATCTCAATTTATGATTTGTTTTTCACGAGTGTCCAACAAAAACGCGCTCCTAAAAACCAAAAACTCCTTTGTCTCAAGCCGAAGGGCTTTACATTCTTAGTTCGCCTATCTTTATATATATCAACAACTTTTATTTTAGGCGGATTAATCACCCATACAGCATGCTTACTCGTTTAAAACTCTTGCTGTTCTAATGGATACGATAGACTAAATAATGCTTAGTCCGCCAGTAATGTTTGTTTTTCTAAAACTGAATCACGGTTTTTCCGATCGTTTTCCCTGATTCCTGCATTTTGTGCGCTTCTTTCAGATTTTCAACCGTAAATCCATTTAAAGTTGTTGTGAGCGTTGATTTTAGTATTCCGTTATCCAGCAAATCAGCTATCTGGTTTAAAATATCATGTTGTTTTTCTATATCGTCGGTAGTAAACATCGAACGGGTGTACATTAATTCCCAGGAAAAAGTAACACTCTTGGTTTTGAGTAAATCCAGGTTTAATGGTTTGCTACTGCCGGTAATGGAAACAATATGGCCTTGTGGTTTGATGATTTCAGCAATGGTTTCCCAATAGCCCTCCAAATCCACAAAATCCAAAATGTAATTCACTTGTCCATGACCAATTTCTTCCAATTCTGTTTTTAAATCATGATGATTTACGACAAAATCAGCACCTAAATCTTTGCACCATTTGATGGAGTCAGGACGTGAAGCACTAGCAATCACCGTGAGTCCCGCCACTTTTTTGGCAATTTGTATGGCAATAGAACCAACACCACCTGCACCCGCTAAAATCAATACCGTTTTTCCTTTATCGGTTTCAGGATTTACTTTAATGCGGTCGAATATGGATTCCCAGGCCGTTAACCCGGTAAGTGGAATAGCTGCTGCCTCAGCAATACTTAGGTTTTTGGGTTTAAAACCAACAATACGTTCATCCGTTAACTGGTATTCCGCGTTACTGCCACTGCGGGTGAGATCCCCGGCATAATATACCTGGTCACCCACTTTAAATTTTGATGTTGCTTCGCCCACTGCCTCAACAATACCCACTGCATCCCATCCAATAACTTTTGGCATATCCAGGACTGCAGCTGCAGCTGCGGTTTGACGAATTTTAAAATCAACAGGATTTACCGAAATTGCTGCTATTTTCACCAACAAATCAAATCCTGTTGGTGTTGGTTTTTCCATTTCAAATTCAACAAGACTTTCTTTTTCTGTAATAGGTAATGATTTTCTAAATCCAATTGCTTTCATATTTGTGTTTTTAAATGTTTACTATATTTTTTATAGTTACAAAATTATATATAGTTTTGTTACCAGTCAATAACGGTCAAAAAGGATAGTATAGGATTATGCAAAAGGAAGAACATAAAATGTACACATTCAAGGGAAGGGAATATCCTTGCTGTGCCAGTCTTACGATGGGGGTTATCGGTGGTAAATGGAAAACTGTAATTCTTTATCATTTAATAGATGGAAAAATGCGTTACCATGAACTGCGGAAAGAAATGCCCACAGTTACCGAACGAACGTTAAGTTTACAGCTGAAAAGCCTGGAAGAGGATGGCATTATTCAAAGAACGGTACATACAACAAAGCCACCTTTAAAAGTTGAATATTCGTTAACTGAGCTGGGAAAAACGCTTATACCACTTTTAAGATCTATTGCCGATTGGGGAGATTATGTGGTTGGAAAATACGGCGGACCAAAATAACAGGCTATAACCCGCAATATGCATCAAAATCCTGTTACACAATTAAACTACTTCAAAACAAGGCGTTTCACCATGTTGCTTCAACTCACCAAAACGGCGTCATGCCTCATTTCAGCAACGCCTTGTTTTACGGTATTGTGAATGCTCATTGCGTTTCACTAACACTAATCCGGCTTTAACTTATTCCGATGGCATAAAGAGATGAGGAGTGGCCAAGTTGCAACTAAACTAAAGCTTGCGAAATCCAGCCGGAGTGCAACTTGTGTGTTTCTTGAAATATTTAAGAAAATTGGTGGGCTCATCAAAACCTAAAGCATAGGCAGTTTCTTTTACGGAAAGAGAAGTGGTCACCAATATTCTTTTAGCTTCTAAAATCACGTAACTATCAATAAATGCTTTTGCTGTTGTTTTTACAATTTCCTTACATACCTGGTTTAGGAATTTATATGAAACCGACATTTCAGCGGCATAGGTTTTGGCATCACGGCTTTTTGAAAAATTTTTTTCTACCAATAATTTAAAATGGTTAAAGCAGTCCAAATATTTATTTACAATAAAATTTGATGAACGGTCATTTTCGTCATTCATCTTCAAGAGGTAAATACTGAGTAAGGCTCCAATAACATTAGGTAAAGTTGAAGAATTCCTTTGCAACTCTTTTTTTAACGAACGAATCAGTGTTTGGTTATGGTCGGGATTATTTATTTTTTTTTGCCCCAGGAAATAATTATACAAATGGTTAATCTGTGCTATCGTAGAGCTTGCTATGTATTTCTGCATGAACTCTTCAGTAAAAAGTATCATATAACCTTTATACCTAGAGTGTACATCAAAAGCATGTATCTGACCTTTTGAAATCACCATTACATCTCCTTCTTGTAAATCATGTGTTTCAAAATCAACAGAATGTCGAACCATTCCATCGGTAATAATAAGTATAATATTAAAGCTCAATCGATGGGCTTGAAATGGATCATGGTCTGTAGGTTTCTTTAAATTAGAAATAAATTCTTCCAGCACTTTGAGTTCAAATCCATTGATGTGCTCTACTCTACGGTTATTAAATTTTATTTCAGGAATATTTCTCATTGATATTTACATATCGTTTATTGCAAGTGTAACAATATTAACCATTTTTGCTGAACAATTAATCTAAGTAATCAACAAAAGCAGTATCAAAATTATCAGAAATAAACGTATGCAGGCCAAAATTCTTATTATTTTTCCCTTTTATGATAAAATAAGTCAAGTTAGGGATAAGCCATAAAATGGACAAAAAAAACAGTAAATAATCCAGATTGAATCGGGGTGGAATATTCATTAGGGGGAAAAGTAAATATTGCATGGTAAATAAGCTTGTTTGTGCCCTGTTAAAAATTATAAACGTAGTAGGAGCTATATGAACGGTAACCCATAGTTAAGCAATCATTGTTATACCCTAAAATCGCTTGACAAATTTTACATTACTTTTTTTAAAGAGAATACAAACATAAATTATATCAATAAAAGACAAAACAGTCCTGTGATTTAATGCAAAAATTTTCAACATCAGGATTACCTCGATAAGGCTATTACCTGCTGACATTAAATAATTTTTCAAATTTCTAATGACAGATCTCGTTTAAATATAGTGTAAGTTTTTTCGATTCTTAAGCCTATCATGTTCTAATCTTATTTGTTCCTTGAGCAAATCCAACAATTTTGACTTTGTACTTTATGAATATTTGTGTTAAATTACATACAATTAAGCTTGCAGTATTTTAGGAATCCGTATTTTTTAGTTTCTAATAAAAAATCTAATTCGGAGGTCATACATGAGAAAGTTTACACAAACATTCACAATGCTCGCCGGCATCGCCATTACTCTGATTAGCCAGGCCTGTTCAAACGAAGATTTGCACCAG
Organism: Saccharicrinis sp. GN24d3; assembly: GCF_052400645.1. Classification (NCBI taxonomy): domain Bacteria; kingdom Pseudomonadati; phylum Bacteroidota; class Bacteroidia; order Marinilabiliales; family Marinilabiliaceae; genus Saccharicrinis; species Saccharicrinis sp. GN24d3. The sequence goes on from NZ_JBQTGI010000004.1 coordinate 4,929, forward strand.
CTCCATCAGGATCGACTCGATATCGGACGCGCCCTGCTGGAAGTACAGGCGCCTAACGTAGCTGAAGTCCTGCCGTACTACACAGACAACATTGAGTACCACGACCCCATCGTGGACATCTACGGAATTCAAGATATGACTGCTTTCCTCAATCAGCTCATCATAGGTGCCTCGCCCAATCTGGTCACAACTATCGAGGACGAGACCCTCTCCGACGACATCTATTCGGCAACGTGGACCATGTCCGGAGATTTCCTCAGTGTTCCATATCAGGCCAAGGGCATCTCTATCTTTAAGTTCCGGCCCAACTCTTCTCTGGTGTACTACCAGCGGGACTACTATTCCGAGGGTGACATCATGGCCACGATCCCGGGTCTGGATGAGGCCATCGGGGGCTTCAGGACATACTACAGGTGCGCTGTGGATCCTACCTTCGTCTGCCCACTCACCCTTTCCTCTATAAGCACAGAAAATAACCAACTGCGTTCGCAGCAACAGATAAGCAGCGATCAACTAGTGGTCGGTCGTCAACTGGTCGAGATCAATGCAGGAAACTGGACGAACGTGATCCCCTTCCTGGCCAGTGACTACGAGTACCACGACCCTATCGTCGACATCTATGGTCCCGACACGATGTCCCAGTTTCTGGGCCGTCTGTTTGCCGGATCTTCGAACTTGTACACCACCGTCGAGGATGAGACCATGACAGACGATATTTATATGGCGACTTGGACCATGTCCGGTGTATTTAACGGAGCTCCTTTTAGCGCTCCCGGCATGTCAATTGTTAAGTTTGTTGAAGGTTCGACTCAGACCTATTATTCCCGTGACTACTACACCGAGGGCGACGTAATGCTTGGCGTCCCCGAACTCGCCAATGCTGTACTCGGTTTTCGCGACTACTACCGTAATGCCGTAGACCCAACCTACGACAGTCCCCAATAGGGGTACGGCCATCCGTGCCTGCCCCTCCGTTAAATTAGATGCCGTCAAAAATCATTTACAAATCATGAGGTAAATAGTCTGGAATAAACATGTTATAAATAAATCATTTACAATTTTCAACAACCCTTTGGTTGTACCCCAATACTTTTGCCTTTCGAAGATGCTACCCTGCAAATGGTCTTTTTTAATTAGCACACTTTTACGGTAAAAAAAGGGGGCGCATTGCAAAGCGCAAATGTATCCTCCTTTCGGCTTTTTCATTTTCTGATTTTGGAATCTTATTTGATTTCTTCACGTCACCATGTTTTGCCACTACAAACGTGTTAACATTATCGGTCTTTTCCCAAAATGCAAATACACGATAGTGAAGCGACAGAAACTTTGTCCTGAAATACCAAATTTCACCTTCTAGTTTCTCAAATAGTTTCGGGTCATTTATATAAAGTCTTACGACAATTTTGGAATTATGCTAACAACATTTTTTCAGTTGGATACACAAAAAAAAGAGTGTCCATTACGAACACTCTTTACTCTATCATCGATTAGTCAATTTTAAGATACATTTCGGCATTCTCTATACGAGTCCCGCAAATCCCATAAAGGCCAGTGCGAGGATTCCTGCTACCAACAGAGCAATAGGCGTACCTTTCATACCTTTGGGTAGGTCAACCAAATCCAATTGCTCGCGGATACCTGCAAAGATGATCAGCGCCAAACCAAAACCGATGGCAGTTGCAGTTGAAAAGACCACGGCTTCCAACAGATCATAATCTTTTTGGATGGTAAGGATAGCAACACCTAAGATAGCACAGTTGGTGGTAATCAATGGTAAGAACACCCCTAACGCCTGATACAAAGGAGGACTTACTTTTTTAAGGATAATCTCAACCAATTGCACCAGGGAAGCAATTACCAAAATAAACGTGATGGTTTGCAAATACCCTAAACCAAAGGCATCCAACACAAACTTTTGTACCAGATAAGTAATAATAGTAGCCAGCACCATTACAAAGGTTACTGCCCCCGTCATACCAATACCGGTGGAAATCTTTTTAGAAACTCCAAGGAATGGACAAATCCCCAGGAATTGAGCCAATACAATGTTATTAACAAATATGGCAGATATAAATATTAAAACGTATTCCATTTTTAGGCTTTTTTAAGTCTGTCAATAACTGCAATTAAATATCCCAAGGCGATAAATGCGCCGGGAGCCAGCACAAATACCAGCATTCCGTATTCCTCTGGGAAGATGACCATGTCGAACATTTTACCGCTTCCGAGAAACTCTCTCACCGCACCCAGCATTGTCAAGGCCATGGCAAAACCCAGCCCCATACCTGCACCATCAATTAAAGATGATGCAAAGCCGTTTTTAGAGGCAAAAGCCTCTGCTCGACCAAGTACCACACAGTTAACCACAATAAGTGGAATAAACAGGCCTAACGATTCAAAAAGGGCTGGCAAGTAGGCTTGCATTAATAGCTCCACCACGGTTACAAAGGAAGCGATAATCACGATAAATGATGGTATACGCACTTTGTCCGGAATAAGATCTTTTACCAGGGAAACCACAATATTACTCATAATAAGCACAAAAGTTGTAGCCAACCCCATCCCCAGACCGTTTATAGCGGAAGATGTTACACCCAACGTGGGACACATTCCCAACAATAAGGTAAAAACAGCATTCTCTTTAAAGAAGCCTTTTGTAAAATTCTGTAACTGATTCATTGTTCGCCTCCTTCTGTTTTATAGGTATCGTAAGCTATCATAATCGCATCTAAAAATGCTCTTGAACTGATGGTAGCCGCGGTGATGGCATCGATATCTCCACCGTCCTTAGAAACGACCATCCTGGTTTCGGCAGGATCCAAGCCTAAAACGTTTTGTTTGGTGTTTTCAACCCTAAACCACTCTTGCATCTTAGACCCCAGCCCAGGCGTTTCTTTATGTTCCAAGACTGAATAATTAATAATTGTTCCATCGGGTTTTAGGCCAAGCATGACTTTAAACTCGCCACTAAACCCTTTTTCAGTTTTGGTGGAGATGGCCACACCTAAAAGTTCATCGCCTTTTTTGCAGGGGAACACCCGAAGTAAAAAACCTTCTTTCGAAGTCAGTTCATACGCTTCGTCGGTGGGGTTATTATCGAACCCGGGAACTACTTCTTCAATTGCCTTTTGTTGTTTGGCCAATTTAGCTGTGGCAATAGGTTCTTTGGTTACTTTGTAAACCATACCAAGCGTGCCCCCAGCTATCGCCGTAATAACCAGCAAGGCAACCACCATGTTTACTAATGTTGATTCTGTTTTTGCCATGATTCAAATTATTTAGCAACCACCGGTTTCTCTCCGAAACGCTTTGGTTTAATGTATTTATCGATTAAGGGAACAAAAGCGTTCATGATCAGGATCGCAAAGGAAATCCCTTCGGGATAGGCCCCATATGTCCTGATGGCTACCGTAATCACACCTATTCCAATTCCAAATATTACTGCGCCCTTATTGCTCATGGGCGAACTTGAATAATCGGTTGCCATAAACACAGCTCCCAGGAACAGACCTCCTGATAATATGTGGAACATTGGCGGTGCGTACATCATAGGGTTCAACCAGTGCAAGATGCCGGTAAAAACAAACACCGTGACGATGATAGCAGCCGGAATATGTGGGGTTACAATCTTACGCCAAATCATAATTCCCAGTCCTATCAAAATAGCCAGACCAGCCATTTCTCCGGCACTACCTCCCTGCAGCCCTAAAAACATATCGCGATAACTTGGTATCTCGTTTAACACGTTTGTTGGAAGCTCGCCTTTGGCCAATGCTTCCTTCATCACCGATAAAGGTGTTGCTCCAGTAGTTACATCCGTATAGGTAAATGGAATCCTTTTAGGCACGGGCCAAGAGGTCATTTGTACCGGATAGGAAATCAACAAGAAAACCCTTCCCACCAAAGCGGGGTTAAAGGGATTGTTACCCAATCCACCAAACGACATTTTTCCAATACCAATAGATACCAACGCACCAATAATGATAATGTGAATGGGCAGGTTACTCGGAATGTTAAATGCCAATAACAAACCTGTTATCATGGCCGACCCATCCCAAACGGTAGTTTCCCGCTTCATTAAGAACACCTGGATGACATGCTCAAAAACCATGCAAGCCACAACAGCTGTTACAGATACAACCACAGCGCCTAAACCAAAGTTGTAGAAGGAAATCAACAGAGCCGGAACAAGGGCAATGATAACTCCGTACATATTTTTTTTCACGCTATCGCCACTGTGAATGTGCGGGGAAGGTGAAATAGTTAATGTGCTCATATTTTAATTATTTAACTAACTCTTAATTTTTATTTAGTCATTACGAATAATCCTCATGTATACTTATCTGGTGCGACTGCGCATAATCTGTCCCACTTTTCCCTTGCCCAGTCGGATATAATCCAACAATGGTCGATTGGCAGGGCAAGTGTAACTGCACGAACCACATTCGATACAATCCATGATATGTTCCTCTTCTGCCCTGTCCCATACAGCCTTATCGCTAACGGTCATCAACAAGAACGGTTCCAGTCCCATAGGACACACCTGCGTACATTTGGCACACCTGATGCAGTTTTGCATGGGCTGACGTTTCGCTTCTTCATCCTTGATAATAAGGACTCCCGAACTGCCCTTGGTAACAGGCACGTCTGTGTTTACAAGTGCTTTACCCATCATTGGGCCGCCACCTACCACTTTACCGGTATCTTCCGGAAGACCACCAGCGGCTTCAATCAAAATATTAATCGGGGTTCCTATTCTGGTCAGGAAATTAGATGGTTTTGAAACGGACTTTCCGGTGATGGTAACCACTCGCTCAAACAAAGGCTTATTTTTTTGAACCGCTTCGTAAACGGCCAACGTAGTTCCCACGTTTTGAACCACGGCACCTACCTCAATGGGCAATTTCCCGGAAGGAATCTGACGTTTGATACAAGCATCTATCAACTGCTTTTCTCCACCTTGCGGATACTGAACTTTTAACGGTTCTATGGTGATACCGGGATAAGAAGAAGCTAACGATTGCATATGCTGAATAGCATCCGGTTTGTTGTTTTCGATACCGATGATGGCCTTGTCTACCTTAAGGGCTTTCATGATGATTTGCGTTCCCACCATGATCTCGTCACCCTTTTCCATCATCAACTGGTGGTCGGCGGTCAAATAAGGCTCACACTCTACGGCATTAAGAATCAGAATATCGCATTTTTTTCCCGGAGGAACAGATAACTTAACATGCGAAGGAAAAGTTGCGCCTCCCAGCCCAACGATACCTGCTTCGGCTACTGCTTTAACTATTTCCTCTGGAGTGGCAGTGATATCTTTTTTGAGTTCTGTACTTCTATCAATGCTTTCTTCCCATTCGTCACCTTCAACATTAATGATGATGGCAGGCTTACGGTATCCGCTGGCATCCACAATATCGTCTATTTTAAAAACGGTACCAGATACCGGAGAGTGGATATTGGTTGATACAAACCCTGCTGACTTGGCAATTAAAGTACCCACTTTAACCACATCGCCCTTTTTAACCACCGGGGCAGCCGGAGCACCTATATGCTGAGCAACCGGGATGGCTACTTGCGAAGGAACCGGCAAGGTCTCAATTTTTTTACCGGCCGAAAATTTGTTTTCGGGAGGATGAATACCTCCAAGTGAAAAAGTTTTTAACACGTTTATTCCTCCTTGTTTTTATTATCCGAAGATGTATTGTTATCGTTTTTTACAGCATTGCTTGGTGTAGAAGCTGCAGGTTTCGCGGCAACCGGGCCTTCAGCTGTCTTGGCTGCTGCGGGCTTAGCCTCCGGTTTTGCTTTTCGCAAAGGGAAGTTGATTTCATGAATGGCATGCGTAGGACATACAACCACACACTTTCTACACAATTTACATTTGTGGTAATCGATGTACGCCAGATTGTTCTCCACAGTTATCGCATCAAAAGGACATTCCTTTTCGCACTTTCTACATCCGATACAAGCCGTGGAACATGCCTTTTTAGCTACTCCACCTTTGTCTTTATTTACGCACGAAACAAAAATCCTGCGTTCCTTGGGACCCCGTTTTCTCAGTTCGATAATGTCTTTTGGACATGCATCCACACAAGCGCCACATGCCACACAGTTGTCTTTAACAACCGGTAACCCGGTTTTTTCGTCCATATACATGGCATCGAAATTACAAGCTTCAACACAGTCGCCACATCCTAAGCATCCATAACTACAACCGGTATCACCCCCATAAAGTGAAGCTGCAACAGCACACGATGTGGCTCCGTCGTATTGGTTGGTTTTAGGACGGTTTTCACAGGTTCCATTACACCGAACAACCGCTATCATTGGGTCGGCAGCCTTCACCTCTTTACCCAGGATGCTTGCTGCCGCACTCATGGTTTCAGCACCTCCCACCGGACAGTTTAATGAAGAAATATCGTCACTCTTCACCAGGGCTTCAGCAAAAGCCCTGCAGCCCGGAAAACCACAACCACCGCAGTTGGCGGCGGGCAATACTTCTTCGACCTGATCGATTCTTGGATCTTCGAACACTTTAAACTTTTGAGCCACAAAGTAGAGCACCAAAGCCGCCACGGTTCCAAGTATTCCAAGCGTTAAAACAGTTATTACTACTACGTTCATTTTTTATTAATTTTATCTAACCGATTATTTTTTTAATTGTAAATACAAATGTTTTCTCCAGTTTAGGCGTATACATCTTAACCCCGATAAAATACGGAACCAATACCACCAAGGAGGCAATACCTGCTATACCCTCGTTCTTAGTGATTCCGTATACCACAAATAAGGTGATGAACACCAATATAAATGGGAAAATGTATGCAATTAGCGATGCTTTTAAGCCCAGCGACTTCTGCCCCTTAATAACTACCTGTTGACCAACAGCCAAATTACCAACACCATATGTGTTAACGTCGATTATCTTTTCTTTCATATCAGATGCCGTACAGGCCCCTTTTGCATGACAAGATGCACATGCCGATTCGCTTATTATACGAACTTTGACCTGACCTGAATTGACCTCTTCAACGTATCCTGTATGCTCTACAAACTTTAATTCCGTCATGATTTTAAGGGAAATTTCCGAACAAATGTAATTAATCAGTTATTACGGAAAACGCCATTTTGCTATTTGGAATTGGTATAAATAAACAGAATTGCTATCCAGACATTACAAAACCCTTGTAAATAGTGCAAAGTAGAGATTGCAATTTATAAAATGTGGGTATAATTTTTTTTTGCAATTTCTCAAAACTGTCATTTGTTAGGTTAAGTATTGACATAATGGAGATTATAAAGAAATTTTTCTTTAATTGAATGGGTGATTTTGGAGGGGCAATAACAATTCGTAATCAATCCACAAAAAAACGGACCGTAAACGACACGAATTTACACGTTTATCATATTTGTTTTGTGTTCATTCCTGAAATTAATGGCTTTATTATTGTATTTTCTGCCACCGCAAGGCCTAGGATATCAAACTCCAGTTCATCTTTTGCCGGGCCAGCTTGGTGAGTTGTTTGTTGAGTACCTGATTTTCCGGTTTTTCCAATATCGGGTCATTATCCAGGATGGTATTGGCCACATTACGGGCATGATGTAATAATTGAGAATCACGGGTAAGGTTGGCTATCTTTAGTTCAAAGGGCAGACCGCTTTGCTGGGTGCCTTCCAGGTCGCCCGGGCCGCGCAGTTTCATGTCGGCTTCGGCAATTTCAAAGCCATCGTTTGAATCCACCATAATATTCATTCGTTTCTTGGTGTCTTCCCCTAATTTATAACCAGTCATTAGGATACAAAAACTTTGCTCCGCGCCACGTCCCACCCGTCCGCGTAACTGATGGAGCTGAGACAAGCCAAAACGCTCCGCACTTTCGATAATCATTACCGAAGCATTGGGTACATTTACGCCAACCTCAATAACGGTGGTGGATACCAATATCTGAGCCTCACCACTAGCGAATTCCTGCATTGCAGCATCTTTTTCTGCGGGTTTCATCTTACCATGCACCATAGTGGTTTTATATACAGGAAAAGCAGACCGCATATACTCCAGCCCTTCGGCCAGGTTCTTAAAATCCAGCTTTTCCGATTCCTCAATCAACGGATACACTACATACACCTGTCTCCCTTTTTCAATCTCGGCTTTAATAAAATGATTGAGGTTGTTGCGTCGGTTGTGAAAATAATGCCTGGTTTCGATTGGTTTACGACCAGGGGGAAGCTCATCGATGACCGACACATCCAAATCGCCATACACCGTCATGGCGAGGGTGCGAGGTATGGGTGTTGCCGTCATCACCAATATATGGGGAGGAATATGGTTCTTTTTCCAGAGTTTGGCACGCTGTGCCACGCCAAAACGGTGTTGCTCGTCGATGATGACCATTCCCAAATTCTTGAACTCAACAATGTCCTCCAACAATGCATGCGTGCCGATAAGGATTTGCAGTTCACCCGATTTGAGTTCGGCATGAATCTGCGCGCGTTCCCTCTTCTTGCTCGAGCCTGTCAACAGCTTTACATTTAAATCCATTCCCTTGAGCAAACCTAGGATAGACTCAAAGTGCTGTGTGGCCAGTATTTCTGTAGGTGCCATCAGGCAAGCCTGGAAACTGTTATCTAAAGCAATTAACATCACCATTAATGCTACCATGGTCTTTCCGCTACCCACATCACCTTGTAAAAGCCGGTTCATCTGCCTGCCCGAACCGATATCGTGTCTGATTTCGCGTATTACCCTCTTTTGCGCACCTGTTAGCTCAAAAGGCAGATTATTATAGAAAAAGTGATTAAAATAATCTCCCACCGTCGAAAAAATATGTCCCTGTATATTTTGGTTTCGCTGTTTTTTAAGTTTTAAAATGTTCAGTTGTATGTAGAACAACTCCTCAAACTTTAACCTGAACTGAGCTTGTTGCAAGCTTTGAGAATCAGGTGGAAAATGAACGATCCTTAATGCCTGATCGAGTAACATCAGCTTATATTGCTGAATGATATAAGACGGTAATGTTTCAGAGATTGCTCCCTGAAACGACCGGAAGATATTTTGCTGCATTTTCTGAATAGCTTTGGAATTCAGATAACCCTTCTTCATTTTTTCGGTGGTGTTGTAAAAGGCCTGCAATCCTGATGCAATTGCAGGTTTGTTGGCATCCACCTTTTCCATTTCGGGATGAACGATGTTATAAGTCCGGTTGAAGATACTGGGTTTGCCAAAAATGATGTATTCGGCATTCGCGTCAAGACCTGACTTTATCTGCTTTATATACTTAAACCAAACCAGTTCTATCACCCCTGTTTCGTCCGCGAACCGAGCTACCAAACGCTGTGACTTTCCTGAGCCCACCGTGTTTAAGGCAATAACTTTACCTTGTAGTTGAATATGCGAAGAGGTACTGCTTATTTCCCTAATTTTATACGTCCGGCTTCTGTCGACATATTTGTAAGGAAAATGATATAACAAGTCCTCATAAGATTGAATTTTAAGTTCGCTCTTGAGCACTTCTGCTTTTTTAGGGCCAACACCGGGCAAATATGTTATCTCTTTTGTGGATAGTTCGGACATGAAGCCATCATTATAATATAAACACTTCGGCATCATGCCGAAGTAAGTTTCAACGGAGAAATTTTAATACTTAAAACTGCAATCTGTTTAATCCTCCTTCAACAAATGCACATTGCAAAAATAATGTAATGAAACGGATGTTCCAAGAGTATGAACACAGATGGAATTGGGCATGGAGTTTTTCAACAAAGCGCCTACCGTCTTAAGCTCTTATTGCTTAGGAGCAGGTTGTACATTGTATCTCTAACTAGCTATTAAATGTTATACCCATCTAATATTTCGCAATCTACATCTTGAATTATCCTTCTATTATAATCTGTAAGCTCATCAATAGTTGCGTGACTCCATCCCCTCAATAATTCATATATTTATTTCTCCTTTATTCAACATTCGCAAAACTTCAGATTTTCAAGCCATGTGTTTTCTCTATATTTCCCTATTACTCTCCCACTCTTTCACTTAAATCCTTATATTTATCAAGCTCTTCGCAAATCTGAAACAAAGCCAACACATGAACTTTGTGTGAAAACACTCCGCTTTTCAACATGTTCATACCCATACCGACATTTCTGTCCATTATCGCCAACATAATCAGATTAGTTATTTCCTTCTTCTTTAATCGGATGAAATAGCCCAAAGATCAACTCTACCCAATATTAAATCCAGTTAAAAAATAAAGATTACCTTTGATTTTCGAAAAGTTGCGTGTGCGCACACTTTTTTGTATATATTTGCAAAACAAGATTATTTATTTTGAGAATAAAAGGATATCATCATGGATTTATTGAACAGAACCAACTACAAAATCAATAAGGATTATCGATTTAAAATTCTTCAGTTTGGTGAGGGCAACTTTTTACGAGCCTTTGTGGATTGGATGATTCACCAAATGAACCGGGAGCTGGATATGCAAAATGGTGTCGTCGTGGTTCAACCGTTGGACAAAGGGATGGTTGACATGCTAAAAAAGCAAGACCATCTTTATCACGTTATTCTTCAAGGCATCAAAGATGGAATACCGGTTGAAGAAAAAGAACTCGTTGATTGCATTATTGACTCTGTTAATCCTTATAGCGATTATGATTTGTACAAACAATACTTTCTGCACCCCGATTTGGAATTAATTGTTTCAAACACCACCGAAGCAGGAATTAGCAGAGTCGATAACGAAGACATTCATGCGGCTCCCCCTACGTCATTCCCCGGAAAGGTATGCCAGTTACTATACCAACGTTATTTGCATTTTAAAGGTGATACTGGTAAAGCGCTTGATTTTATATGCTGCGAACTGATTGACAAAAACGCAAAAATCTTAAAAAAAATTGTACTTGAACTTGCTGTCAGCAACAAATTAGAAGACGACTTTATTGCCTGGGTCAACAACTACTGCACTTTCTGCAGCTCGCTGGTGGACAGAATCGTACCCGGTTTCCCAAGAGACAATATCAAAGAAATCCAACAAGAGTTGGGTTATGCAGATAACCTAGTAGTAATGGGTGAATATTTTCATTTATGGGCCATAGAGGCACCGCGCCATGTCAGGGAAAAGTACCCTTTCGACAAAGCTGGTTTAAATGTGGTTTGGCTTGAAGACATGACCAAATTCAGGGATAAAAAAGTCCGTATTTTAAATGGTTCTCATACGGCGTTGGTTCCTGTTGGATTGTTAAGTGGTTATGAAACCGTAAAAGAAGCTTTCGATGACAAAGACATCTCTAAATTTATCAATGGCATGGTAGAAACAGAAGTAATCCCGAACATCGAAGGAGGCAACGAAGAACTAAAACAATTTGCGGCGGAAATCCTTGAAAGATTCTACAATCCTTATATACGTCATTTCTTAAAGGACATCTCACTTAATTCATTATCGAAATGGATGACGCGCGATTATCCTTCGTTATTGGATTTTTATGAGAGTAAGGCCAAAGTGCCTGAAAAACTGACCTTCTCATTGGCTGCACTACTGATTCTTTATAGAGGCGATTACAACGGTATCGAATTTGACATCAACGACAATGCAAAGCATGTTGCTTTTATACAAGATGCCTGGAAAAACAAGGAATCATACTTTTCACTTACTTCTAATATTCTGTCAAATCAACAAATATGGAATGCAGACCTAACCGCTATCCATGGATTGACAGAAAGTGTAGCCGATAACATAGAAGATATCATCACAAATGGTATTAAAACAGCATTAGTTAAATTGATATAATTATGTAATCATGAGCAAATTTTTACAAATACATCCCATCGATAATGTAATTGTAGCGCTTGAGCCAATTGCTGAAGGTACTGCGGTTGAACTCGTTCGCGGAAGCATTATTGTTGCCAAGGATATACCGCAAGGACATAAAATTGCTGTTTCTCCTATCAAAAAAGAAGAACATATCATCAAATATGGGTATTCCATCGGAATTGCTAAAGAGGATATAGCAATTGGACAGCATGTTCATACCCATAACGTACGCACCGGTCTAGACGAAAACCTGGAATACAAATACACTCCAAAAGGAAAACCTCTTACCATAGGCAAGGAAGAATTAACGTTTAAGGGCTACAAACGCAAAAACGGAGATGTTGGCATTAGAAACGAACTATGGGTTATCCCTACCGTTGGATGTGTGAACGGTCAGGCCAAACTCATGGCGGAACAACTAAAAACTGAAGTAGACACTAGTCATATCGATGACGTATTGGTGCTTGGACATCAATATGGCTGTTCGCAACTGGGTGGCGACCATACAAACACCCAAAAGGCTTTAGCTTCAGCCATCAAACACCCTAATGCCGGAGGCGTTTTGGTATTGGGATTGGGTTGTGAGAATAATCAAATTTCGCAATTAAAGGAAATGATCGGTGAATGGGATGACGAAAGAGTTAAATTCTTAGTATCCCAGGAAGTGGAAGATGAAGTGGAAGAGGGACTGAAAATCATGAAATCGCTGTGCGAAATAATGAAGTGCGACCGACGCACTGAAGTCCCAATATCTAAACTTAAAATTGGTTTAAAGTGTGGTGGCAGCGATGGTTTCTCCGGGATCACCGCTAACCCTCTTTTAGGTCGCTTTTCGGATTGGTTGGTGGCACAGGGAGGAACAACTGTGCTAACTGAAGTACCGGAGATGTTTGGGGCAGAATCCATATTGATGGAACGTGCCCAATCGGAAAATATCTTCTGCAAGACAGTAGACTTAATCAACGGTTTTAAAGATTATTTTAGAACCAGTAATCAACCGATTTACGAAAACCCCTCTCCGGGTAACAAAAACGGAGGTATCACCACGCTGGAAGAAAAGTCGTTAGGTTGCGTGCAAAAAGGTGGCGACGCCATTGTTAACGATGTGTTGAATTACGGAGAGCAGATCAAAACGCCGGGTTTAAACCTGCTGTGGTCTCCAGGCAACGACCTTGTAGCATCTTCTGCCCTTGGGTTTGCAGGATGTCAGATGGTACTTTTCACCACAGGACGAGGAACGCCATTTGGCAGCTTTGTTCCCACCATGAAAATTGCCACCAACACAACCCTATTTAATCATAAAAGCAACTGGATGGATTTTAATGCCGGAGGATTGGTTGACGGCGATAAAACAATGGATGAATTAAGAAAAGAATTTACATCTTACCTTATTGATATTGCCAACGGGAAAAAACTAAAACACGAGATCACAAAATTCAAGGAAATTGCCATTTTCAAAAGTGGGGTAACCTTATAAATATTAAAAAGATGCAAACAATTATCAGCGGGAATTTTTAACAACCCAATGAGATAGCTCATCATGATAAAATCTATTTTAGCTGTTTGCCTATTCAAATTTTGATTTAAAAAAACTGATTTATAACAACTGCAGCTTCGGTTAATTATGACCGACGCTGACTTTCTTGATTCGCATGAAGATAAGAATAATAGATATTGCAAAGAAAGCAGGAGTTTCTGCGGGAACCGTAGACCGCGTCATCCACCAGCGCGGCAGGTATTCAGAAAAATCGAAAGTAAAAGTAGAAAAAGCTATCCAGGATCTGGGTTACGCACCTGACATCATGGCCCGGAACCTGGCTTTAAAAAAAGAACTACATATCGTTTGTCTCATTCCTAATCCTTCCGACACAAAATATTGGGAACGACCATTTGCCGGAATTGAAAGTGCGATGACGGAGTTGGCTTCATTTAAAGTCAAGATTGAAACTATTCTGTATTTGCCCAGAAAGGAAAATTTTAAGACCGCCTGCGATCAAGTTCTACAATTAAATCCCGATGGTGTTGTGTATGTGCCAATGTTTTTTGAAGAATCTTCACGTTTTGCCAAACTGCTTCACAATAACAGTATCCCATTTGTTCATATCAATATTCAACATTCAGAAATCAACCCGTTATCCTTTGTTGGTCAAGACCCAATTGCTGCTGGCAGAACAGCTGCCAGTTTATGCCATTTGGCATTGAAAAAGAACAATAACATTCTAATTGCATACATTTCAAAAGAAACGCAGGAATATTCGCACCTTCACGATAGAATTAATGGATTTATGGAATACTTTGAAAATATAAAATTCAATCCATCGCTTATATACCATTTAGATATTAAAATAAGTAACGACGAATCGGAATACGACAAACAATTAATACATTTTTTACAGAACAAGGGTAATATTCAAATCATATACGTACCTAACTCCAGGGCCTATAAAATCGCATCTATTTTAAAGAAACACCACCGCAAAGACATCGTTGTAATCGGATTCGATACCCTAAGAGAAAATATATGCTATATGCACGAAGGTTATATCAATATTATAATTGGTCAGCAATCTAAATCGCAAGGCTTTAATGCTGTCATGTTATTATTCAATTCATTGTTCCGAAAAGAAAAAACAAACCCACTAAACCTATTGCCCGTGAATATATTAAATGCTGAGAACATCGATTTTTACGAAGGACTAATGAGTTAAACTTAAGCACCTACTATTATGGCCACAAGCGCCGACATCTTATTCTGACAGAATTTCGGATAACGTATGTAATAAAATTAAATGCATTGTTATTTAACAATGAAAGGCGAAAGGCTTTATAATGCCAAATAAACATATGCATTCATCAATCTTTGTAACAAATGAGTGTAAAGCCAAGCTTGCTTGAACTTTGCCCAATGGAACAAAGATATTAATATTATGTTGGCAACTAACGAGGACAGGCCAAAAACAAAATTTGTTTTTGGCCTGTCCTCGTTATAGCTTTAAATAAGAATACGATAAATTAACCAAATGCAATCACCATTACACCACCGACCATAGCAGCCAATCCAATATACAATGATGTTTTCGCAACATTTGGAGCTCCCGCCCACTCTTTTGTTATAACACCGGCTATTACCGCAGTTACTACTGAAAGTGTGTTGAAAATGGCATACCCTACAGAACCACCTACTTTTCCTAATACAAAAGAAGAATACGCAAAAATAATCGAAGCTGTAAAGTTCAACACTGCCATCAAACCGGTTAAGGAAACATTCTTTCCCGCTCCCGCAACATTAAAGCTACCCCATAATTTATTCTTTGTGAGCATAACAATAAAATAAGGAACAACAAATATACCACCCGAAACATATACGATAAACATGGATGCAACAGAAGCTAACCAGGGTTCATTGTTGTTTTTTACAATCATTTCGCCAATAATATTCTTGGCAGCTTCACCATTGGAGGTAATTTCTAATGCAACGTTAAATCCTGTGCACAAAACACCACCAATAATAGCTATTACAATACCGGTTAACATGGAGGAACCGGCAGCTGTATCTCCAGCACTTTTGGACTCGGAACGCAAGATTCCAGCACGACCATTAAATACTATTCCCGCCAATATCACCGCAATTCCAATAAGAATGGTTACCATCTTGCTCATTTCTGGTAATGCCGACAACACCCAAGGCAACAAAGAGCCTACACAAATAATTGTTCCAATAAATATGGAGAAACCTAAGGACATACCGATGTAATTAATGGCTTTACCCCATAACATCATACCCATACCCCATAAGAAACCAGGTATTAACATTTTTAGTAACACAGGTGTGCCTACATCTGATAAAACCTGACCAAAGTCGTTGATCATAGAAAATGCAACGATGCAGGGTATTAACCATAGCATAAACACATAACAAAGTCCCCATGCATTTTCAAATGCATAGTTTTTAATATACTTTTCGGGCATTGCCCAAAACCCAAGCATTACCCCTGCTGATATTGCTAATAAAACTCCAATCATAAATTTAGATTTATTTTAGATGACTGACTACAAAGTGCATCCGAAAAAAACACTAAGTAATCGCTATTATTTTTGTTAATATTATATTCTATTTACCAACCTTTGTAAAGGCGTATAACAGTTGACTTCCTGCTACCAACTAAGCTTAAATACAGTTTTACTTTTAAACTCCTCACCTGCCTTAGTAAACGTCTTTGGAGAACCTTCGATGTTTGGTCCGTTTTGCCAACGGTGTGTTTCGCAGGCAAAAGCACGGTATTTACCATATTTTTCCTCTTCGGTTCTTTTGAGTTCATTGCTCATGTATTTGGCCGTATAGAAAAGCATGCATGGCTCGGTTGAATATACCTCAAGGCTTCTTCCCGATTCCGAATCTTCTATTTTAGCTGTCTGTATTAAATCCTCACTCGCATTATCAAACACATAAAAATGCTCAAAACCGTCGCCCAATTCATCATGAACCTCTTTTATTACCTTTCCTTTCCTTAAATCATTGGCTGTTCCTGTTACATCTAATATCTTTCCTGTACCAGCCCCTGTTTCATCCATTTCTTGCAGTTTATCGGTATTCACCTGCAACTTAAATCCTTCCACATTTCTTTTAAATCCCGAAAGATTGAAGTAGCTATGATTGGTCATGGAAAGCGGAGTTGTTTTATTGGTAGTCGCACTATAATTTAAAATCAACTCGTTATCGTTGCTGAGCAGCATAACAACCTGGGCCTCCACATCTCCAGGGAATCCTTCTTCTTTATCCTTACTCTTCAATTGAAATTGAACACCAATCTTACCATTTGATTCTACCGAAGTAGCATCCCACATTCTCTTGTCGAAACCTACGGTTCCTCCATGTAAGTTGTTCTCTCCACAATTTTTTGCCAGCTGGTATGTCTGTCCGTCTAAATCGAACTTGGCATCTTTTATTTGCGAGCAGTACCGACCTACGGTGCAACCGAAATACGGTGCATTGGCTTTGTATTCCTCTGAAAAATACCCATCCAGGGTATCAAACCCACATACTATAGAGGTGGGTTTGTTGCCCTTCCCTGGAATTGTTATGGAACTGATGGTAGCCCCTAAATCTAAAATCTTTACAGTCATCCCATTGTTGTTTTCTAAAACGAACTGGGTTACTTCCTGACCGTTATAATTTCCAAAACTGTTTTTTGTAGATTTCATATTTTCGCTTTTCGCTTTTAGCTACTTGCCAATAACTGTAAGCTGATTTCTATTTCTCCTCGTATTCTGCCAGTTTATCCCAGTCGAACTCCACACCAATACCTGGTGTATCAGGAGCTACTGCCCTATGATTCTCAACCACCAATGGTCGTTTTGTATATTCATCAATAGGGAAACTGTGCACTTCAATCCAACCGGCATTAGGTTGCGACGAAACAAGACTTACGTGTAACTCTTGCATTCCGTGCGAACAAACAGGGATATTGTTTTCTGCCGCCAACTTTGCTGCTTTCAACCATCCTGTAATACCGGCACAGTTAGATGCATCCGGCTGAACAAAGGATAACCTGGCATCTGCCATGGCGTATTCAAACTCGTGAATGGTATGTAAGTTCTCTCCCATTGCCAATGGCACACCTGTAGCATCGGCAATCTTACCAAATCCTTTATAGTCGTCAGGAATAGTTGGCTCTTCGAACCAGTAAATATTATATTCTTTGAAACGGTTCGCACACTCAATGGCTTGATCAACACTCATAGAATAGTTGGCATCTACCATAAATGTCACATCAGGGCCAACATATTCTCGCACTGCCTTGATACGCTCGATATCTTCATCCATGTTATCTCGCCCGATTTTTATTTTTACCGCATTATATCCTCTATCCAGGTAACCTTGAATACTATTCAATAACTTTGGCAAAGGAAACTGAAGGTCGATTCCTCCGCAGTAAGCCTTACAGGTATTATCATTACCTCCTGCTACTTTCCAAAGAGGCTCTCCCGCTTTTTTACAGCGGATATCCCAAAGTGCAATATCTACGGCCGCCATAGCAAAAGCATCGATACCACCTCGACCCACATAGTGGATATGCCACCACATAAAATCGTGAATCTCTTCTATTTCGTCACCATTTTTACCCAAAAGCACAGGTGCAAAGTCATGATCGATCATCGCCTTGATGGCATGACCGCCTTTACCTCCCGTATAGGTATAACCTGTCCCTTCACTACCATCCTCAAGAGTCACTGTAGAAGTAATCAACTCAAAATGATAATGGTCACCGTGTTTAGCATCTGAAAGAACCTCAGCTAAAGGCACTTTAAAAATGCGGGTGTTAATGTTTTTAATTTTTGTCATGGTTTCCAAATGGATTTATGAACACAGAGATGCAAAGGCACAGAGTTTTCTTTTTATCTCGATGTTGATTTATAAAGACCAAAACATAGGTTATTGAATCTTCGTACAATTTCGGCACAAAACAAGTTTGTATTTCCAACAACCAAATGATTGCACCTTTTCTTTGTTAATTTCCCAGGGCGATGCCCTGGGCTATTATATCTTACACTTTAGTGCTTGATTTTCAATCGGCTTACTTAACACCTCTTCTCAGGAAACAGGAATTATAAAAAACCGTGTCTCCGAGTCTTTGTTAGTCCTTTTTCTAGACTTTGAAACGTACGTAGAAAGTCTTCTTTTCCAGATACTGCTCAAAGCCATATTTTCCGTCTTCACCACCTGTACCAGACATTTTGTAACCGTTGTGGAAACCTTGGTGTAACTCTCCATGGCCTCGGTTGATGTATATTTCACCAAACTCAAGCTCCTGGTTCAGTTTCATAATACGGTTCATATCGTTGGTATATACCATAGCTGCCAAGCCAAATTCACAATCGTTGGCATATCCCACTACCTCATCAAAGTCCTTAAATTTAAGAACCGGCAAAATAGGTCCGAATGCTTCTTCGTGAACGATGGTCATATCCTGCTTTACATCAGTAAGTACGGTTGGCATAAACCAGTTTCCTTTTTCGAACCCGGCTCCTTCGGGTTTTTTACCACCGTAAGCCAAGGTAGCTCCTTCTTTTACGGCTACATCCACCAGCTCCTGCATGTGTTTCAGCTCCGATTTATTTACCTTCGCTCCCATATCGGACGTTGGGTCAAATGGATCTCCTACTTTGATGCCTTTTACTTTTGCCATGAATTTCTCCATAAACTCATCATATATATCCTCGTGGATATACATACGCTCGTTACAAGTACAAACCTGGCCACAGTTGTCGAATCGAGAATGAAGTGCTCCTTCCACAGCCTCATCGATATCTGCATCTTCAAAAGCAATAAAAGGTGCTTTACCTCCCAATTCCAATTGAACATGCGCCATATTATCAGATGCTGCTTTAATGATAGCCTGCCCGGTAGGCGTACTACCTGTCATGGTAACCATCTTGGTTATGGGGTTACGCACCAAGGCATCTCCAATTTCTCTTCCCGGACCGGTAACGATATTGATCAGTCCATCAGGAATACCGGCTTTTTTAGCCAACTCTCCCAACATCAAGGTCGACATTGGTGTTTCGTCGGTAGCCTTTATAACTATTGAATTACCCGCCACCAAAGCAGGACCTAACTTACGACCTGCCAAAGCCAATGGAAAATTCCACGCTGTTATGGCAACAATAACTCCGCGAGGCACTTTCTGAATCCAGATTTGCTCGTTTTCGTTATCCGACGGAACAATATCACCTTCAATTCTACGTGCCCATTCACAAGCATACTGAATAAAACTACAACATACATCCACCTCAAACTGGGCTACTTTAAAAAGCTTACCCTGCTCCTTCGTTAACACTGTTGCAATTTCTTCTCTGTTGGCTTTTATTTGGTCTATTAAAGCATAAAGTAATTCAGCACGTTTTCGCGCCGGCACTTTAGCCCAATCTTTTTGAGCAGTTTCGGCAGCTTTTAAAGCTACCTCAGCATCTTTTTTATTTCCTTTAGCAATTAAACCCACCACTTCATCATTGGATGGATTTAAAACCTCCAGGGTTTCACCGTTATCCGGCTTAAGCCATTGACCATTTATATAATGATCAAATTTCAATATTTCTGCCCCCATTACATTTTCTTATTTAGGTTAAAACCTGAGTTTTAGATAGGTTCCTTATCCAACTCAGGTTTACAATATGATTAGTTTGTTTATTTCCAGGGGGTAAGATTATTCTACTTCGTTTTCTCCTTTAACGTATCCAAAGTTAGCAAGGATACCACCGTCTACATATAATATATGACCATTAACAAATTCAGCTGCTTTAGAAGCTAAGAATAATGCTGCATTACCTACATCTTCTGGCTCTCCCCAACGGTTAGCAGGCGTACGAGTCATAACCAAATCGTTAAATGGGTGACCACCTACACGGATAGGAGCTGTTTGAGCAGTAGCAATATAACCAGGTCCGATTCCATTGATTTGAAGACCATATTTAGCCCATTCACAAGTCATGTTCTCTGTCAATAATTTTAAACCACCTTTAGCCGCTGCATAAGCTGATACGTTCTGACGACCATAAACACTCATCATTGAACACATGTTGATGATTTTTCCCTGACGACGCTCGATCATTCCCGGAGCAATTCTTTTAGCTACAATTAATGGAGCAACAAGGTCGACATTAATCACTTGTTCGAACTCTTTAACTGGCATATCTAAAATAGGAATACGCTTAATGATACCTGCATTATTTACAAGAATATCAATCGGTCCTACTTCTTTTTCAATTTGAGAAACACCAGCATCTACGCCTTCTTCGCTACATACATTAAAGTTAATGGTATACACATCAATGCCGTCTTTAGCATACTCAGCTTTACATTCCGTCAGCTTAGCATCATCTATATCATTCACACATAATTTTGCTCCTGCGGCAGCTAATGCTTTACCACATGCCATACCAATACCATGAGTACCTCCGGTTACCAATGCAACCTTTCCGGATAAATCGAATAATTCGTTTACGTTTATCATTTTTTTATTATTTGTATAGTTGTTTAAATGTTTGTTTTCCAAGATGGAGAATTGATGGTGAATACCTCAACACCTGCTATCAATCCCGTCGCAAAGTTTGCTAGTATATCTGCCAACCAAGTAATGCGACAGTAATTTTTTGTTTATTATTCCCTGGATTAAAACCCAGGGTTATTCAAGCAAGCTGTAAATGACTGCTTTCCCGCCAAAATTAATTTTAAGGTGTCGGGATGTCGCTTCGCTCCAACTGAATACTGATAAAAAGCCAACGGCTTTTATTGGCAATCCACCAAAAATTTCATACCCTCTGGGTTAGCATCAATGCTTTCGAAAAGCTCCTGAATTTTCTCCAATGGCTTCGTATCGGTAATGATATTTTCAAATGGATATTCGTTTTTGGTAATTAAATCGATAGCCTCATCGAAATCTTCTTTTTCGTATACACGCGCTCCGATTAAAGTCAATTCTTTCCAAAAATATTTGAAAAGATTTACTGGTTTTGGTTCACCGTAGATAGCAACCATTACAATACGACCGCGAATACCAGCTACTTCAGTAGTTACATCAAGAGATGGCTGAACACCCGCTACTTCGAAAACTACATCGGCCAAACCACCGTTGGTTTTCTTGTCAACGTACTCAACCAAATCGGTTTTAGCCGGGTTAACCACTTCGAATCCCATTTTCTCGGCCATCTTAACACGTACATCGTTCACCTCCGAAAGGATAACCTTAGCACCTTTACTTTTGGCCACCATAGCTACCAATAAACCAATAGGACCCCCACCTGAAACAACAGCAGTTTCTCCAGCTTTTAGCCCACCTCTGCGAACATCGTGACAGGCAACCGCCAAAGGCTCTATTAAGGCAGCCAGTTTTAAATCTGTAGCATCCTGTAATTTGTGAAGTGTAAAAGCAGGAACATTCCAATATTGTTGGAAAGCACCGGAGCTATCGATACCGATAAACTTAAGTTTTTTGGCTATGTGTCCGTGTCCCTTGTCAGAAGCCTCTTCTAATCTGTTATCCAACGGGCGAACGGTAATCTTATCACCAACTTTAAATTCAGATACTCCTTCGCCAACTGCATCTATAGTTCCTGACATTTCGTGACCGATGGTTTCCGGGATGTTTACCCTTTGGTCCATCATCCCGTGAAAGATATGCATATCGGTTCCACAAACACCACAATATGCTACTTTAACGCGCACCTCGCCAGCCTTTGGCTCTTCTTTTTCTTTTTCTACTACTGTGAAGGTCTTGTTTCCTTCGTATAATGATGATTTCATATGTATTTATATAAATTGTTACTTGATTGTTTTATTTCATACCAAACGTAGGGTTATTATTCTAAACTTAAGGGGTGTAAATTCTTAAAATACAATCGGTAATTACATTTTTTCGCACCTATTATGTCTCTAAACGTCAAAGAACTATAACGCATGTATAGTATTTGTTGAGTTTATCATTTACCACTAGTGCCAATTTTAACAAATGCATTTAGCCATTAAATATCTATCAACTTACTGAACCCTTAAAACAGTTTCAACAGGTTTTAAGTTGTCCGATTTTATTATGATCGTACCACTTCCTGTTTTGTCCCGGGCTTGCACAATCATCATAGCTCTTCCTTGATGTGTTTTTATTTTGTTGGACTGAAAAGCCTGCACATTTCGCTCGCATCCATTATCAACCCCTAAACTTATTATCGGGCCTGCAACCTCAAACATTAGTTCTAGCTCCATATCCCTAACAGGATTATTATTTTCGTCCACAACCTGAACAACGATATGGGCAACATCCGCACCATTAGCTAATAGGCTGTTATGATCAACCTCCACATTAAGAGCTGCGGGGTTACCTGATGTTTGAATCTCGGTCATCGCTTCTGATTCCACAGCTTTAGCTACCAGTTTACCCGCCACAAAAGGAACCGACCATTTATATATCCTATCTGGAAATTGAGCCAGTTCTTTTACTCCTAGAGACTTTTCATTAAGCAACAACTCAACCTTTGAAGCATTAGAAATCACCTCTACAATAACCTCCTCCCCCTTTTTGTAATTCCAATGCTCGTTTACGTCGTACCAAAACCACAAGAATTGCTCCCAGGCACCAGGTTTCTTTTCGAGCAACTTGCCGTCCACAACATGGTATTGAGACTTCGCAGCGGTATTGGTACACATGTAAATATGAGGTTCATGGTTCCATAACGTTTTATACATATGATAAGGTGGTTTAGGGAATCCTGCCAGATCCAACAATCCACTAGGCGTAGCTTTTTGGGGCCAATGACCATTAGATTCTCCCATATAATCGAAACCAGTCCAAAGGAATGTCCCTGAAATATATGGACGATCTTCGATGGCTTTCCATTCGTGCCACTGGGGCACGTTTTCAGTTCCCATCACTGTTTTATCAGGATAATTCCCCCTGGCATAATCGTACATTACCCTGCGATAGCTATATCCCACCACATCAAGCGCATCGGCATAACCACTTTCCAAACTGGCCGATGGAAGGATACAGTTGGCAATCACAGGTCGTGTGGTATCCAGTTCCCTTGTCCATTTGGCCAGTTTATGCGCTGTTTTACCAATCTCGTACTTCTGCTTTGGTAAGCTTTCGTATTCCTTTTTAATTCTTTCGGGTGAAAAGGGCGGTGGCGACCAGAAGTAATTTCCATCCCAGTTCATGTTGCCGAAGAAACCTGTTGCTTTCGCGTTTCGAGGATAAGTCCACTCAATCTCGTTACCTATACTCCACTGAAAAACACATGGGTGATTTCGGTGAGCCAACATGGTGTTGGTTAAGTCGAATTTGGCCCATTGTTGAAAATGCTCGGTATAACCCCGGGTAATATAATCATCGTGACGCTCGTTCATATTAAAACGCTTGTCTTTAGGATAATCCCACTCGTCGAAAAACTCGTCCTGAACCAGGAATCCCATTTCGTCGCACAATTCAAGAAACTCATCAGAGGCAGGGTTATGTGACACACGGATGGCATTACATCCCGCATCTTTTAACAATTGTAATCTTCGTCTCCATACGCCTTTAGGAACGGCAGCGCCAACCAATCCGGCATCATGGTGCAAACACACGCCTTTAATCTTCATATTTTCATTATTCAAGAAGAAACCCTTATCCTTATCGAACCTAAACGAACGGATTCCAAAGGGTGTACTATATTGATCGATGAGTTCACCTTTGCGTATAATGGAAGTTTTTGCAATATACAACTGTGGTTTTTTTATATCCCACAACCGAGGTTTTTTCAGGGATAATTTATGGGTAATAGTCGACGATCCAGATTTAGAGAAACAACCCTCATTTACCATTCTGCCTACAACGGTTCCTTCAGGATCAATAATTTCAGTTACGACGTCGCATGTTTCGTGTTCCTCCTTTGTATTATTTACGGAGATTTCAATCTCAACCACGGCTTGATCCTCTGATACCGAAGGTGTTTTAACAAAAGTACCCCAAATAGGTATATGCAGCTTATTAACCTTCACCAACTTTACATTCCTATAGATTCCTGAACCCGAGTACCAACGGCTATCGGCATATCTACTGCGGTCTACTTTTACCACTAACTCATTACTTCTACCATTAGTGTTCAAATGATTGCTTAAATCGAAATAAAAAGGAGAATAACCATAGGGGTGCTCACCCAGTTTTTGTCCATTCAACCAGTATTCCGAATTATTATAAACGCCGTCGAACCAAACATAAACCTTTTCATCATCGGACACATCCATATTAAACTCTTTTTTGTACCAGCCTATTCCGCCAGGCAAATAACCAGTACAACCCTCTCCTTTAACAGAATCGAAAGGAAACTCCACGCTCCAGTCGTGAGGCAATTGTACCGTTTTCCATTCTAAGGCACTCAAATCTATATTGTGGGCAGTACTATCCTGCGTTACATAAAACTGCCAACCGGTATTAAAATCGAAATTCCTTTGCATGCTTACTTTAGGTTGGCATGCAAGGGTTATCAATAACAAAAGGGATATGGATATATTTTGGATCATGGCTTTATTTTTTAATCATATTGTGCTTTGTATTCACTGTTTGAATAGTTAATCATATTACTTTGTCCATTCTAAACAATTCCCTCAGGATTATATAACCACCTCTGTCTCGGTCTTCTGTATCAACACAGTTCATTTTCCATTTAATACTGCCAATATTACAAACCGTTCAGGAATTCATCCTTTAAGTCGGAAATAAAATTATCACCATCCCATTCTCTTTCGTCCACGTCGGCATGAATGGTAATAAACTTGTTTCTGTCCGTTAAAGTGATATCCGCTATCTTACGTTTTACATCCAGATTGACGTCGACTGTTACCTTTGTTTGAGCGCACAAACTCCCAATAAAAACAAATGATGATACAATATACATGGCTAACTTTTGCATTGGCAGATAAATTTGCGTTTTAAAAGTTAAGCTAAGGCAGATTAAATAGGTTTTAAATTATTAGGCAAGAAGGTTCCCTCAAACGGTTTTAACTTAACAAAGTAACTTTCAGATGATAAGCTGAGATATTCAATAACCCCCATCCCCGCATCTACGATGCGGTACTTCCCCCTAGCTTCAAAGCCAGGGGGAAGAGCCAGTTGCATGGCACTTACAAATCGTAAGTCTATAATTTTCAAAAACTCAGTTTCGGACACCCTCTCGTCCTTAAATCAAATTATTATGGTCTTCTTTCAAGCTCTTCAAACTTCATATTATCAATATAGATTTTCAAAGGACCAGTTGCTGTAGGGTTATGACCGCGAATAACAAAACTCAAGTCTTCTGTAGCTGTAGCTTCGTACCTGGTTGACACTTTGTACCACTCTCCGGTTGTTTCTGTTCCTCCTAAGTAAACTCCCATCATGGTTGCCCAACCGTTGTTTGGTAACATCCACAAGAGATTAGAAGCTTCAGTTCCTTGTTCCTCAATATAAATCCAGAATGACCCTTCATAAAGTTTTCCAGCTTCTACCGGAACGGTATTCAGGTTAGTACCTGCGTCATTTCTGAAGTTCAATATGGCCCCGCCGTTGGTTTGCATATCAAAATATAAACTTTGTGTACCTTCATAAACCTCAGCAGTACTTACATTATTACCGATATTGTACTTACCCCATTCGCCACCCCACCAGGCATAAGCCCAGTTGTAATTTGTAGAATTCTCAACAGTACCATCAAATCCGGTCACCTCAAATAAATCTTTGCGGGTGGTGAAAGTTACTGCTTCATCGGTAAATGAATCGATCTTCATACCATCAGCAGATACAAGATTACCAACAGCATCATCGTAGCTAATAGTAATTTCATCTGTATTATAGATTTCATTACTTAATGATAAAATGATAATGTTTGGCATATTAGCATCAAGAGAAAAACCAGTTACCGTAATACCACTAACGGGATTACCATCATTTGTAATATTTAATGTAATGGATGCTGGATCACAGTAGGCCGGATACTCTACATCACGACTGTATGTTAATCTGATTTTTTTATCAGCTGTGATTGATTCCAAAATCATTGGATCAGTAGATGGAATAATTTTGATATAGTCCTTAAATGCCAGCGTATCCTTTCCAAAGGCACTTGAAGCGATATAGGTTACATCATAGTTACCCACACTGTTTAACTTTGTGGTATAAGGAGCTTCGGTAACCTCTCTTCTAAACCCATCGGGTCTGGATAGAATCCATTTTAAGTCGTTAGGCTCACCTGTGCTTAAATCGGTAAATGAAATTTCCCTACCTCCTTCAATTACATTTAGTGCACCTTCTGCATTAGTTAAAGTTGTTCCTTCCTGTACCCTAACTGCAGAAAAATCAGCTCTAATACTATCCACAACAGTAATGGTAATGGTAGTATCATAACTAGCTGAAGAGGTTTCTGTTTCACCTATCCACACATTACCATTATATGTTTGTGTCAAAGTTACAGAATGCTGACCAGGTGTTGTAAACCTAATTTTGGGATACTCCTCTGTGGATGAAGCAATGGGGTTATAATCTAAATCAACTACATTGTCACCAAAAGTCCAGGTTCTGGACTTAACACCTTTTGAGAAGTCCATTAAATTAACTCTATTGTTAATTTGCGTTCTGTTTGTTTTGTTTCCGAAAGAAGTAGTGATAAAAGCGTGGTTGACATCACTTCCCGGAGCCTCATAATCATCGTCACATGCCGTAAACAGCAACACAAACAACGATAGAATGATTCCTATATTTATATATTTCTTGTTCATAATCTACTTAGTTTATTCTTGTAACAATTTATTTCTTTGAGCTTCGATAGATGGTACCGGGAAATAATCGTGTGTAGCACTGTTATATGTGGCAGTTGGCACGGTCCAGTCAGGTCTAACCCTTTCGTTTAAGTATAATGGGAAAATCTTTTCATCGGCAGAACCATCATCCTTATTAATATAGTTACCGATTAATTTATCAGAGATTAATCCCTGCTCTGTTAATCTTTGCGAAAAAACATCTGCAGCAATTCCCCAACGTACTAAATCGTACCAGCGATAACCTTCAAAAGCCAACTCTAATGGACGCTCTACCATTCTTAAGTGAGTCATTAAGTTAGCGGCATTTAGGTTTACCAATTCATGCTCTGCTAAACCGTGAGGGAAACGAGGCTTGTCTAATTTTGGCATCATTCCTCCTTTTTCGTCCATATATTGTTGTAGCGTTAAAACACCGGCTCTTTCCCTAACTTTTTCGATATAAGTTAATGCTTCCGCAACGCCAGACTCTCCATCTCTTTCTAAAACAGATTCTGCATACATCAAGTAAACATCGGCCAAACGAATCAAACGGATATTGATACCACAACGAGCTCCTGTACTAGCATCTTCCGTATCTTTCCAATACCAGTTTGTCCACTTCTTCACTTTTGAACCTTGTCCGTAGTTAAAGTTAGCTTTACTCTTTTCATCATCCGTTGCGGTGAGGGGAGCATTGTAATATTCCCCATCTCCATATTCAACAACAATAGAAGCATAGGTACGTTGAGAATATCTCATACCTGCATTGATAGTTTTGCCAACATCTATAGAATCACCTGCAACAAATAACTCTTGCAACCAATAAGTTGGCAATACCGTATTATACCCCCCTGCTCCAACAATACTTGCAAATGCACTGGGATAATTTTGCGCCTCAGATCCGGGAACAGAACCAATATCATCTTGTCGGGCTCCGCTAGCTCCTGCTTTGTAATTATCGGAGAAAGCAACCTCTAAAATAGATTCAGAATTAAACTCTCCTTCCAAGGTAAAGTTATCCATGTAAGTAGTAACCAAACGGTACAAACCATTGTCATCAGCCTCATCAATTACTTCTTTAAAATACTTAGCAGCATTGGTAAAGTCTTTCTCGTACAAATAAGTTTTACCTAACATAGATGCAGCAGCCCCCCATGTGAAACGACCTATATTTTGGTTACCGTCCCATGTTTTAGGCAAATGCTCATAGGCATAAGTTAAATCAGGAATTACCATGGCATTTATAACTTCTTCGCGAGTACTCATTGGTTTATGGAAATCATCTGACGAGAACGCTAGCTTATCCTGAATAATGGCCTGATTATAGGTAACTGCTAATAAAAAGTAATTATATCCTCGAAGAAAACGTGCCTGTGCTTTTATCGAAGTTTTTTCTTCTTCAGTAAAAAAACTTGCTCCTTCAACGTAATGAAGCACTTGGTTTGCTCTTAAAATACCTACATACAATTGCGACCAGCGGTCCACTACATAAGCCGTTGCGTCGTTCCATGTTAAATTGGTAAATGTTAAGGCGCTACCGTACCAGCTTTCGGTACCAGCCATGTCACCAATCAACATTGCTTTGGTTACTTCACCTCCACTAACTGCCGGAAATTGCAAAGCACTATACATTGCGTTAACGGCTTTATCGAAATCGTCAGCCGACTGCCAGAACGAACCTGTGGTAATGGCATTCGGGTTTGCCTGGTCTAATAATTCGTCCTCGCAACTGGTAAGCACACCAAGCAGCAAGAAGAACATTAAGCTATATTTATATATTTTGTTCATAATTATTTTCTATTAAATGGGGATTAAAAATCAACGTTTACACCAAATAAGAACTTACGTGTTACTGGATAATTTCCTTTATCAACACCTCTGTTTGACACTCCGTTTCCACCAATCTCCGGATCGTAACCTTCGTAATTGGTAAATGTAAATGGGTTTTGGCCTGTCACATAAACCCTAAGTCTATCAATTTTACCATTAAACACTTTCTTTGGCACAGTATAACCCAATGTTAGCGTTCTCACTCTTAGGAAAGAACCATCTTCAAGGAAGTAGTCTGTTCTTGATCTGAAATTTTCATGCTCAGAACTTGCTCTGGCGGCAGGAATATCAGAAGTATTGTTCTGTGGAGTCCAGGCATAATACATGTCCTTATGTCTTTTCATGCTATAAGCAAATAATTTTGCTCCGTTAAACACCTTGTTCCCCTGTGAATAAAACAACTGAGTTGAAAAATCAAATCCTTTATAGTCTGCATTAAAAATCAAACTTGCTTCAAAGTCAGGCATACCTGATCCCTGATAAACCCTATCCAGGTCATCGATTTTTCCGTCATTGTTAGTATCCATCATTTTTAGGTCGCCAAGTTGTGCATTAGGCTGAATAGCAGTAACCTCGCCTGTTTCACTGTTGGTATACATATGAGCGTCTAACTCTTCTTGCGTATTGAAGATACCGTCTGTTGGGATCAAAAAGAAGGATCCAGCCTCGTAACCCGGCTTCATATAGGTAGTTACATCTAAAAATGCCGAACGCCACACCCCCGGTTTACTGTCTTCGTTAGCAAGGCTTGTTAACTCCCCAAGATCCTCAATTTCGTTAATATTTTTAGTGAACGTACCGGTAATTTGCCAGTTCAAACCAAACTTGGTTCGCTGTTTAAAGTACGAACTCAACTCAATACCTTTATTGGTCATGTTACCAATATTGGAAGTAATGTTATCATAGATTCCCCAATCACCTGCTACCGTAGTACCTGTAGAAGCTGGCAAATAAATCTTAGCTAGCATATCTTTTTTATCATTCTTATACAGGTCGGCGGTAAAGCTAAACTGACCATTAAACATCAATAAGTCAACACCTATGTTTCTTGAAATATTCGTTTCCCATTGCACAAAAGGATTACCATAGGTTCTTTGAATAGCGCCGGAACCTAACTCATCACTACCTTCCGGACCCCATACGTAATCGATATTTGGTTCGACATACGCATCATATAGGTAAGGTGTAATTCCCTGGTTACCAACCTCACCGTAACTGGCTCTTAATTTCAGGTTGTCCAGCCATTCAAACTGATCCATAAAGGTCTCATCGCTAATATTCCAACCTATTGAAGCTCCCGGGAATGCCCCATATCTGTTTTCTTCACCAAACACAGAAGAACCATCCTGACGAATGCTGGCACTAAAGAAATACCTGTCTTTAAAATTATATTGTATCCTGGCTAATTTACCAACGATTCTACGGTTAATATCAGAACCTGAAATTTTTGTCAACTCACTCGCTCCATCGTACACCTGAACAGAATTACTTAAAAAATCTCTTTTTTCAATAGATATATCCTCTCTGTCAGTTTTTTCAATCGTATATGCAGCCACCGCCCCAATACTATGATTACCAAAACTTTTAGAATAACTAAGTATATTCTCCATAGTATATTTAGTACTGCTATATATATCGGTTCCTAAAATAGCTTGGGTTCGGCTACCGATTTCATTTACATCCCCATCCTTATCATAAACTAAGTACTGTGGTTGCCAGTGCTTACGTTTGTAATTCCAGTAACCCATACCCAGGTTTGCCTGATAAGTCAAACCTTTGATGAATTCATATTTTAGGTTTGCCGTTACATTATAACTGTTCTCTCTCCTATTGTCTTCGTTACTTAATAAGTTGGCCAAAAATCCCACGTGATCCGGGTTGTTACTATCAACCAGAATAGAGTTGTTTGTTGATTCATAAGTTCCCAAAGGCGGTCGGGAAGGGTGCTGAAAGATGGCATAATCATACAATCCCCATGGCTCGTTTTCTTTGTTCGACTGCATCATACTCATACTTACAAAAGCATCAAACTTTCCTTTTTTTAAGCTACCATTCAAACGGGTAGTAAATCGGTCGTAACCGGACTGACGAAGAATACCTTCCTGATCAAAATAGTTTGTGTTTACATTGTAAGTTAATCCATCTTTACCTCCTGAAAGAGAAAGATTATAACTCTGAATAGTCGCATTATCTTCTGTAATAGCACCCACAAAGTCCGTATCATAATCAATTAAATTGGGGCTATAATCAATTAATTGCGTATGCGAACCTTGCGAACGTTGCATCATTTCCTGAATGTAGATATGTTCTTTTGTGTTGGCCAGCTCAGTACCAGAAGTAATATCCTGTACACCATAATAAGAAGAGAAATTCACTTTCATTTGTCCTTCTTTACCTCTTTTGGTGGTAATTAAGATAACACCATTAGAAGCACGAGTACCGTATACAGCTGCCGCAGCTCCATCTTTAAGCACATCTACCGATTCAATATCTTCCGACGCAATATTAGGGTTTCCATCGTAAGGAATTCCATCCACAACATAAAGTGGGTTGGTATCAGCATTTAAAGATCCTAATCCACGAATTTGAATATTAGCCTGTTCACCCGGGCGACCGCTGCTCTCAACAACACTTACTCCGGCTATTTGCCCTTGCAAGGCTTTGGTAAAATCAGAAGATACAACTCTTGTCATTTCATCTGTTTTGATTCGAGCAACGGCTCCGGTAATTTCTTTTTTCTTTTGAACTCCGTATCCTACAGCCACAATCTCGTCTAAAGAAACTACATCTGCATCCAGTTCTATCGAAATAGTTGAGGATGCCGCTACCGTAACTTCCTGACTGGTGTATCCTATAAAAGAAAATACAATAACGTCACCTTGATTTACCGTCAAGTTATAGTTACCATCAATATCGGTAATCGTTCCGTTGGTTGTACCTTTAACAACTACACTTACACCCGGAATGGGTTCTGCTGTTGCTTTTTCCGTAACCACACCTGTTATTTGTTTTTCCTGGGCCAACAACGTACCCAGAGAAGTAATCAGGAATGCTAGCAAGAGTAACAGCTTTCTTGATTTTGTTCGCATTTGTTTCATAAACTCGAATTTTGATTTAATTAATTTCCTATTCATCAAATTTGATTCAGGCTTATTTTAGAATTGTTTATAAATGCTGAATCATGTTAACAAATGTAAACCGAACAAGTCTGGTTTTAGGGGAGCAAAAAGCAGTTTGAGTGAGGGTATTTGAACACTAAATGGGTGTTTGAAAACCATTGGGGTGTATTTGAAAACCTTTGTATTACAACATTTAAACATTAATTGGCAAAAGATTTTCTTTATTTGTAAAAAGAACTAAATTTGAGTATACATAGGTAATAAAGCATGAAAATGACACACTATAATCGTTCAGTCTTATTGTACTTATTATTTTTGGCAGCAACATTTTTTGTTCAAAGTCTTGGTTTTTCGCAAACAAATACCAGTAGCGATTTTATCAGAATTAAACATTTAAAGAATCAACCTCAGAACGATGTAAATCATATCTACCAAGATAAACATGGTTATATGTGGATTGGCACACTGGACGGTTTGCACCGCTTTGATGGTTACTCGTATAAAACCTACCGCACTAATGAAGGCAAGAACAGTATTTCAAGTAATCTGATAAAAAGTATTGACGAAGACAGCTTGGGAAACATTTGGATAGGTACATATGATAAAGGAATTTCTAAATTCAACCCGCTTACGGAAACATTTACAAACTTTTACAACACGCCCGACAATATTATTTTTAACAGTAATGATGTTACTACTCTGATTGTAGATAACAACAATATTATTTGGTCAGCCAACATGCTGGGCATTAACCGCATTCAAATGAATGCTGCCATGAATAAAATAATTAAGGTTGATATTATTGATAACAATACCCGTTTGCAGTCAGATTTTGTTAACAACATAAAGTGTTTACATCAGGATAAAGACGAGAACATTTGGATAGGCACAAACCTACATTTATATTGTATCAATAATCCCAATGCCCCAGTTCAGCATTTTGATTTTAAGCAATATGAATTAAATGTGGAATCCATTTGCGATGGCCCTAATGGAATTATTGTCGGAGCATTCTATAGTATAAGCGAGGCTTCTGTCAATAACGAAAATATCATCATCAATCAGATTTCCAGTTTAAGAGGCAGTACCGTTCTATATCACAGCAACAAGGTTTGGGTAGGTAACCGCAGTGGATTATATTTGCTTGAGAAAGACAATGAACGATGGAATGAAACCCTTTTTTTTAACGAGAACTTTACAGATAATAGTTTAAGCTGCAATCTGGTTACATGGCTCAGCGCTGATATTAACGGACAGGTATGGGTAGGAACCAGAGGTGGCGGTGTGAATATTGCTGCCGAACAAAATAAACGCTTTGAGCATTACAAGCACACATTGACCTCCGGAAGTATAAGTAATAACCTATGCCGGAGCGTGTTTGAAGACCATAAGCAGAACCTTTGGATTGGCACTGAAGAGCAAGGGATCAGTTATTTGCCAAAGAATGCTGATTATGCCGATGGATTCCGACAAATGAATGTGAATGAAAACCTCAATGCCAACAGGGCGTATTGTATTGAGGAAACATTCTTGCCCAATTCTGACAAACACAACAGTTTAATTTGGGTTGGTACCAGTTATCCAACCAGCCTTGTTGTATTCGATGGTGAAACATTGCAAACTAAACCCAGACCTCAGTTTTTTGATGAATTTGGGTTTGTTTTTGCGCTGGAGGCAACAAACGATTCTACAATTTGGGTTGGCACCTATAGCGCTGGTCTTTTTAGGGTTAACTTTAATAAAGATGGAGAGGTTACCCAATATAAAAATATGATACCTGATGATGGTAACCCAAACGCCATATCATCGTTTATCGTCAGAAGCATTCTTCAGGACAGCAACGGAAATATTTGGGTTGGCACGGATAAAGGCATCAACAAACTAAGTAAGGAACAGGCAGCATCAGAGGTTCCTCAATTCGAGATATACTCGCAAGATAGTAAACTTGGGAGCATTCCGCACGACTATGTTTTGCAAATTTACGAAGCAAAAGACGGTACTATTTGGTGTGGAACCATGGGGGGTGGCTTGCTCAAATACAATACTCCCCTAGGCGACGAACAAGTTTCATTTACCAATTACACAACCGAAAACCGACTGCCCAACAATACCATAAAATCTATAACAGAAGATGAATCCGGATATCTATGGCTGACTTCCAACAAAGGCTTATCTCGATTTAATCCTAGATCCGATGAAGTTATAAACTATGATATTACCGATGGATTGCAAGACAATGAATTTTCTGAAATATGTTCTGTCATCAGAAAAAACGGCCAGATCGTTTTGGGTGGAATTAAAGGGTTTAATGTTTTTTACCCCTCAGATATCAAATCGGACAATGAGAAACCGCACATGTACTTAACCGAGCTTCTAATAAAAAACCAGGAAGTAAAGCCAGGTGAAAAATCCTTTCTGGAGCGGTCCATTCAATTTACAGATGAAATCAAATTGAGGTTTCAAGACAATAGTTTCTCCATCGGCTTTGTAGGCTTAAATTATAACACCCCTCAAAAAAACAATTATCAATACATATTACAGGGATTCGACGAACAATGGTACAAAGCCAGTGCCGAAACAAGGATAGCAAAATACACCAATGTTCCGCCCGGTGAGTATATCTTTAAAGTATTAGGATCAAATAGCGATAATGTTTGGAGCGACCAACCTGCCTCGGTTAAAATTACTATTGCACCACCGTTCTATCAAAGCACCCAGGCATTTATCCTATACTTCTTAATTATCATTGGGTTTATATTATTGCAACGATACCTATCGGTACAAAAGAACAAGCGTAAAAACGAATTGGTATTTGCCAATATGGAAAAGGATAAGGCTGAAGAGATGTCGCAAATGAAACTCCGTTTTTTTACGAATATCTCGCACGAATTCCGCACACCATTAACCTTGATCTCGGCCCCATTGGATAAACTGATAAAAAACAACAACAGTTCCTCCAGTGAAGAAAGGCTGACCTTGTTTAACCTGATGAACCAGAACATTAAAATTATGATGCGGCTGATAAATCAGCTGATGGATTTCAGAAAGTTAGAGCAAGAGAAGCTAAGCTTAAAGGTCAGAAATATCAATCTTTCGGAGTTCGTTAAAACCATTTATAATTCTTTTAGTGAATTAGCAGTCCAAAAACAAATCGATTACCAACTTAAGCTCAAGGAGACAGCCCTTATGATTTGGGCCGATCCCGAAAAACTGGAAAGAATAATCTACAACCTCTTGGCAAATGCCTTTAAGTACTCACCTAACGGAGGATCAATTGAAGTGGGGGTTTTAGGCGAGCCCGAAAAAGCATCTATTTATGTAAAAGATACGGGCATTGGTATTAAACGTGAAGCTCAAGCGCACATCTTTGAACGGTATTTCAGGGACCGAAGTCAGCTTCAACAAAACGTTGGAGGTACTGGCATTGGTTTAGCTTTAACCAAAGCCATGGTTGAACTGCACCATGGTTCCATTTCCTTCGAGAGCGAAGAAAATACAGGCAGTACTTTTACTGTAGCTTTACCTTTGGGCAAAGCGCACTATAAAACCGAAGAAATTGAAGAAGGAGAATTCCAATACCAGTTTAATAGCCCGAGCACAGGAGCTAATGCGATTCCCGATATTGAAGAAAACACCATTAAAAGTCCGGAGATAAAGCCCAAGGTAATGGTAGTGGAAGACAACCACGACTTAAGGATGTTTGTAGTTCAATCCCTTAAGGATGAATTCGAAATCCTTGAAGCAGAAGATGGCCAAATTGCCCTGAATATCTGCGAAGAAAATATGCCTGATCTAATTGTGAGTGATATTATGATGCCCAATATTGATGGTATAGAACTTTGTAAAACAATTAAGACCTCAGAATCAACGAGCCATATCCCCGTCATCTTACTGACAGCCAAGAACACTGTGGAATCACAAATTGAAGGTTACGAAACTGGCGCCGATGGCTATTTAAACAAACCTTTTAACATGGATGTACTCAAGGCATCCATCCTATCTATCCTAAAAAACAGGGAGCAGCTGCGTAATAAATTCCAGAAGGAAATAGAGATTTCTCCTAACCTGATTGCCAATAACTCTACTGACTCCAAATTCATGGACAAAATATTGGCCATCATCGAGGAGCACTTGTCCGACTCTGAGTTTACCGTTGAAAAAATGGCTGAAAAATATGGCGTATCCAGAATATATCTGAACAGGAAAATAAAAGCACTAACAGGAGAAACGTCCAATCAGTTTATTCGTAACATTCGCTTAAAACATGCAGCCGAATTACTAAAACAAGGTGAGATGAATGTGTCGGAAGTAACCTGGATGGTAGGTTATAATGACTTAAAAACTTTCAGAACCCGATTTAAGGAGAAGTTTGGGGTTAGTCCGTCGGAGTTTGCCAACAATAGTTGATTGCTCATTGGTTATTATACCTTTTCCATAGTTTGAAACGTTGGAAAAGGTATAATACTATATTTTCTACCCTGCACCACCCATTTTCAGCACCTTGATGCTATCTCCCTCCTGAACCATATAAGTACCGCTTCGCATTTTCCCATTGATCACAAAGGCCATACGAGCCTCTGTTTTGGGAATACTGAAAAACTTCTCGACCAACTCAAAGGCCGAAATAGAATTTTCAAGTTCAAGAA
Source organism: Saccharicrinis sp. GN24d3 (assembly GCF_052400645.1). Lineage (NCBI taxonomy): Bacteria > Pseudomonadati > Bacteroidota > Bacteroidia > Marinilabiliales > Marinilabiliaceae > Saccharicrinis > Saccharicrinis sp. GN24d3. The sequence goes on from NZ_JBQTGI010000004.1 coordinate 41,641, forward strand.
CGGTCTCCTCTTGTATCTTCTCTCTGAGATGCCCTAGTGCCGATATAGTTATTTTCTTCATTAATATCATAATATTAAACACAATCAGCCCCAACAAAAATATTTATAGCTGATGTTAATAGTACAACTTTTTTTGAGGTACCAAATAAATGCATTTATTTCTTTTACCACCAAGCTTCAAAAGCACAAAGAAACATAAAAATATAAATCTTGGTATACTCGGCGTCTTTGTGGTTAAGCTTTAAATCCCCATCCCCCGCCATTGGCGGTGTACTTCCCCTTTCTCTCATGACAAAAGGGAAGAACCATTACCTCTTTTCTTGATTTATTATATATTAATTCGATATGGTCACACTATTAGCTCATCAATTCTTCCAGCCTCAGCTCCACCAGTTTTCCTTTCAGTGGAGCTCCATTTTCATCCATACCTGCCATATGATAATAAAGCTCTTTTGCTTCCTCAAACTCTTTCTTGTCAATAGCTACACCCTTTATTGCTCCGTTGGTCATAGGTGTAAATACTCGCTCAGGCAATCCTTCATCCTTGGACGTAATCCCACATTTGGCATTAAATAAACGTCCCATTACAATACTGCGTTCAGCAGCTATTATGAGTTCGTTTAATGATAGATCCCAGCCCGTAACATGGTTCACAAGGTCTGGCAGGTGCTCCATCAAAATCATACGTCGACTTGGCTCGGCAAGAAAAATACAGATATCCAACATATCCATCACGCCCCAAAGCTTTTGCAGGATGACAAAGGCACGTACTTTTTCATGATCTAAAGAACAAGGTTCAAGAGGTTTGCGAATTCCATAGTTAAATAAAGAAAAAACATTACCATCAACCAAAGCTTTAGGGTCTTCGTTTGGTTCTCCCATAAAACAATGGTCATGTTCAACTACCACATGATCTCCACCATTTGGAGAAACTGCATAACCAAGGGCTACATTCCATTTACCACGGCCTTCATGAGCCGCAAACTCCATTTTTTTAGCGGTCATTGCATACTTAGGGGCATCACCTCCTATTTTTTGTGCTGCCCTATAGGAGCCTTCTGCTAAAATATCACCGAAACCTTTACGGAAAGCAATCTTTTCAATAATACGCAAAAATGCCTCTTCGTTACCAAATACCAATTCCAATCCGTCGGTATCTTCTTTGGTGATAATGCCTTTTTCGTAACATTCCATAGCAAAAGCAATAGTCATACCTAAACCAATGGAATCCATTCCAAAACGCGCGGTCATCTCGTTACCTTTACAAACGGTTACGGCATTGGGGATTCCACAGTTCGAACCAATGGAACCTAATGTTTCATATTCAGGGGCTCCATATGCCGGATCAATATTTTTATCCGGGTCTTTCGACTCTTTTTTAACTACCTGCTTACAACGAACAGGACATGCAAAACAACCTTCTCGCTTCATCTCCATTTCCTTCTCAATGGTGATTCTGTCAATTTTTTCCGCATGCTCAAATTCACCCATTTGGAAGTTATGCGTAGGTAAAATTCCCATTCCACTTAAAATAGTGGGAAGACCCATCGTACCTACTTTACCAAAGCCATCCAGGCTATCATGGTTTTTCCAGTTTTTACCAAACCATTGGGCATATTCTTTAACCTTAACTACTTCTTTCATAAACTCACGATCGTCACCCTTTACTGCGATTGCACGCAAATTCTTAGAACCAAATACGGCGCCCATTCCTCCTCTTCCATTCCAGTGTTTTAGCTCATTACAAACAGCCGCAAACCTCACAAGGTTTTCTCCTGCAGGACCTGTTTGAAGCACACGCGCCTTCTTCTCTCCCATTTCCTCACGAATCATTTCCTGTACAGGTCCTGTATCCTTTCCCCAAAGATGCTTAGCACTTTTAATCTCTACCTTATCATCCTTAATACAGATATAACAAGGTTCTGCGGCTTTTCCTTCAACAATAATGGCGTCCCAGCCAGCAAATTTTAGCTCCGGGCCAAAGAACCCGCCAGCCTCTGACTTTCCAAAACCCTCTGTCAATGGACTTTTAGCACCTACCGAAAACCTCGAAGTACCGGCAACCGGAGAACCGGTTATAACACTAGGAGCTACAATTATTTTATTTTCCGGACTTAGAGGATCTACAGCTCCTCCAACCTCTTTATTTAAAAAATACCCAATAATATTAGTACCACCTATGTACTGCTTGAAAAAATCCTCTCCAGGTCTTTCAATTTTTATAGAAGAATCTGTTAGGTTAATTCTTAAAATTTTGTCTCTATAACCAAATGCCATCTCAAATTATATTTTCATTAGAAATTAGAATAATCACAATTATAAAATTACAATTATTATACAAATAAAGCAGGGGTATTTTTACTTATTTGCCTGATTTTTAACGATTTCGAGTGGCAATAATATGCAAATCGTACATGTCACATATACAAACAGTTATGTTTTTACCCTAAGAGCTAGCTGGTATCAATTGAGTTTTTGTCTAGTCATATTTTATCAAATACCCCCCTTAATTGCAGAATATACCTAACACTATAACGCGGCAATGAATGAGGGAAATAAATAATTCTTGATTTATACCGCATTTTATTAAATTGCCTTTTCATTTCAACCCATTGTAATGTTAAGCGAAAAAGAACATATTAGATATCAAAGGCAACTTATATTACCTCAATTTGGGACAGAAGCTCAGGAAAAACTTAAAAATGCAAAAGTATTTGTTGCCGGTGCCGGCGGTTTAGGAGCTCCGGTTTGTTACTATCTGGCAGCTGCTGGAGTTGGTCATTTGGTTGTTTGTGATCGCGACAAAGTTGAACTAAGCAATCTGAACAGGCAAATACTTCACTCGACAAAAAAAATAGGGACACCTAAGTCCGATTCTGCTTTTGATACATTAAACACCCTGAATCCTGAAATTAATATTGTCCCCTTTAATGAAACCATTGACAACAATAGTATTGCTAAGATGGCTGATTCAGCGCATATAATGGTTGACTGTTTAGATAACATATTAACCCGCAGGGTATTGAACCGGTACTCTATCAAAAAAAACATTCCTATTATGCATGCCGGCATAGATGGTTGGAATACACAATTAACCCTCATAAACCCTCCCCATACACCATGTATCAACTGCTTATTTGATGACGCCAAGGACAGTACAGAACCAAAACCAGTGCTAGGTGCTGTTGCAGGAATAGCAGGAACCTTGCAAGCATTGGAAACCATTAAATATATTGTTGGCACAAACGATATTTCAAATACTTTAATATATTTAGATTCAATAACATTAGAATTCTCGAAAATTAGTATCGAAAAAAACAAGAATTGTAGTGTTTGTGGTCATTTATAACTAATAAAAACTAGAAAATATGGCTGGTCCAAAAGGCTCAAAATATTACGATATCTTTCTCGACTATTCCATTCAGCTCAATCATCGCAAGAAAGGTAGCATCATGACTTCTCTTCATTTTTCACTTTTAAATGCAATACATAATATGGGGTCGATAAAAGAAGCTGCCGAACACCTGAATATTAGTTATCGAAAAGCGTGGGGCATTATTCAAAAGATGGAAGAGCAATTAGGGTTTAATCTGCTCAATCGTCAACGGGGAGGAAACCAGGGAGGAAAAACTTCGTTGACAAATGATGGATTAAACCTGATAACTGCCCACAAAGAACTTCGGGAGGAGTTTGACAAATCAATCCACGATATGACAAAAAAGTTTTTCCACGAACTGAATAAATAGAAAAATGGTTTACAGACATGATTTATAAATATAGTTTGAAATCAACTCCATTTTCTACCATAAAAAAAAACCACACAAGATTAACTGTCAAACTAGACAATAACTCAACATCCCTTATTTTACGGGCAATTTATTTCAAATATAAATTACATTTTCAAATGGCATTTTATTGCAAATCCATTATTTATTAATTCGATTTGCATATTTTTGCAATTCGTTTAACAGCCCTCCATGTGGCAATGATATGTTGAGAATGATTGAATTTAAAGATGCGTTACACATTATACTTTCCAACGCAGTTGAGTTAGGAACTGAAACAGTAAAACTTAAGCACGCGCGCCAACGTATTTTGGCTAAAGATACATATTACGATATAGCACTGCCTCCATTTAATAAGTCTGCAATGGATGGTTACGCTTGTCGCATGCAGGATATTAAAAATGAGCTGGAAATAGTGGAGCTTATACATGCGGGCAAAAAACCTGAAAATAAAATTGGCCCTAATCAATGTGCAAAAATAATGACAGGCGCAGTTGTTCCAGAAGGCGCTGATTGTGTTGTTATGAAGGAGTACGTTGAAGAGAGTGCTCGTAACAAAATCATTATTCAAGCTGAAAAAACAAAAAGCAACATCTGTTATACGGGCGAAGATGTTCAGGTTGGAGATGCAGCTCTACTTAAAAACACGCTGCTTACTTCTTGTCATATGCCAATATTAGCAGGAGCCGGTATTATTGAGCCCGAAGTAAAGTGTCAGCCAAGAGTATCCGTTTTTGCTACAGGTAGCGAGTTGGTTGAACCCAGCGAAAAACCTTTATCGTTTCAGATACGAAACACCAACTCTTCCCAAATGATGGCACAGCTGGAAGAAATAGGCATCTCAGGAAAATATGGCGGAATTATTACCGACGATTTTGAAGAAACCAAGAACAAAATTGCTTTCGCTTTTGAAAAAAGCGATGTGGTGATTCTTTCAGGTGGAGTATCGGAAGGCGATTTCGATTTTATTCCTTCTGTTATTGAGGAATTGGGATTTGAAATGTTGATTACCCGCGTGATGGTTCAACCCGGCAAACCTTTAATATTTGCCAAGAATGGTAATAAGTTCTGCTTTGGCTTGGCGGGCAACCCTGCCTCTTCTTTTATTCAGTTTGAATTATACATCAAAGCATTTTTGTATAAAATGATGGGTCATGATTTGGAACCCAAAATGGTAAAAGCCAAATTAACCGAAGACTATTCACGTAAAAAAACAGATCGTCTGAAATTTATACCCGCTTTTTTAAATGAAGAGCAGACCGTGAATGCCGTCGAATATCATGGAGCAGCACACATTAATGCTTTAACGCATGCAAACAGTATGATCATAATGCCTTTGGGCGTTATGGAATTTAAAAAGGGAGATAGAGTAGATGTTAGACGCTTTTAACAGGGAAATAAATTACTTAAGGATATCGGTAACTGACCGTTGCAATCTGCGCTGCACCTATTGTATGCCTGCAGAAGGCATTCAGTTAATGAGGCATGAAGATGTACTTTCTTTTGAAAGAATAGCGGAAGTAGCCAAAGTGGGTGCTGAAAATTTCGGCATTAATAAAATTCGTCTTACGGGAGGTGAACCATTGGCCAGGAAGGGCTTGGTTACACTGGTTAAACTTTTAAAAGCTATTGATGGCATTGATGAAATTAACATGACTACCAATGGTATCTTGCTTTCTAAATACGCTAATGACTTGAAAGGTGCCGGCTTAAACAGGGTAAACATAAGTTTGGATACCCTTTCAAGCGAAAAATTTGCCCAGATTACCCGAGGTGGTAATATTCAGGATGTGTTTGATGGGATTCAGGCAGCCAAAAACGCTGGCCTCACTCCTATTAAAATCAATGTAGTTAAAATGGAATCATCCGACAAAGATGAATTGGAAGACCTGGAAGAGTTTTGCATCAGGGAAGACCTTAAAATTCAATATATCCGACAGATGGACCTCAAGTCCGGGACTTTCTCACAAGTAGAAGGAGGTAATGGAGGTAATTGCTCCATCTGCAATAGACTACGCTTGAGCGCCGATGGTTATATAAAACCTTGTTTATTTAGTAATAGAGCCTATAGTATAACAGAAAATGGTATTGATGGTGCATTCGCGGCTGCCCTAGGCAACAAACCCGAAAAGGGAAAGAAAAGTCAGAATCACGGATTCTATAATATTGGCGGATAATAAAATTGATGAGCATGACAAAATTATCGCACATAAACGAAAAAGGTGAAGCCAACATGGTGGACGTTTCTTCAAAACCGGATCAAACCAGGACCGCTCAGGCGAAAGGTTTTATCCAGCTTAACAAAGAAACACTTGAGCAGGTTAATAGCAACACGCTTAAAAAAGGGGATGTATTATCTACGGCCCGAATTGCAGGTATAATGGGGGCCAAACAAACATCCAACCTGATTCCGCTTTGTCATCCTTTACAACTTTCGAAAGTAGATGTAGAGTTAGGAATATTGGAAGATGGCATTGAGGTTACAGCATTGGCAAAATGCATTGGCAAAACCGGTGTAGAAATGGAAGCATTAACGGCTGTTAACGTGGCATTGCTTACTATTTACGATATGTGCAAGGCTGTTGACAAAAACATGGTGATGCGGGGAATTAAACTTATCAGTAAAATTAAAGAGTAAATCATGAGCAAACTAAAAGTCATATCTCTAAACACCTCCGCAGGCAAAGGAACCGTTAAAAAGCCGATTGAAAAGGCTACAATCGATTTCAATGGAATGGTTGGAGATGCCCATGCCGGTGATTGGCACCGACAAATCAGCCTGTTAGGCATTGAGAGCTACCGAAAGATGGAAGCCAAAAAGGCTGATGTAAAACTGGATATGGGTGTATTTGCCGAAAACATTACTACCGAAGGCTTAGAGCTTCATAAAACAAGTGTATTCGACCGTTTTGTAGGTGATCAGATAGAGCTTGAAGTAACACAGATAGGAAAAAAATGCCACCATGGTTGCGATATCATGAAACAAATAGGCGATTGTGTAATGCCAGTTGAAGGTATTTTTTGCAGGGTTATTAAAGCGGGTGAATTAAAGCCCGGCGATACTTTTGAATACCAGCCAAGAGTCATTAAAACGATGGTGCTTACTTTAAGCGACAGGGCATACAATGGAGTTTATGAAGATAAAAGCGGGCCATTCGCTGAAAAAATGATGACTGAGTTTTTTGATAACAGCGGAAGGCATTATAACATTGACCGAAAGATTTTACCAGATGATGCAGCTTTAATTAAAGAAGCGTTATTGGAAGCCAAAAACTACGATATCGTTATCACCACCGGTGGAACTGGCCTTGGGAAAAGAGATATTACGCCGGATGTGGTAAAACCCATGTTGGATAAAGAAATACCTGGCATAATGGAGCATATACGCATTAAATATGGCGCTCATAAACCCAATGCCCTGGTTAGCCGAAGTGTAGCTGGCACAATAGACGCTACCCTGGTATATGTGTTACCCGGAAGCACCAAAGCTGTTAATGAATATTTAAATGAAATAATCCCAACCATAGAGCATTCGTTCAGGATGATTCACAGCGTGGATAGTCATTAGTATTCTGTTAACCGTATTAAGTAGGCAGTAAAAAAAAATCAAATGAAACAACAACAACAACAACCCAGAAGGGGCTGAATATGAATAACCGGGGTGGCAACGCCGGGAGAAATAAAAGAAAAAAAACATAGCATCACAAGGGTTGCGGATATGCCCAAAGACTTTGCGGTGCCTGTCTGCCGAACAGGCAGGGAACAAACAACGAAAGACGAAACGCTAGCTATTAAGTTTAAACAACTATAAACCACAAATAATAAACAAAGATGAAACTTAACAATTTAATTATACGACTATTTTTCCTGACAATTGTTCTCACTTTTGCGTCTTGTTCGGATGATGACAAAGTAACACCTGAGGTTCTACCAACCGATATGGTTTCAGATAACAAATGGGTTGAAGATGAAATTGCAGAAGGCGAAGAGCTATGGTTTAAGGTGACTTGCGATGCGGGTTCTACAACTGCATACCTGGAATGGGCAGAAGCTAGTGGCCAAGGAGAAGACAGAAACTACTCCGGGGATATAATGGTTTCAGCCTATCAGTTAGATGGTATCACCGCATATATCTTAGACAAGGACAACGGATATGGCGAAAAAGCAAAATCGTTTGGGCTTGAAAATAACGAAATTTCGTTTTTAGTGAAAGTTACGGTCGGCGAAACTAATACGCCTGGAACATTTGCTATACGTGCCAATGCTGCAAGTGTAATAACCGTTGATTATGCTGACTTCTCCATTGCTGATACCTGGTTAGACTTTACAATTAAACAAGATGAATTACTTGGATTTAAAGTTAAATATACCGGAGCAAAAAACATAGCCATTGTTTGGAAAGAGGTTGATTCTCCTGAAACCGGGTACACCGCTGACATTACAGGTTCGGTAATGCATACAGACGGTGCAACTCCATACAAGGATGTTGTTAAGGGGAAAGATTACCTGGATAAAAACAAGAGTCATACCGATGATATAAAATATATTTTAACCGATGACTCAGAGAATAATTTTAAAATCCACATTAAGAATACTATTCCCGGAACCTTTGCACTAAAGGTATACGAGATTGCAGAATAACAAACAAGGTTTTTACCTTTTATTAAAATTTACAGCATGTAAATGGCTCTTCCCTTTTGCCCTCAGGCTAATGGGAAGAGCCACGCCTTGGGCGTCGGGATGGGGATTAATTTCTAACTTCCTATAAACTCTCACTTCAAACATGAATAAAAAACGAATACTTCTTTTCATATCTCTTTTAGGAATGGTTCTTTTAAAGGCTCAAAAAGTTCATCAAATTAAAGAAGTTACTGTTGAAGCCAGGGCAAAAAACGATGCCATAGAGCAACAAAAAAAAGCAACCCCTGCTACAATTGTTATCAGTAGCAAAGAGTTAAATAATTTTGGAAACCATACCGTTGGTGATCTATTAAAACGTCTACCACGTGTTTTTATCCAGGGGCCACCATCCTTCAACCGAAACATAATGATGGGCGGCTTGGACAAGCAGTTCCAATCCGTACTTATTAATGGTAACCGACCTGCCGGAGGGGAAGATTACAGAGATTTTAAACTCGACAGAATACCTGTTGACATGGTGGAGGAAATTGAAATTATCTATAATCCTCCTGCCGAATGGGGAGCCGATGCATCTATGGGTGTGGTGAACATAAAACTTAAAGACACACCCGACGAAAAGTATTTCAGTGCCAACATTGCACTTGACCATACCTCTACTCATGACGGATTAAACCCGGATATGTCTGTTACCTACGGAAATTCGTTTAAAAAACTATCATTTATTGCAAGCTATAGTTACAACCAATTCAACCGTTCAAATGTAAATACACTCACCGAGGGTGATATTTCAGGAACGGAGTTAGAGGACATCGATGTTGAAATTCATGGTTTTACGGGAACCCTCAACTATGATGTAAGCCAGCATTCTAAACTAAAGTTCGAGACCTTTTTCAGTAATTACGACGAGTCGCTTGACTTTGTGGCAGACATCAAACACCGTTCAGATGGAACATTGAACTTCACATCGGATACAGCTTCCGACAGCAAGTTACGAAGGTTACATACCCAAACCTTACGTTTTGAAACCAAAGGGGAAAACTGGAAATGGGCCAACTCCTTAAATTTCTCCCAGAATAATGACGAAAAAGAACGCTGGAGATTAACCGCTAAAACTTCAGGCCTTACAGAAAGCCTGGAAGATGAGAACCAGGAAAATACAGAATCCATCTTTAAGAGTGATTTCCAAAACACACGTAATAACCATACCCTTAAATTTGGAATAAGAGCGTCAGGTTTATGGCGCGATTATTCCAGACTTGTTTACACCAGAATATACGAACGTAAATTCTGGGACGAAATAACGGATGGCTCCTACAAGATGAACGAGTACCGAGGCAGTATGTACGCCACAGACGAAATAAGTTGGAACAAATTCCAGGTTGTTCCTTCTGTTCGTGTAGACTACGACAAACGTTCATACAAAACATTAGATGAAGAAGGAGATTTTAATTATACATCACTGAACCCTTCTATACATGCCAAATACCATTGCAACGACAGGCTCTTTTTTAAAGCGGACATCGCCCGTCAAATTTCACGACCTCCATTTAATGCCCAGGTACCCATCGACAAAATCAAACACAAAAAATCAACTATTGAAAGAGGAAACAAAGACCTGCAACCATCTGATGCTTATACAATAAGCGCTGGTATTGAACAATATTCGAAAAACAATAATTATATCACCTTACGCGGTTTTTACAGTATCATGCGCGATGTGATTGAAATGAAAAACGTGGGAATAGATGACAACTATGGTTACCAGGTAATTCAATCGGTGAATGTAGATAGCGGTTTAATATGGGGCTTTGATGTAGATTTTCATTTAAGGCTTTTGCGTTATAAAAAAAATGAGCTTACCCTCAACAGTAATGTTTCCTGGTTAGGTTCTGAGGTTAGGGATGCCAGCACTGGTGAGCATCGCAGACTTAACGAACAACCAGAATACACAACAAATTCATCTCTGGATTATTTCAACTCCGAATTAAAATTGCAGGTATCTGTTGGGGTTAACCACATTGGTAATAGATATATTGCAGGAGGCACCGACGAAGGCACTCTAGTTGCCCGACAGGTGTACCAACCCTATACACAATGGGATGCCCGCTTAAAATACTTCTTTAAACCTTGGGGAAGTGTTTTTGTAAACACAGTTAATTTGTTTAACGAAAAGGTAGTAATTAAACAAGGTGCGGTTAAAGAATCGGAGATAGTAGGACGTAACATAAGAGTTGGTTTAAATTTTACCTTATAAAAAGGAGAAGGTGATTTACAGCTTCAGAATTAGTTGGCATTCTTTAGCGTACAGGCAGTAGGCAGTTTTTATACAGCCTGTTTAATCAGGCTGTAGACCGAAAAGAACATAGTCCAGGGCATGGCCCAAGCAAAGAGGCTAAGGCCCTTCCCTTTAGTCCTGAGACAAAAGTGAAGGGATGGGATTTTTAAAAATATAGAATCTTGATCACAATATTTATGAAGTAACATACAGCTTGGGATAGTCTTATATCTTAATAATTGATACTAAAAAACATGATATTTTACGTAGCTTTTGATGATACAGATACTTTAGATTGTGGACGTGGAACGGGCAAACTGGCTCGCTGGTTTGCCGATGTAATACCTTCCGAATGCAATCAAAAAATGGTGGTTCGACAGCAGTTATTGCATTCGCCAGATGTACCTATGACTTCGCATAACTCATCTCTATGTTGTGTAATTGAAGCGCCAGATGAAACGTATCGGGAAACTTTGATTCAAAGAGGAATAGCACATATCCTTAATCATTTTTTTGAAGGCAGCGACCCGGGTTTCTGTGTGGCTTCTGAAGATGATGATTTAAGTGCTTTAATTCGTTTTGGCATAAAATGTACGGGAGTAAAAACCACGCAGGCAGAAGCCAAGGTAGCCGCCAAAGGCATTCATCTCTCCGGACATGGAGGAACCAATGACGGAATAATTGGCGCTGTAGCAGCAGTAGGCTTAACCCATTTGGGAGAGTCGGGCAGAATAGTCGATTATGCCGATATCAGGGACTTACCGCAAATAACCACGGTTGGTGAATTACGCGAAAGAGGCATCCATATAATGTCGGTCAACCGGCATGCTGAATTCATCCCTGATGACCATAAAATTGACAATCAAAATTCGTTACGCCCTCATTTATGGGCAAGGAGACTAGTTGTTCCTGTAATGGCTTCAGGTAACGAAACCTGGCAAACTATCTCTATCAAAAAAGAATATACATTTGTGCAACAAGAATCGGTATTTACAAATAACTAAAAAATGCAAAGCAATTCTCGAAGACTATTTAAATATATAGCAAAACAAAAAAAACTTATTTCCCTTGGGGTACTTGCTACGCTTTTAATGGGAATTGTGGAATTGTTTACTGGTTCGATGCTTAAATTCCTGATTGATTTGATTGACAAATTCTCGGGAACGTTTGCTGATGGTGTTCTTAAAAACATGAAACTACCGGCAAAATACAGTATTAAAAACCCAATTACCGATGAAAAAATAAAAATATTTAATAAAACTCTTAAAGGTCAGGATGAAATATTAGAGGGCATGTTAATGTTATGCCTGATATTTGTAGGGCTGTATTTTTTATTGTCTTTGTTTAACTATTTGCGAAGGGTATTTATGAATGCTGCCACACAGAAAATACTTCTTCATTTTAAGTCCGATATCTATGCTAAAGTAGTACGTCTACCCTATTTTTTCTTTCATAAAAATAAAACAGGCGATGTTGTCTCCAGAATAACCTATGATGTTGCAACATTAAACGAAATTATTGATTTATTGATTGAAGTAGCCCGGGTATCCATATACCTGCTCATATTTATTCCGGTTATGTTTTATATGAGCTGGGAATTGTCGTTGTTCACCATCATTTATTTCCCGCTTTCACTAATCCTGATAGACAGAATAACAAAACATATAAAAAAGGTAAGTAAGAAAATAACAGATAACGTTGGTGATTATACGGCTTACTTAGAAGAAAAAATTAACAGAATAAAACTAGTCAAGTCTTATAAAAAGGAAGACAAGGAAGTGGAAGCCTTTAATAATTTGGTAGTAGAAAATTACAAACACAACCTTAAGCTTATTAAACTAAAGTTTGCCTTGAATCCCGGCAGCGATTTTCTGGGTATGATTGTTTTGTCCGTGGTTTACATTTTTTACACCTATAAATTAGCGCAGGGCGATAGTACTTTAGGCGACATCGTATTCTTTTTATACCTGGTTAAAACCGCATACAAACCTGTAAAAAAGGTAGCTCAGGCTTGGGGGCAACTGCATGTTGCTTTGGTGAGCACTAAAAAAATATTCCATTTGCTTGATGAAGATGAAGAAGTTGGATCAGAACAGGAGATAAAAGATAAGGCTGATCAAATAGAAAATGTCAGCTTTCAAAACGTAAGTTTTTCATACCCCGATGACGAAAGGTCGGTATTTAAAAACTTAAACTACGAATTTAAAAAAGGTGATATCGTTGGCGTCAGAGGGAAAACGGGTTCGGGGAAAACAAGCTTATTAAACCTTATTCCCCAGTTTTATGCGCCTACCCAAGGGCAAATACTATTTAATGGCAAGAGCGATTTGAACCTTGCGCAAAAAAGGAAACTTTGTTTGTACCTGGGTACCGACAGCTTAATGGTTAACGGCAGTATCCGTCAAAACATAGAATACAGCGGCTGCACAATTTCCCCGAATTTAGAGAAAGAATTTATTCAGTTTATTGGCTTAAAAGATACATCGCACCTGGACTGGGTTATTGGTAAAGACGGCATCAACCTTTCTGATGGGCAGAAACAAAAAGTAGCTTTCCTGAGAGCTTTTATCTACCAACCTAAAATTTTAATCCTGGATGAAGTTTTCTCTTCATTAGATGAAGAAGATATCAAATATATTATCGCCAAAAGTAAAAATAAAGTTGATATCGTTTTTATGGTTTCACGAAAACAAAATGTACTGCATTATGCCAATCAAATTGTTCAGCTTTAATTACCATGATTGCACACGTATTAATATCGGTGAAAGTATGAAACCCACAAGAATTTCAGGTATTTTCATTTCCCAAAACACACTCAAACCTTCACAAAAACCTGCGTTGCCCTTATCTTACCTTCCAGATTGATAATATACATACCCGGCAATAGAAAGCTAACATCAATCCGGTAATTGTTTTGATCAGGGTTTACTGCTTCTTCATACAAAACTGTTCCTGTCATTGATAAAACCTGAACTTTCTCAAATTTGTCACCGCTCTCTTTCTCTATAAATAAATCGTTTTTTACCGGATTGGGAAATAAACGCAGGCTGTTCTTTTTGGTAAGTTTTACCCCTGTTTTCTGTACAGGTTTGCAGACCCGAATCCAATCCACTTTCATGGTATTTTTGGCCGGGTTGTTCAATTGCGCATCTGTGGGTGTTCTGCCGGCATTTACATGCCAGTCCTGCGATTCTACGTTAATGATAATATCCAACTCCTTGGTGAAACCGTTACCGTTTTGGTACTCATATGGATCAATGACACTAACTGACGATGTGTTACTGGCAGCTTCTAATCTGCTAAACTCATAGTTTGTGCTGGTTGAATGCTGAATGACTTTTTGATACCCTCCATCTTTATCCAATACCCCGTTGGTCATGGTTGGATAGGTATAATACCAAGTGCCTGCTTTTTTTGTAGCAAAGGCCTTATCGTATAATACCCTTTGCAGTTCACCATCCACATAATACTCAAAATGGAACGGACTGATCCAGTTAACCCCAACCCGTACATATTTTCTTGTACCGCTGTTCCAACAGTATTCGCCCCAACTGGTAACTCCATCTTTTTGCCACCAACTGTTGTTATCGGTGGGTTGATAATCCGTGAAAGGATTTCGGATAAAAGAATGATGGCTCATATGAATAAATTTAGCAAAGAAACCATTACCCTCATCGGCACCACCATAACATTCTATAATATCTATTTCCTGTGTATCATCGGCACTTAGCAACCAAACATCCGAAGCCAACACGATATCTGCCACGCTAATACTGGCCTCTACAAAAACAGGATATTTTACCCGGTTGGTTGAGGTGATACAAGCTGCGTTTATTCCAGGAACTCCCATCTTGGCAGTGCTTGGGTTTCTGGATGCCCGAACCACGAGGTCACTGCCATCCACCGAAACATGGTCGTATTGCCAGTAGGTTGTCCCTGGACCATCCCAGCTGTTATGATAGAAGTTGGTCCACTTGTTATTGATGGTAGTTAGGGAACTTGCTGCCTCAAAAGTGTAGTTAAAATCATCGGAAACTTCATCCTGAACCTGCCACCGGTTACCTTCTCCGGCATCTGCAGGCACCGGGATATCGTTCCAATCCTGGGCTAAGGTTATACCCGAAAAACAAATAAACATTAAGCCAACAGTAATTTTTTTTAATGTAGTTTTTATCATGATCATTTCCTCCCTGAAGTATTATCTCGCTTAAAATTTGCGTTATAAAACTATACAATCATAAATACTATTACAGGGGGCAAAATGGATTCTATATGGTGCCATCCGATAACCCAAACGTCCATCTAACAGGAAACCAACACAGTTAAATGAATATCTGTAAATTTTAGTTTCTTTTCATTTGGAAAAATATGTATTGCTGAATTAGCGATTCACAAAAGAACAGCTTCATATGTAGCTGTCATCAACTCATGGGTTTAACGCATGAAATTAAAAATAAGTAAGCATGAAATATACATAACAAAGCATTGAAGGCACTTACTATAAACGCATATCACAAGTTACAGAAAAGATATAGTGCCATACAAATAAGCACCCATAAGGTATTTACTTCATGGGTGCTTTTAATTTAACATATTCTTTTAGAAACTACTTTTTCTCATACTCCGTCGCTCTTGGGTGTTCTGTATCACTTTCGTAATCTTTCCCATTTTTGCGTCCCATATCTTCGAAGAAGCGGAAGTAGTTACCATAGGTAAATTCACCAGTTCGCTTACGTGACTCTTCGCCCATTTCTTTGAATTGAGCCGATGCTTTTTTCTGGTCGCCAATTAAAAACAGATACTCGTTGGCAGAAATGGTTTTTCCTGACTTATCTTTCATTTTTAAATGAACCATAAACTGCTTCTCCACTTTCGACAATACATCAGCCTCCACATCAAAGAACTTTTTAGCACTGTTTTCAGTTACTTCACTAACATCATATTTTGATGACTTGATAACATTCCCCTTTTCATCATTGATTTCTAACTCAACCGTACTCTTATCGAAAGTTTTATACAAATCATTTACCACCCAAATCTCAGCTTGAAAGGATTCCTCTTTGTGCCAACGTCGTTTTTCGAAGTTCAGGTTCACCAATAATGGCTGGTACGAACGTTTCACAAACTCATACGAACGCTTAGGCTGTTGATAGTTATCGATAATGCCCCACTTCATATCGGGCCAGTAAGTAATCCAGTGGCAAAGTGAAATGCCACTTAAGTTAGGCTTATGTCTTCTTAAATATTCGACTCCATATTGGAAAATCATTCCCTGCGCATCCTGCGTAGCATCTACAAATTCCTGTAACGAGCCCAATTTTTCATCTCCAAAGCTATCCCAATTTTGCATTCGCAACCTGTCCAGGTCGGCCCAATGGTGTCCCCAGCTCAACCCGGGAGGCCACATTTCGTTTTCAGGGATAAACTTCTTCAAGCTCTCCACGTTAGGAACCGAAGTAATGGCGAATTCAGGTATTATGGGATAATCCAGTGTTCTGAACCAATCTTCCATTAGCCATCGCCCCATGCCGTAAAAATAAGCCAGGGCATGCTTAGCCTCCTTAGGTTTGTAACCCGCTTCTCTGGAAACTTCGCATGTCAAGGGCGAATCCGGCACATAAGGCAGATTTACATAACTCTGCAACGTATCGCCCAGCTCTTCCAGGAAAGCACGCCCAAAATGCGCGTCCTGCGTACGAAGCAACATTTCCTCACCACCTTCCATCATAATTAAAGATGGATGATTGCGACGTTCTTTAATAACCGATGCGGCCTCTTGCATGATTCTGTTAATTCCTTTTCTGTCCTGCGGAATATTACCCGTTCCCAGCGGAATCATATCTTGCCAAACCGTCATCCCCATCTCGTTACAATACTCATAAAACTCGGGAATCTCAGGCGGATGCCATCCGAAAATCCGGATATTATTCAAGTTGGCTTCCTTAGCCAACCGAATCAGCTCTTTGTACTCTGCCGGGTTTGTTCTTCCCACAAAAATATCCGGTGGTCCTCCCCAGCAAGCGGAACGGATAAAATGAAACTTACCGTTTATATAAGTCGAGCGAGGAAAGCTTACATCAACTCCTTTTTTAAAACCGGGGTTCCATTTTGATGTTACTTCGCGAATACCGAATGTAATTTCGTTGGCGTCGTGGTTTACCTTGCCTTCTTTCAACGACACCTTAGCCGTATACAAATTGGGTAAGCCTAAATCCCAAGGCCACCAAAGCTGAGGGTATTTAATGTGGACATTTTTCTTGATTTTATGTTTACCCGGTTGAACCAGCTGCGTTATTTCTGCAGTTATAGCTTTCGATTCAAAGTTCTTGCCTTGAACCGAAGCAATCACAGTCATTTCTTTGGGTTCGTTTGTTGTGTTCTCAACCTCTACTTCCATATTCACATCCGCGGTACCATCCTTGTTAAGTGTAGTATTTGCATAGGTATCCTGAATACGAACTTTACCGGTAGAAACCATTTTGATCGAACGGCTTATCCCAAATGGGATCAAGTCTCTCCAATAATCACCAAACCAAGGTGTTTTTAATCCGGCCACCTTAGCATTTACCTTTGGTGGAGGATTGAGCTTTATCATCAGCATATTTTTGCTGGCAATGTTTTTCTTAGATACTCTCAACACATCATTTACATCAAACGAAAAGGAAGAAAACGCGCCCGTATGACTCCCCAAATGAGTACCATTCAAATACACATCGCAACTATAATCCACGCCTTCAAAAACGATACGAACAACCTGGTTTGTGATATCTTCAGTTACATTAAACTGGTAAGCGTACCACCATTCGTATTGTTGAACCCATTGCGCCCTAACACTGTTTCTTCCAAAATAAGGGTCGTCAATAACCCCACACTTCCATAAATCGGTATAAACATCGCCCGGAACATAAGCCGGGTTCCAAAAGTTGGTCTCAATATCTGCAGGTGGAACTTCATGCAATCCTTCCTTTACTCCTTCTCCGGGTAACATCATCTTCATTTTCCAATGATGTCCGCCTAAATCACGAACCACCTGACTATTCTCGGTATGAGAATTAATGGTTCCGGGCTGTGCCCACAACAATGCGGGTAGCATTATTAAAAAAAGGTAAATAATCTTCTTCATTTTATTTAAATTTTTAGCTTAACCAATTATAAATGTCCTTACTCAACTTCAAATATGAACTTATTTTTTATATTTGCATGGGTGTAAAAACAACAAAATGCACCCCTATTTTGAAATTCAGAATAATTAACGAGTTAGATTCACATAGACACGAACTAAACATCGCTATTAACAACTGTATTTCTACCACTTACATTTCCGACAAACAGAAAGGATTTTTAATCAATTTGCACATTGAATTAATTTTATCGTTATGACTAAATATGATGCTCCTGCTCTTGATAAGGGATTAGATATATTAGAATTTTTATCGGCTCAATCTGTTCCACAATCGCAATTGGAAATTGCCACCGGAATAGACCGAAAACCAAACGAGATATACCGAATGCTGGTAAACCTTGAAAAAAGGGGATACATTGTCAAAGACCCATCTTCGGTAAAATATAACTTAACGCTCCGATTGTTTCAATTAGCCCATCACCACTCTCCTGTTGACACCATGGTCAGAGCATCGGAAATGCATATGCGTAATTTGTCTTACTGCATTAACCAATCCGTTCACTTGAGCGTACTGCATCACAACAAACTGATGGTTATTGCACAGGTTCAGAGTCAAACCCCAGTTTCATTATCTGTTGAAATTGGCAGTTTATTTCCATTGGAAAAAACCATATCAGGTAAAGTGACTCTGGCAAATTTGGAAGAACAAAAGAAAAATCAAATTTTGTCTTTGTGCGATGATTATCAATCCATGAAAGCCGCTGAAAAAAAAGAGTTGCAAGCAGAATTACTTCAAATAAAAGGGAAACCATGTGTCAGCAATAAAAGCATGCTTACCGAAGGAATCACCGATTTTTCAGCGCCTGTTTTTAACATGAGAAATGAGGTAATAGCCGTTTTGGCTGTATCCACCTTAACTTCTCAAATGCGAAAGTTGGTTTCTGCCGAAGAAATTGAAAGAGAAATTTTAAGTACGGTTAGTATGATCAGAGAATCGTTGGGAATCCTCTAACCTTTCCGTCCACGCATTGCACCATGTGATGCTCTCATGAATTAACTATACGACAATAATTGCTTTGGTTGTCGAAATCAATTCTCTATCTAATTTTGAATTATATAATCTACGACCAGCACATTTTTAAACCAAGGTGTAACAGAATCACCAAATATTTTATGTTCGGGATGAGAAAGATATGCGTCTCGTCCTTTTTCAGAATCGAATGTTACAATAAAACATTGGATATTTTTTTTGCATAACCATTCAACACTTACATCAGTTCCATATTCAAAATCCTGAATGACATCAATTTCGTTTTTTAACGAAGCAAAGTGTTCTATTAATTCGGTTATCTTTTGCGGAGTAATACTATCTGTCCATTCAAAAAGTTCAACATTACGCAATACCTGTTGAGGCGTTTGTTGTGTAGGTTGGTTACAGGCCACAAAACATAAAGCGATTAATGCAATAATAGTGGATTTCAGAGAGTTTTTTTTAAGAAATAGAGAACCAAGCTATAAATATATTGGTAATAATTAAACTTGAAATTTGACAATATCTTCATATCGCACGTGTCCCCATGTTTATGAATTCTGGAAGGTCGAAAAAAACACACGTCTTTTTTGAAAAAACACACGTGTTTTTGGTGAAAATGTAACGTGTTTTTTAGAGAAAACAAGCGTGGTTATTAATTTGAGCTGGTCTAGGTTTATAATAATCATGTCAACCCCCATCCCTATTGCTGCGCAATAGTGCTTCCCCCTCCCGCAAGTCTTGGGGAAAGGGAAGAACCTCAAAATGTCATTATAAAGTAAATTCTTCTTGAATCTCCTGATTATCTTCTCCCAATTCTGCACATCCCTTTTCTGAAGTTAAAAACTCATCATTGATGGAGATAGGACAACGGGTGGTGTTGTAGCTAAAACCATCGCCCATATTTACTTCCTGAATCATTTCCAAAATCTTGAATGCTTCCGTGTCAAACAGCGTTTTCCAATCCATTACCTCTGCACACCAAATATCAGCTGGTTCAAGCACGGCTAACCAGTCGGCAGTGTTTTTAGAACTTAGGTGCTGTCCTAAAATATTCTTTATTTCATCCCGTTTAGTAAACCATTCATCCACTTTGGTATACGGCAGTAAAGCATCACAGCCCAGCAACTCTCCTAAATGCGGGATTTGTCCCATGGCCAATGCGATAAATCCGTTAAGCGTAGGGTAAATCCCATAAGGTGCTCCCAGATAAGCATGTGCTGAGTTGTTCTTAGGTCGGATAGTCGGCTCTCCTCCATCGCGGAAGAAAGCCGTGATAGATTCGAACTGGTACTCTAAAGCAGACTCCAGCATACTGACCTCAACACGCCCCCCTTCCCCTGTCGTTATCTTGCGATATAAACAAGCTAAGATCCCTTGGCACAAGTGGGCTCCCGACAAGATATCGACCACAGCCAAACCAATTGGAACCGGTCCAGCACCATCATTTCCGTTCAGTTGCGTCAATCCCGAGATAGACTGAATCAGCAAATCCAAACCCGGTTTATCTTTCCAAACGCCTTCTTTTCCGTAACCGGAAAGCTCGGCATAAATAATTTTTGAATTGATACCTTTTATGGTTTCGTAATCAATACCTAATCGCTCGGCTACGCCCGGACGGAAATTGTGAATGACCACATCTGCCCGTTCAATTAACTTGTAAACCTTCCTGCGTTCTTCATTTATTTTCAGGCTCGCAACATAGCTTTGTTTGTTTCTATTCACAGCCATAAACATGGTAGACTGGCGATTGACAGTCAAGTTAGAGAAAATCAATTCTCTACTTAAATCTCCCTTTTCGGGCTGTTCTATTTTAATTACCCTGGCACCCAAATCGGCTAAGCGCAAACTCGCTGAAGGAGCCGACAGGTATTGGCTAAAGTCGATGACTAATGTGCCGCTAAGGGGTTTGTTTTTTGTATCCATTTTTTTTAAAGTCTACAGTCGGCAGTAAGCAGTAGGCAGTCGATAGTCAAAAGAAGTCTGAAGACCGAAGACTGCGTACGGAAGACTAAAGATTAAATTCTTCTTCAATAATCACATTATCCTCACCTGGTTTTGGAGCTGATTTACGGTTAAAAATCCTTTCTCCATCGATTCGAATCGGACAACGGGTTGTTTTCATTGTTAAACCATCGCTGGTTTCCACTTTCTGGTCCATCTGCAATGCTTTATAACCTTGGTGGTTTAACAATTTTTCGTACGTATATACGTCGGAGCACTTAAAATCCAAAGGTTCAAAAATCCCCAGCCAGTGGGCTGTGGTTTCTTGAGCAAGTTCGTTTGCGAGGTAGGCCATAATTTCGTTTCGCTTTTCGAACCAGGAGCTCCTTTCTCTCCATTCATCCGGCAATATCAAATCCATGGATTTAAAAAGCGCATCCAGTGGGATCAATGCCAAAGCAATATGTCCGTCTTTGGTTTTGTACGTTCCATATGGAGCATCAATATAAGCATGGGCACTTCGTTGTTTAGCTCGCACAGGAAGTGTATTGCCATCATTCAGATAGGTTGTAATCACCTCGAATTGGATATCAAGGGTAGATTCCAACAAACTCACCTCAACTTTAGCTCCCTTGCCAGTTTTTGTGCGTTGAATTAGTGCCGCTAAAATGCCCTGTACCAGATGAGCTCCCGTAAATATATCCGATGTTGCAAGACCACTTGCGGTTGGGTTATCATCTTGGTTACCCGATAAATTGGCAAAACCCGATAAGGACTGAATCAATAAATCCTGTCCTGGCTTTTTTGCCCATGGGCCTTTCGGACCATAACCACTCACCACCCCATAAACTATCTTGGGATGGATGGCTGCAACCGTGTCATAATCCAGCCCAATCTTCTCCATCACCCCAGGTCGAAAATTGTGCGTCATCACATCTGCACGGGCGATTAGCTTTTTAACTTTTTCTAAATCTTGCGGATCTTTCAGATTGGCAGCATACGACTGTTTATTTCGGTTAGCGGTATGAAAAACCATACTGCTTTCGTCGATAAACAAGTTCTTAATCGCTATTTGTCTGCCAGCTTCACCTGTGCCCGGACGTTCAATTTTTATAACACGGGCACCTAAATCGGCCATTTTTAATCCTGCCGAAGGCCCTGCCATAAATTGTGCGAATTCTAATACGGTTATTCCGCGTAGGGGTAGTTTCATTTTTATTTATTTAATGCTTTATTAGTCCACAGTCTTCAGTTCTCAGTCTTCAGTCAGGAAATACCTTTTATTGGAATTTACCTGGATTATTCATTAGGTAATTCAATATCCTTCCAACTTCTTCGCATCTTGAATTTAACGAGTTATAAGTTTCCAGATTGATGTATTTGCATTCCAAAGCAAAATCCAACCAAACCTGTGTTTCCGTATTTTCACTATCAGAATCCGATAATTTACTTACGAAATGTTTCGGATATTTACGTTTCCGATAGGCTTCTCCAATATTTGCACATACAGACCTAGAAGAACGACGAATCTGGTCAGTCATAGAATACTTTTCTTCAGCGGGAAAACTTTTCGTAATATCAAATACCTCCATCGCTAAACTCAATGCCTTTTGATATACAATTAGTTGTCTGAAACCCATAGCTTACATTTTTCAGTTGTCGTTTGTAAATAGACTGTTGACTGCCTACTGTGGACTGAAGACTAAGTTAACTAATTCCAAGTGATATCTTGTATAAACCGTTCAACTCTGCCAGTAACTTCACTTCATCACCGCCATTCATCATGTACTCACGAATAGGAGCTCCTGCTCTATCCTGAAAGTACATATGGCCATGGTAACGTGGACGTAAAAAAGACCGATCTAAGGCAGGCAAAGTATCTTTGAAAAAGTCCATCGTATCCGCGTTGTTTTGCTCGTCTAACCAAGCCGCCCTATGTCCTGGCTGTCCGCCATTGGCAAAGAATATTCCTTTTTGGGTTTCTGGAGAGCCTACATACTCGGCAAATTTAACAGCCATTTCCTGGTGTTTACACTTGCCAGAAACCGCCAGTCCTGTTCCTCCTAAAGTAGTGATTAATCCAACACCGTCAATCTCAACCATATCATGGAATTTCAAAAGTGTGCGGGCGTAACCTCTGCGAGAATAGTTGGTGTAACCATAAGCAAAAGGACTGTATAAGTAATCATCTGTCAAGGTCATTTTTTCGTAGACCTTAATTGGATTGAAGTCAAAATTCTCTGCTTTAATGTTTTTGCCTAAATCGCGCAGCATATGTAAAGCTTTAATACCTACTTCATCCGAAATTACCTTATCTTCACTTACGCATACATCTTCGCCTAAGTTTGAGCACACCATATAAAAGCTCATCAAGGTATCCTGAGGGATTCCTGGTATTGCTACTTTTCCTGTTTTTGACAACACCACTAAATCATCCCAGGTTTTAGGGAGTTCCAGGCCTTCTTTTTTGAATAAATCAGGACGACTGGCAGCCACAGGGGTAGCCGCATCGATTGGCAATGCCCATTGCTTACCGCTGAAATTATAACTCTCGTAGGATTTACCAACTGAATTAGCTGCCTGATCTTCTATGTACTCTTTGGTTAAGAAATCGCTTAATGGAATGATTACTTTTGTACGGGCCGCAAAGCCTGTCCAAGGGTGGTCGATGATTAAAAAATCATAACGTTCGGCCAGTTTGTCAATGGGTTCATCCGCAAAAGCTTGCAATGAGCGTTTCTCCCATGAAATTTCTACTCCCGGATGAAGTTCAGAAAATCGCTGGGCACAGGCCACAATGGAAGTAAATCCACGGCTGTGGTTCCAGGTAATTCCTTTTAATTGTATGTTATTGTTGTTCATTATATAATTGTTTTGATATAGATTAAGGTGTAAGCGTGGCTGTTTGACATCCTATATAGGGTTCAAATAATGTTTTTTTAAAAAAATACGATTGGTAGCGATTCCCTACCTGTTCGACAGAATGACGACACAAAGTTATTGCATATGATTAACTCCATAGTGATGCGTCGGTATTATGATTAGGATGAGCCCAGGGCAATCACCCCCATTCCTCCATCTGTGATGAAGTACTTCCCCCGACCTCATCGTCAAGGGAAGAACCATGAACCATATTTTACATATTAACAACTACTTACTGGAGAATGCCTGCTAAAACCCTATTGCTCTAGGTGTTTGCGTTCCGCTTTCGTATTTTTTGCCCCCTTGCTCAGTAAATTCTTCAAAGAAGTGATAGTACGAACCATAACGACCGTGCAGGTTTTCTTGTTTTACACGTTCGTCCTTCCAGGCATTATATTTCTTTCTGGCAGCTTCCTGGTCGCCAATCAGGAAGAAATAATCGTTTTTAGAAATCATCTCACCTTTTTTGTTGATTAACTCCAGGTTTACATGGAATTTATCCTTTACAGTTTTTAATACTTCCTCTTCAATAGCAAAGAACGATTTGGCACTGTTCCCATCAATTTTTGCTACCTCAAATTCTTTTGTTGACAATACCTTACCGGACTCATCTGTCATCTCGAACTTTATTTTACAATCCTTGAATTCTTCGTATAAGTCGTTAACCACCCAGATGTTACCTACAAATGGCTCCTTGTTATCCCAACGACGTTTTTTGAATTCAAAATTCACTAATAAGGGCTGGTAAGCTTTTTGAACCAGATAATAAGAACGCTTAGCTTCCTGATAGTTATCTACGATTCCCCACTTCATATCCGGACAATATGTAATATAGTGACAAAGTGCAATACCACTCAAATTAGGCTTATCGCGACGGAAGTGTTCAATACCATTTTGGAAGATAATTCCTTGTGCATCTTGGGTTGCATTTACAAACTCTTCCAATGAACCTTTCATTTCGCTTCCAAAAACATCCCAGTTTTGCATACGAAGACGGGTTAAATCGGCCCAGTGGTGTCCCCAGCTTAGTCCCGGAGGCCACATCTCGTTCTCTGGAATAAACTTCTTCAGACTTTCAACAGAAGGAACTGAAGTAATCGCAAACTCCGGTACGATAGGATAGCCATCACAATGCGTCTGGTACCAGTCTTCGTGCAACCAACGTCCCATTTCGTAGAAATAACGCAAGGCATGTACCGCTTCTTTAGGTTTAAAACCAGCTTCCTGAGCAACCGGGTCAGTCATCGGTGAATCCGGCACATATGGCAGATCAACATGCGCTTGAAGTGAATCTCCTAACCGCTCCAGGAACTTACGTCCAAAATGTGGGTCGCGGGTACGGAACAACATTTCTTCACCACCTTCCATCATGATAAGCGATGGGTGGTTCCTTCTTTCTTTCACCACTTTCACACCTTCATTAAAAATTGCACCAAGGCTTTCCTCATCGGAAGGAATATTTCCTGTCCCCAATGGAATCATATCTTGCCAGATGGTCATACCCATTTCGTTACAATACTGGTAGAACTCAGGAATTTCAGGTGGGTGCCATCCAAAAATACGGATGTTATTCATATTGGCTTCTTTAGCCATTTTAATCAATTTCCTGTATTCTGCCGGATTCGTTCTTCCCACAAAGATATCCGGTGGTCCACCCCAACAGGCTGAACGGATGAAATGAAATTTACCATTGATATACGTTGAACGAGGATAAGTTACATCCACATCTTTTTTGAAGCCGGGGTTCCACTTCATGGTTACCTCGCGGATTCCGAAGACCGTTTTGTTAAAATCATGATTCGTTTTTCCTTCTTTAACAGATAAATCAGCTACGTAAAGGTTTTGATCACCCAGGTCCCATGGCCACCAAAGCATTGGTTTAGCCAAATGGATGTTTTTTTCCACTTTGCTAACCCCTGGCTTAATAGTTTTTGTAAATTCAACTTTTATTTCCTTCATCTTAAAGTTCTTACCGTTAAGAGCGGCCTCAAAAGTCATTTCTCTGGGTTGATCAGAAGTATTTTCAACCTCTATTTCAAGGTTAACATCTGCCGAACCATTTTTATTAAGTTGTTGATGGGCATAAACATCCTTAAAACGAACCTTGCCTGTTTGTACCATTTTCACGGGTCTCCAGATGCCAATTGGAGTCAGATCCCTGGTATAATCACCAAACCAAGGTGTTTTTTTTCCAGCTACAAAGGCATTAACCTGTGGCGGCGGATCTAATTTCACCATCAACATGTTCCTTCCTTTTTGGGCATCCCATGGATGGGTCCGTAAAGCCTTAGTTATATCAAAAGAAAACTTTGAAAATACACCTTCATGTTTACCCAGACAATGACCGTTCAACCAAACCTCGCAACTGTAGTCAACCCCCTCGAAAACAAGCTCTACAATTTCGTCTTCAGGCAGGGTTTTCATATCAAATTGATACGAATACCACCACTCATATTGCTGTACCCATTGAGCCTTCACATTATTACGGCCAAAATATGGGTCATCAATAACACCGGCTTTCCATAAATCCGTATACACATCACCAGGAACTCTTGCATTGTTCCATACCAATGTTTCAATATCCTCTGAAGGTAGTTTGTGTAATCCTTTTTTAACTCCTTCTCCCGGAAGCATCATTTTAAACTTCCATTTCATTCCACTCAGGTCACGAACCCTGTCCTTACCCTCTTGCTTGGCAAAAGTAGTATTCGGTTGCGACCATGCCGTTAAAACAAACATACTTACCATAAGGGCAAGGATAATTTGTTGGATAGATGTTTTTTGCATAGCTATTGTTAATTAAATATTCTTTTTGCAATACCGCTTATTATTATATTCGAATCAAGGGTTAGAATAAAAGTTCAACCCATTCAGGGTTGTGATTCCATTGCCTTTTTTCCCTGGGTTTCACCCAGGGTTATTCAAAGTTTAACCACTTCGTGGTTGATTTATATAAATTCTTATATCAAGAAAGATATAATCAAGCCTCATAAAAAAAACCGAATGGGGTTTTTTATGAATAACCACGGGTGAAACCCTTGGATACATAATCATGTAGTCGGGGTACCCTGAAAGGGTTCAACTCTTGATCCGCATATTATATAAATCCCTATTGCTGCGCAATAGTACTTCACCTAGTCCTCATGGCCAAAGCGAAGAGCCTTCTTTACTTGTTACTCACTGCCAACTATAAACTGCCTGTTAGTCATAGTTCATATATATTGTTCGCTTTTGCAAGTATTGCTCTATTCCATAAATACCATCTTCACCGCCGATTCCTGACTTTTTATGTCCTGAATGGAACCCTTGGATATAACCTACTATGGGTTTATTGATAAAAATGGTTCCTATCTGGAATTCCTGAATGGAACGCATAATATTTTTATGATTCTGCGTATATAAATAACACGATAGGCTATCATCACGTTTATTCAACAATTCTTTGGCTTCTTCGAATCCCGAAACCTTAACAATGGGTAGGATAGGTCCAAAAACTTCCTCTTGTACTGTCGCATGGTCGGGCTTTACATCTGTTAGCAAAGTTGGCTCGTACCAGTTACCTCTTTCGAATTGGGCTCCTGTAGGGCGTTTGCCTCCTAAAACCAGTTCGGCACCTTGTGCCACGTTTTCTTTTACTATTCCATCCATTCTTTCCAGCGCCTTTGCACTTAGGCTTGGTCCCATGTCCACGTCGGTCATCGGGTCGCCTACTCTTATTTTTTGGATACGCTTAATCAGCTTATCCGTAAATTCATCGGCAACCATTTCGTGCACAAATACCATTTCGTTACAAATACAAACCTGACCGCAATTGGCATAACGAGAGATCGCAGCTGCTTCAACTGCCTTATCAATTTCTGCATCATCCATTACCATAAACGGGGCTTTCCCACCTAACTCTAAAACAAGTCCGGCAACATTTTCAGAAGCTCCTTTATAAATGGCTTGACCGGCACAGGTGCTTCCCGTCATTGAAACCAATTTGGTAATTGGGTTTTCAACCAGGTGAGCGCCAACTGTGTGACCGTAACCAACAACCATGTTGATAACTCCCTTTGGTAATCCCACTTTGTGAACGATTCGACAAAATTCCGCAGCTGTCACAGGCGTCTGTTCAGATGGTTTAATTACCATGGTGTTTCCCGTTATCAAAGCAGGACCGATTTCACGACCGATTAAAGCCAATGGATAGTTAAAAGCCATTAATCCCACCGTAACACCAAAAGGCACTTTGTGAATCGAAAGATGCTCATTGGGTAAATCGGAGGGAAAGACAGCCCCCTGAATTCTTCGTCCAGCTTCAGCCGAATAGTTGATATAACGAATGGTATCTGCCACTTCGCCATAAGCTTCGGCTAGGGTTTTTCCCTGCTCCATCACCAATAGTTTCGCAAAGTGATCTTTCTCCTCTTCCAGCTGATCGGTTATTTTGTATAACCATTGTGCGCGCGCATTGGCGGGTAACATTTGCCAGGCAAACTGCGCTTTCTCAGCCGATTCTAAGGCGTGCTGCGTTTCTTCAATGGTGCTTACATGAATGGCTGCAAACATCTCACCTGTTGCAGGATTTTCTACTTCAATCTTTTCACCTACACTTTTCTCTATCCACTCTCCGTTAATGTAACAATTGTAGTTTTTTATTTCCACGTTTTTGATATTTAAGCGTTATACATCTATTGTTAGATAGTCGCTTATTTGAATCTGGGGTCACGTTTTTCTACAAAAGCCCGGTTGCCCTCTCTGGCGTCATCCGAGTTATATAATGGTTCTACCATTTCACTTTCCAATTTCAATCCGTCCTCTAAAGACATTTCCAATCCTTTATTGACACATATTTTTACCGCTGCCATTGCTTCAAGCGGTCCTTTGGCCAGTTTCTCGGCATAAGCTTCCACCTTATCAGCAAATTCTTCTTTCTTATAAAGATGATTCATCAGGCCAATATCAAAAGCTTCCTGAGGCCCAATATTATCTCCTGTTATCAATAACTCTAAGGCTTTACTTTTATCAATTAAACGAATCAGTCGTTGCGAACCTCCATTGCCGGGAATAAGTCCAAGTTTAATTTCAGGCAGACCGAGGAAGTAGTTTCCTTCTGCAGCCAGACGCAGGTCGCAAGCCATGGCCAGTTCCAGTCCTCCGCCCAATGCGTGACCACTAATGGCTGCAATGGTTATCTTTTTACTTTCTGATAATTTGTTGGCCGCAATTTGTGCGTTTACCACCATCTCTTTGTTTTCCTCTACCGTGTTGGCTTCAAAAACTTTTATATCAGCACCAGCACAAAAGAACTTCTCCAAGGCACTTTTTACAACTATCACCTTTACTTCATTATCAGCATTGGCTTGATCGAGACAAGCGTTCAATTGTTTATGAAAATTTATTTCGTAGCAATTCGCTTTAGGACGGTTAACAATAACATAACCGACTCTATTTTTCTTTTCTAACGTTATAACATTTGCTTGTTCCATGCTGCGCTGCTTAGTGTGATTCCTTCTAATTTCGTTAAATAAACTCAAATAACTCAAGTCTAAACCCCTTATTTAATTTTGATATATAAATTCTATATTCATATTTGAACACAAAGAAATGTCTTTTAGTTTTGAAAACAAAATTTATATATGAATATTTGGTATCGATAAAACAATGTACAGATATTTGTGAGAGGAGGACGGGGGTATCTGAAACAATTCCGGGGGTAATTGAAAAATAGGGACACTTATTATAATTCATACTATTCGAAAAATATCCTTTATAAAAATTCTCAATCAGAATTCTATTAATGATTACCAGATTAAATTGGCTTATGAAAACTTTGATTTTAACACTATTATCACTTGTCGCAATTGGATGCAATAAACAATCTGCAATTACTACTTTCAGGGAGGATTTAAAACTATTGGAATCCGTGGAAGACTTAACCATACTGCAGGATGGAGATGCTATGATTGCGGCATCCGGGGCTTATCAAGGGAGAATATTCACGAGCACTACAAAAGGAATAAATGGTAGAAGCCTGGGATATTTTAACAGAGGCTTAATGGGCAAAGGATCTTCATTAAACAATCTTACCAAACTTGGAGGCGAAGGCCGGATGTGGTTTGGCCCCGAAATCGGGAAATATGCCATCTTTTTTGCTCCTAACACCCCTCAAAATGCACACACTATAAACGTTTCGCCAGACTTAGATACGAATTTATTCAAGCCCATCGCTAAAACAAAACATTCCATTACCTATGGCAATAGAATGACCATAAGAAATGCCAATAGTTATCATTTTATAGTGGATGCCAAAAGAAAAATATCCTTGAAGAACAAAACAAACATAGAACAAGAACTAAATATTCAGTTAAACGAACATATATCACATGTTGGGTTTAGCGCAGAAACCTGGATTAAAAACATGAACCAGGAACAGTGGACCAAAGAAAACGGTCTGCTTTCCGTTTGGGATATTTCATGTATATTACCAACACCCCTTACTACAGTAATTATTCCAAGCCAATCCAATATTGATTCGGTAAGCAATTATTTTACTCCTTTAAACAGCACGAGAGTTATAATAAAAGACAACATTGTTTATTACAAGGCAGATGCCGCTTACATGAACAAAATAGGGATTCAACCCGAATATTGTAAAAATGTATTTGGAAGTTATTCGCCTGAAATAAATCTATTAACCATTGTGAAATATCATTTCACTAAAGACTCCTTGTATGTAAACTCCCAATGGGGACATGAAAAACCATACAAAGGTGATGTTATCAATATATTTAATGGCGAAGTAAATGAATCACTCGACAGGGCTTGGCCTTTTTATGAGTTGGAAACCTCATCGAGTGCCAAAGAGTTGCAACCTGGTGAGGAAATGTATCACATGCACAGCATTTATCATTTTGAAGGAGATGAAGGATATCTGGATAATATTGCCAATCAAGTTTTGGGCGTTTCTATCATTAAGCTATCAGAAATCCTAAAGTAGTCTTTGAAAGAAGATGACAATACATGTCTACCTTAAGCTAAAAAATGATTGCACTAAACAAGAAAGGCTACATCCTGTTAAAAACATTGATGTAGCCTTATATTTTGGAAAACAGACAAGCAATAGTCATTGTTTCCACTATCCGAGACAGCACCTTAAAAAGATCTGACTAACAACCGGAACCACTGAGCTTACTCCCCTTCTTCCCCTATTGCGGTATGGTTTTTTACTTTACGTGAACGAAAACCTCGGATATACTGCCAATCATATGTTCTGTACTCATGAGTAAGCCCCCAACGTAGTACCTCTGTTGGATCTTTTTCATTATCAGCCGCCCTATTTAAACCAATGGCATGCGGGGCACCTTTTATCGACGATTGAATTTCGAAATTAACACCATCAGGCGACCATTGAATTGTATTTCTTTCTGGCCCATCAGTTGTAATCAATGAAGCAATACCTCCATTATATGGCCACACACAAATCTCATGTCCACTATTACTAATGGGGTTGTACGGTGATTTTACATATGGTCCTTTAGGATTATCAGCAATAGCCACTCCGTGACGTATCTGACGTCCGCCAAAAGTAACTTCCTCACCCATTTGCTCCCCTTTATAATACAAATAAAATTTCCCTTTGTAGGGAATAATGCATGGGTCGTGT
Organism: Saccharicrinis sp. GN24d3; assembly: GCF_052400645.1. Classification (NCBI taxonomy): domain Bacteria; kingdom Pseudomonadati; phylum Bacteroidota; class Bacteroidia; order Marinilabiliales; family Marinilabiliaceae; genus Saccharicrinis; species Saccharicrinis sp. GN24d3. Next base: position 73,009 of record NZ_JBQTGI010000004.1, read on the forward strand.
ACTTTATGACTATCAAAATCACCTTTCTTCTTTACCTTAAATCTGTTTTGCACTTCGCCTTCCCAAATACCATTATCAGCTGGGCTTAATATGGGGTCCTTTGATTTTGTCCATGGTCCATCTGGCGAATCAGCCCAAGCCAAACCCACCTGATTTTTAACCCGCACATTATATGGTGATTTGACTGTTTGGTAACACAAGTAATACTTACCATCCCATTTCATAATTTCTACCGTAAACACGGATCGGTCGTCATATTCTCCCTTTTCACCTCTCAATACGGCAGGCCCCTCTTCTTTCCAGGTTACTCCATCCTCTGAGGTGGCATACCAAATATCACATCTATCCCAGGGAAAAACCTTATCTTTTTCAATATCACCGGCAAAGCCATCTGTTTTTCCCGTGCTTCGGGTATACCAAACATAGTATTTCCCGTTTTCCTTAATTAAGGCACTAGGATCTCTCCGAACCACGCCTTCTTCATAAGCAAAATCTCCCTTCAAGTCAAACACCTCAAACTCAATATACCAATCGTTACCTAATTCAGGCCATTGAAGTGCTCTTTTAGAAGCAGCACTTAAGTATTCACGATTGGTGATACCCAACTTGTCCATTTGCATATCCGTAACTTCAACTTTTTCCGAAGAACAACAGCTTTCATTGTTGTTTTCCTTATTTTGACATGATACCGCAAAAACCAACGTTATTGCCATCCACATAGTAGATTTAATCCTTCTCATCATATACTTTTTTTGATTTACATTCGCAATAATTCAAAAACAAATATAGATGAACACCTGCAGCTTATAGAGCTGCATATTTACCCTAAATACGGGGTATATGAAAACGCAAGGTGTATTTGATAATTAAAGGGGTGGCATATGAGAACTCCATGAATTTAGACAAGCTTATGATGGGTATTTGCTTTCCTCATGTAAAAATTTAAACTGTCGTTTTTTTAATTCAATGTATAATTATTTAATCACTGGTGTCCTGTTAAAATTGAATAGATTCGTCTGGTCATTTGGAATGATTTGCATTTGATTGCTTACGTTTATTGGGGGAAATGTTATTATTTCTGTATTATTCCATATTTGTCTATTCATTATCACTCCAATAGTCCATAACAAAAACATCATCCAATAGTGGCATTATCTTTTTACCTGCCGCTAAATGTGCTTTATGGAATACATAAATTTCTCGGGCATGTACATCGTTAAAAGTAATAGTAAAGCAATAATCAAAACCTTTACTAAGCCCTTCTGTACTATTGTTTAATCCCCATTCCAATTTGCTTATCTCGGGTATTTCATTTTTTAGGTTTCCGAACATGGCTAAAGCTTCATTAACCTTTTCCTGGTTAGCATCCTTTTTGAATCTAAAACTAACCACATGCCTTAATACTTTACCGGAAGCACTGAGGTCTTTTAAACCAACCTTATAAGCTGCAATCTTTCTTAAGCCCCATTGAATAGAACCTGCAACGAGGAAATTGTCATCTTCAATTGTAAGCGACCTTAACCCATAATAGACGGGGAAGCCGGTTTGCAGGTAATTAATAGGACTTAATATGCCTTGCTCATTCAACTTACACAACTGAATACTTGCATCATCTCGTGTGCCTACTGCCAAAATAGCTTCATTGTTGTTTACCGAGACCATTTCAATTCTTGTTTGCCCTTGTAGCTTTGTATTCTCGTCGTCCTTTAAGACCGAATGAGGAACGAGCTCTCCCTTTTTATTCACCTTAAAAACACTGAGCGCGTCGCCATGATATACGAAATCTGTCTTTTTTATAAAACCCTTTCTTGTATAGTATTTATGGTGCCTATGCCCTACAATAACATAGTAATTGCTTCCTATCTTAGCTCCGTTAACAGGATAAGTTCCAGTTAAATATTTGTCGGTAGTATTATCGCTTATATTGTTAATGTTTTTAAATTTTCCATTGTCGTAAACTCTAAAGCTACTTACACCGTTGTCCTGAAATCCTCCTGTATACAAAAAGGTTTTTCCATCTATTTTATGAACAAACATGCCTATTATGCCATCGGTATGTATTCTGTCATCATCCTTCATCGATTGAACATGGGTGAGTTTTCCGTCCTCATGAATCAAAAAACAACTTAAGCCCGGTGTTTCTTCTAAACCTCCCGCAAAAAGATAAGAGGCATTTTTCATATGAATTACCTGCAATGTAATACCAATGCCAATATGAATATCCTCGTTGTCGTGTATCATAAACACCTGTTCCAAAGCTCCATCATCTAATATTTTAAATACTTCGATGGCATCTCCAAACTTATTGGCCAGAAATAGAAAGTCAGTTCCCTTGATGTTATCGGCAACCATTCCTCTTGCCGGCCCTTTCTTTTTATACAGTTCTTGTTTTTCTACATGCGTTAATTTCCCTTGTGCATTAAGGCTAAAAACATCTACATCTCCTTCACCTCCAGCATATACATAATACTTGCCATTTTTTTCATAGCTTGTAATAGAAACAGTATTATTACCTGAAACATTCTTAAAATCTGTTCGGTAGAGCGTTAGATTATCACAAACCTGAGAATATCCAATTTGAAACCATAATAAGACGATTAATAGAATTAAATTCTTCATGCTATTCATAATTTGTCGTATTTTTTCTAGTCTTTACAATAACATCTAAACAGTTTATTTGTTAATAACAAAGCTAATTATTTTACCCTAACTAAGGCAAAAACACATCACTGATTCGCTACAAACTACAACATTCACTTTTTCACTTATTTTCATGCAATTTTTCAAGTTTCATTATGACGTCAGCTTCCGAAATCAATAGCTTTTTAAGCTCATAGGGTGATTACACCACAACATTAAAGTGCACAAATAGTAGCCGAATTAGAAAGGGACTAATCATCAAAGTGCCAATAGCCGAGGCCATTGTATGAACTGCTAACTTAATGAGTATCGGAGGCGAAGCAAAAGCTTCGGCGGTGTTTTTTCGGAGAACATCCTTTCAATAACCTACTAGTCGCCTTATTTGCTATACATATTATTGTTAGCAAATTTTGTTAGTTATGTTTATTTTTCTCCAACAAGAAAAGCTCCTTCAGGACGAACATATTCCGATGGAGCGGCATTGGCTTCAAGTTGTTGATTAACGTATTTCAAAACAGTTTCCTCATCTTCCATTGTAGTACCGTCCGTATCTGTAGTTGTTGAAAAAGTAACGGCTCCACCTGCATCTGTAATGTTTTTTACAAATCGATAAGCTTGTTCTCCCTCAAACATTAAATCAGATTTTTCACTAGACCATGTTGACCTTATAGGTAAGAATAAATGTTTTGTTGCTTGTTTAGAACCATCATATGACGTTACAGGTGATGATTGAATGTCAGGCACTGTAAATTCTTCGTAAGCCCAGGAGTTAGGAGGTGCTCCTTGTCCTAAAGGTGTAATATGTCCAGCTGTGAAGTCTGACCAAGGATCCCTAGCTGTTAGTTTTATTATTTTATAATCAATATCCTTTGCATCATCAACACCATCACTATCCACCTTTAATTGAACACCGTTTTCATCTGTAAAATAATCCTTTTCATAATTTGTCGATATCATGATATCCGGATCAACATTACGTATCATTTGCACAAACTCTTCTCTTTCAGTATCGTCACCGGGATAGCTTGAAAAAGCATCAATCCAATAACCATCTACTCCCATTTTAGCGAAACGTTTTATGTAACCTTCACATAAATTCATCCAGGCTTTATGTTCGTTACCAGCAAAGTAATTATCTACATATTTATTCCATGCGGCAGCTCCATCTGCTGTTGCTCTTTCTGCAGGGCTCATTCCGTTTAAATACAAAATCACTATTTTATTTGCATTTTTAAACTCATTAATGACATCAATAATAACGTGTTCATTTGCTAAGCTCGGTACAAATTCTTCATCTATAACAGAGCCTGAAGCTCCCATTACAACATCTACATTTTCATTTGTTCTTAAGGTCCATAAATGTGCTTTTGCATTATTCGTCGCATTGGTTACAATATGTCCCATAGTTGGATAACTGATTATTATTTCTTTAGCTCCCGCCACATAATCATAACCTCTACCACCATCGGAATCGGGCTTAACGTAATCATCTAACGTTTCACCTCCTCTTACATACAACCGAGCTCCCCAAGACCCTTGAAGGGCCGTTGAAGTGGTATTGTCTTCAATATCAATTTCTGCAGAACATGACGTTAAGAATAGGATTGCCATTAAAAATCCGTATACTCTTTTTATATTCATCATTTGTATTTGAATTGAATGAACTTTTAATATGTGCAAATGGCCACTTGTACGCGTAGTGTCGGATTCATAAATCATTCCATCTTGATCGTATCAAATATAAATATTCTAAATCATTTCACAAATAATTCCCTGATTAACAGTCTGCCCTTAAATAAAGCCTAACGCCCTATGCATGTTTTCGGAAGTAATTTACGAAGAACTGTCCTCGAGATTATCACGGGGCCAAATAGGCGATTTACAAGTTACTTTTTTATCACTTTAACCCGGATTATGTATTAGAACTTCGTCGTGAACATTGAAAGTGCAATAAAACAAGGCTTTACTGAAACCAGGCATAACATCGTTATGGTGAGTTGAAGTGAAGCAGCGGAGTGTCTTGTTTTGAAACCATTTCAATGTGTAATAGATTTTCTAATGCATATTGCGGGTTTAACTTGAAAATTTGTCGCTATTTACTTAAAACTTCCAATTCAGGTTCAAAACCTGCATGAAATATACCGTAAGCTTCCCTGAGAACGCCCCAAAGGAAGTCCTATTCATACCATAAAATCTAACCGTACGGGTGAAAGTAACGCTTGGAGAACATGTTCATGCTTATCAGGCTGCGCTGTATTTGGTTGTTCAGGCGAGAGGCAAAGACAATACTATGGTGAAGGATACGATATTGCAGAAAAAGACGCAATTGTTACACCTAAAGGTAGTAAACATTACGTTAGCGACACTGGTAGAGAACCTGTGATATTACAAGCTACACTATTAGAAAACAAGTTAAGAATGACATCTTAGAACAGCGGAAAGCTTTTGTGTTGCTGTTCTAAGATTTTCTAATTCGTGAATTTTAGAAATTAAGCATGAGACCTTCCAATACTATAAAATCAAAAAAAAATTGTTTCACTTCCATTTTTTGGCTACAGTTTTATTTTTCCCAATCCATATTCCTGAGACGGATATAGAGTACCGTTTTTTAGTGTAAATAAATCATGAAATGGATCATTTAATAGGTCGAGATGACCATCAAGATCCGCAAACTCGATATTTGGTCTGCTCAATGCAAAATGCAGGCCTGCCGAAATCCCAAGAGCACATTCATCAAGGCATCCCACCATTACTTCCATTCCTGCTGCTTTTGCTACAGAGTTAATATGCTGGGCTTCAATTATACCTCCAACTTTCATCAATTTAATATTCACCATATCAATTAAATTATTGCTTGCCAGCCTAAAAGCGTCTTTTATTGATTTTATGCTCTCATCTGCCATAACCGGAATATGAATACTATTGGAAATTATTCCCATACTCGATTCTTTGGTTTGGCAAGTAGGCTGTTCCAGGATTTCAAGTCTAGCAGATTTAGTTTGTTCTACAAATCTTAACGATTCATCTATGGAATATCCTTGATTGGCATCAAATCTTAAAACAATGTCCTTTCCAAGTTCTTCTCTTAATTTAATAATCTTCTCGACATCTTCGTTTAAGTTCAGTCCTCCTTTTAATTTTATTACAGAAAACCCTCGGCTTACAAATTCCCGTGCCTGTTTTAATGTTTCATCAGTAGGTAAAATTCCTATCGTAATACTTGTTTGAATTGATTTTCTATAACCACCTAATAATTGGTACAAAGGCAATTGGGCTTTACGCGCCAATAGATCGTGTAAGGCCATATCTAACATTGCAATGGCTGATGATGCTTGTTTTAATCGTTGTTTTACGTCATGAATGAATTTTACTATTTGAAATGGTGATTGATTTTTAAGTATGGGAATAATATCATTTTTAATATTATGTATGACATCTTCTTTGGTTTCACCAGTAACTTCAAGGTCTGGAGCAGCGCAACCCCAACCCGTCAGACCAGAAGTTGTAGTAATTTTAAGGACAATGTTTACCGTTCTGTCAACAGTTTCGTAGGCAATGGTATACGGAACTGCCAATGGCATCTCGAGTTCAAAAAACTCAATATTCTTGATTTTCATTAATACCTGTTTTGATGAAGTTCGTTCATAGGTGTATTTTTAATGGTTTCTACAAATTCGGTCATTTTAGCTATCATGATCTTCCACATCTTCTCTCCTTTTTCAACAGTTGCCAAAGATGCATTACCCATTACACCTGATTTTGAAAGTAATTTTGTACGTGCATACCAGCTCACACCTCTAGCTGAAGTAAAATCCAAATATTCATTTTTAAGATCCAGGGTTTCATCTACAGCCTTTGTCATGTCTACCAGTTCCGGTCGAATGGCCAGGGTGGTACTTGTCTCGATTTCTCCCGCATGTATATCGTTATGGGTTTTTATTAAATCATATAAATCTACATCACTTGTTTCCCCCGTTTCTACACAAACAAATATTTCCGCATCTCTATTGATCATTTGGGCTGCAAATTCAAGTGTTGGTTTATTATCGCCATGACCATTTAACAAGACTATTTTCTTAATTCCGTTATGCGCCAAACTCATGCCGATATCATAAATTATTGCTGACAATGCGTTATTGGTCACCGAAATTGTCCCTTTAAATTCACTATGATGATACGATACTCCAAAAGGAATTGCCGGGAGTACAAAAGGTTTTGGTTCTTCGCAATTCTCTGCAACTTTTTTAGCCATATAATGGGCATCAAAAAAATCTACATCCAACGGTAAATGAGGTCCATGTTGCTCTATGGCTCCACAAGGTAAAATTGCTGTATCAACAATTTTTAGTCTTTCCTTAATTTCCGGCCAGGTCAATGTTTCCCACATATAATCTGGATATTGTTCTTTATTTCTCATCTATTATGTAGTTATATTCATTCATAAAATCATTGTTGATTTTTAAATCAACCCAATGTTTATTTTTTCTCAACACCGCACCATCTGCATATTGAATTAAGATATCGAACAGTGGTTTTCTTATATATTTCGGAAGGTCAATTAGGTTGCTCCGCTCTTTGTCGAACCTGAGTTTGGTTATTTCCGGAAATTCTTTCGCCGTTTTTTTAGTGAATTCATTTTTGCCGATAAGATTTTGTGACAACAGCAAATGGTATAAATGTGACGCATCACTGCCAATTTGCTTAACCGATTGGGTTTCCAAGGCTTTTAATCCATTTTTAATTTGGGTCTGGTTGTAACCGCAATTCTCGGGATTTTCGTTTAATGATTTTAAAATACCAATTATTCTTCTGCATTTTTCACATTTACCACAAGGATACATTCTGCCATCAACCTCATGGGCAGCGTGACAGGATACCTGGTTTTTTTGCAATTCCGGGTAGCGTTTAATAAGAATTTTCATGATAAGCCATTCCGATAAGCTCCTTAAAATGGAAAACTGATTGATTTGCCAACCTTTGTTTCTGTAATAGCGGGTTAAGGCATTATCAAAATATTTGCTTTGGTCGTACAAACCGTTATAATGACTTATTCCGTTGGTAGTTCCTTTAACCGTTGTATCGTACTCATCACCAATTAAAATATTTCCCATTTTATTTGCTCGCACAATTGGCAAGGTTCCAAACAGAAATACGGAAACTGTCCAAAGTCGTATTGGATATATATCTGCCCTAATTGAGGCATAATTCTCCTTAATAAAAGGGAATTGTTTGATCATCCAATTAAAAACCCGATCGCTATTACACCAAGGTTTTCTGGTATTTGGTTCAATTTCCTTAAAATATCTATGTGCATTGACTGCGGTGAACCAATGCCGACCCGATTCGTTGATATAAACTGGATATGGATTGCCTATTTCCTTGACAATTCCATATGTTAACAAACTGTCCTTCCCTCCACTACTTAGGATTGCGTAACTGTTGCAATCGGTTTCTTCCTGCACTTTTTCAAGCTTTAATTCTGAAAATCTAGTATTGTTAAAAACAATTTTAGATTGGGTATAAACAGATTGTTTTTGTACTTCTAAAGTATTAAAAGGCGGTTTGAGAAATTCGTTTTTGATTAATAGTTTATTCGTTAGAATTTCCTTTGAAGTATTTTCCATCATATCCAGAATAAACCTTTGGTCTGCCTTATCAAAAAGTCCATCGAACTCAATTATTTCAAAGAACAAGCCATAGTTCAAAGCCACTTGTGCTAACATATTTGAAGCCAAATTAACGTCTTTGGCCAATTTTGGATTGAAATATGGCTTATCGTAAGAATAAATCAATTCGATTGATTGGGTTTCACCAGAAAAATTTTCGACGCAATATTCTGCCTTTACTTTTTTGGGCTCGATTTTTATATTGCGAACAGATAATTTTTTATGGACAAGAAACGATTCGATAGTGATCATTTTAAATAAGATTTAAGTAAATCTACAAGTTCTTCAGCACCAAACTTAAGTACATCAAAGGCTGGAAGTCCAATCTCTTTCGATATTTTTTGACAAGCAGGTAAAATCTCCTCTTTTCCCATCCATTCGTGATTCACGGTAATGGCAATTACCTTTTTACTGGAAATAGTTTCTATAGCATTAATCTGTTCTTTCAGCGAATGTAATTTATAACCTGGGAAACCATCATATTCCAATCGTTTGGGAGCATGTTGTAATATCACGAAATCCGGTCTTCCAGCAGCTAATATTTCGAATCCTCCCGGATACGCAGGGTTCATAAGGCTTCCTTGTCCTTCTATGACGATAAGGTCCGGTGATTCGTTTTTCCATGCTTCGTATGTGGCATGCTCAATTTCGCCCGAAACAAAATCATTAATACAACTGTCCATTATCATTGAATACTTGGCCCCTTGCATCCAGGCAGTTTGACCTGTACCCACCATTTCTGCCTTTAATCCTGCATTTCTAAAGGCATGCACAATGATCCATGCTGTTGTTCTTTTGCCAATGGCGGAATCTGTTCCTAAAATGGCTATTTTCAAACAATCTACCTCTTCGATTTTTCCTGTAAAAAAATGCAGTTCGTCTCGATCTGGTGTTTTCCTGACATCTCTAACCCTGCAATTATTTTTTTTAGCAAGAGCCATCAGTTCTTCATCCTTGTAAAGAAAATCATGCAACCCACTATCCACATTCATCCCTTTTTCCAACGCTTTTTTTAGGGTTGATTTAGCTTCTTTGGGCAATCGCCCTCCATCTGGTGCTAAGCCAATCACAAGCGATTTTGGCTTGTTGTTTTCTCCCAATTTATCGAGCGCCTCATCAAAATCCTTGAAAATAGGAATGTCATACATTGTATTATCGAGCACCATTCCTGCATCTTTGCCTGCATAAGTATGGTCTATTACACCGACAATATCGTATCTTTCGGTGAATCTGACCAAACCATGTGCGGTTTTTCCATTTGGTGTATTAAAAGCACCATCAGCATAGACTAAAGCCTCGCCATCAATTGTTTTTTTCATGTTTAATATCGTCCTGTTAGTATGGCAACATATCTATCGTTGATCAATTCGTTTTTTTCGTGAATATTTAAAAGTGCTATTAACCCAGCCGTTGAAGCTGGTAAAATTCTGTAGCCCTCTTTTTTATGCAAAAACCTACTCATGTTTAGCATTTTATTATCACTTATATGATGTGCATCTCCATTGGATTGCCTTAGTGCATATAAAGCTTCATCACCATCAAAACTATGCCAGTTAATCAATGGTTCATTTATCGTAGTTTCTTTAATTTGTTTAGGATCTATATCCTTACAATAATCCAATCCTGCTTTAAAAGAAGATATAATTGGGTTTTTATATGATGAAGAACCTGCGACAAACTTCGGAATCCTTGATGTTTTCCCTCTTTTATAGAGTGTTACAAAGCCACGATACACACCAGCTAAAAAAGTGCCGTTGGAAACTGGAGCAGCAATATATTTAGGTGCATCTCTAAGTTGATCATAAATCTCATTGGCAATTTCTGAATAGGCCATGATTTGCAATGAAGTATTTATTCCTCCCGGGTTTGCATCATACCATTCGTTTTTTGCGGCAATTTCACTAGATCTAGTCACAGTATCTTCATAGGTACCTGGAAGCCTAATTATTTCTGCATTAAAATTTTGCATTTCTTTTACTCTCTCAGTATGATAGGTCTCGGGGATGAATACCTTGCAATGAATACCGGCAAGGTAGGCAGCGAATGCTACAGCTACGCCATAGTTGCCACATGTAGCAAGCGATATAGTATTGTAATTTCTCCTAAAAGCATCGTGAACCTGCGCAAAAGCAATACGGTCTTTCTGCGTCCCTGTTGGATTTCCCCCTTCATATTTGATATAAAGTTGTCTTATGTTTAACTCCCTTTCAAGATTCCTGGCCCTGCTCAATGAAGTATCACCAATCTCAAGTGAAATGATATCTTCGAAAGATTCTATTCTATCCACCAGCGACAGAGAAGTATCCTTTAACATTTCGCTTAGGTTATTAACTTCTTGTGTGATTTTAATCTCCGATGTTTTTACGCCATCAAGTACATTCATTTAGTTAATTTTAAATTGTAGCTAACGAGAGTCTGTGAAAAAACTCATTATTGATGATTAAATATAACCATATTGATGTTCAAAACTTCCATTAAGGAGTTTTTTCAACATTTTTTTTTGAAGAAGCTATTTGGGCAATTATATTTCGTGCTTAAAAAGTTTTAAAATGGCCTCGATTCGCTAAAAATAATAGTTGCTATGCTTTTTTAACATAGCAATGAGTTCTTCTACACCAAGTATTGAAATGCATATGGTGACTAATGTGCCTTTTGCAAGCGTAGTGGGGGATCCAGCGCAACTACCTTCCGAATTCGCACAATGTTTATTAAAGGTAGTAAATTTCAGTTTAGCACAAAAGCCAGTAATGCATAGAACCGCTACCAACAATTGTTTTTTTCTTTTTTTTCTTCAATCAGGTATTGCTCATCCTTTTGGATAACTGGATTAAAGCTAACTCTGCTAGTTCCATCAATGTTCTATGAAAATCGTAATGTGGAACTGAAGTCAAGCACTTCCTATTTGTCAGATAGGGAAATATCAATTACGTCGCTATGCAGGTTTCCAAGGCTGTCATTATATATCTTATATCGGGCATAAGCCCCTTCTTCAACCTTATACGAACCTGGTATAGGTCGAATTGAACCACCCTCTTTGCTAATATTAATATTCTCGTCTTTTTGTTTTGGGCTACAGTTTCTAAGGGATTTAATATTTGGACTATCATATAGAAACCAATAATTCAGAACAACTGCGGAGTTGTTAACCTTTAAAAATGACTTGATATTTCGTATAACTAGACTGTCTTTTGCAGCTTATCTTTTGCTCGACGTCAATTAATATTCTTAACCTCAAGTTCAATTGAATTCCCTTGATTATCCTTTAAAGTTACCTTCGGTTTGCTAGAGCTTATAAAACTTGTACCCAAAAATAACATTAGTCCTAATTTCATTTTACTTTTCATTGGGTGGCCAGAGTAGAGCCTGAAAGTTTACTCACTTCGATACACATAAAAGTAACAATTATACGTAGACTATCAGCACTCCCAGCATCAAACCATACGTGAAGTTTTCCTTCATATGCTTACGCTGAAGCTTCAGCATAGTCGCTACGGCTTGCCGATAGAGTTCTTCATTTGCATTTTAGGTGAATCTACCCGACATATGTACTGTTCATTAGCTATTTGAACCACACGTGACTTCTCTAGTTTGCTTGCCATACTTCGTCAAGCTTATATCAGCCCGTTTAACCCACAACGTTATCTCGATGAAGCGTGCGGGATTTCAGAGCTATTTCCTATCAAACCGTTGTAATGTTTAACAAATGCAATATACTTAAAATTAGTACTATCCGCCATATGATTTATACAGCGCAAGCAACTAGGCTTCCTCTGCTCATCCCATAATATCAGTTCATTACGCATCAAATCTATCTGCACTAACCTTGATTCGGAGCACAGAAATTATTTTGTTTTCGAAGGGCGGGCAATCCTAAAACTGTCCTGCAAGGCGGTTGCTCGGGCTGCTTTGTAAGCTCTTTGGTAAGTTTCGGTCTGAGGGTGGAACGTGCGACTTACCAATGTACTTACAAACAGGGTCCGAAATTAATTCATTGTTGCACTCTCAATATACTCTTTCGGGCTAACTCCTGTTTTTTTCTTGAAAAGACGGGAAAAGTATTGCGGATATTCAAAACCCAGTTTATAAGCTGTCTCAGAGATTGAAGCATTCGGGGCAAGCAATAAATTTTTAGCTTCTTCCACCAAATACAAATTAATCTGGTCTACCGCTGTTTTTCCTGTTTCGGTTTTAATGGTATCTCGCATATATCTATGACTAACACCAAGCTTACTTGCAAGCCATTCAACAGTCGGAATTCCGTTTTCTTCCAATTGGTTTGATTCAAAATACTCATCCAGTATTTCCGTAAAACGCGTAAAGAGAGCCTTGTTAATCTCTTTTCGGTTCAGGAACTGTCGCTTGTAAAAACGATCGGCATATTTTAACAATGCGTCTAAATGGGTCAGAATGATTTCTTTACTAAATTCATCCTGATTATTCTGATACTCTACTTCTATATTTCGAAAAATAGATTTTATGGTTTGCTCTTCCTTTGGTGAAAGGTGCAATGCCTCATTGACGTTGTAATTGAAAAAATTGTAGCTCTTGATTCGTTTTTGAATATCCAATCCTCGAATAAAGTCTTCATGAAAAGCTATAAACCAGGATTCTGAACTAATCACTATATCTTTTATTACATAAGTCTGATTGGGCGCGGAAAACAACAAGGTGCCTGTACCACAATCGTATTTTGTACGCCCATAAAGTATCTCTCCTGAAACTATATTTTTAAGACTGATGAGATAAAACTGATTCGTATAGCTAGCTTCTTCGTTTGAAGCAACACAATTTTCAATTTCATCGGCACTTAACTTCTTTTGTCCAATACTAAATAGAGGGTTCTCTGGTTCAGGTAAATTAAAAGCATGGTTGAAATCTGAAATATTTTTAATTGTTATATGATTCATTATTCTAAATTTAATATGGAATTATAAAGCCATTTTTAATTCCCGTTATGCTTCTATAATAATAGCAAAACTACTGAAAAAAGGCTAGCTATTAGCCTTAACAATCTCACTTAACTTAACATGGCTGTTACGAAATCTGTTTCCGTTAACTTCGCCTTTTATATGAATGGCATTTGAAGGACAATGATGCACACAGGCAAAACACATAAAACACTTGTCGCTTAATGCTATTTTTCCCGTTTCATAGTCCATTCTAATATTATCTACCGGGCATACACGCGCACAAGTTCCACATTGCGTACAAGAATCTTCTACATAAATATAATTGTCAATACCTTCACCATACACATGAACCTTTAATCTTTTTGTGTTGAATGGCTTGCTGCCTCTTTTAGCCATATAGTTGAACATCGATCTGTCTACGAACGATTCTTTCAAAATCCACTTTTTAGAGGCTTCAATATCTGATTGAACCAATGCCAAATGTTTTTCAATCTCTTTCTTTGGTTCTTTTGAAATCTGTTTCTTCATATCAAAAGTTGGTATATAATTATCTACCATCTTTATTTTATTGATATAATCGAAAGAGAACCCAGCCTCATTACCTATGTCTGTTAAATGTTTAGCAACAGCACCAGAATAAATACCATAAGTTGTTATGGCAAAAAGATAGTTGCAATTAAAGGTCACTTTTTTCAGAAAATCCACCACATAAGAAGGTACACCCCATGCATGGAGCGGAAATACAATTCCAATTTTTTCGTCTGTAAAATCGTAGATTCCCTGTTTATCCATTTGGGGAATTGAAAGCAGTTCTCCTCCAAGCGATTTTGCAATATGCAGACTATTACCTGTTGCTGTAAAATAAAGAATCTTCATCTGTTTAATTTTTTTGTCTTTCTTGAAATTATTACAATACAAAGTAAGTGCCTACTAACCTCCAATCACTTAAACATTTTGGTAAATGACGTATACTTTATTACAGTAAGCCTTAAAACTTCATTCTTGTTTTTCAGCTGACATCAATTGTTTGTTGTAATAGTCAATTCTGGCATGGGCAGTACCGTCAATTAACAAAATAACTATTAGCATGGCCATAGTTGTAATCATACTAGCCCGCCAACCTGGTGCGTTAACAAACATTATAACCAGGGCACAGGCAGCAATAATTAATGGGATTGCTGTAAAAACAATGTTTTTATATTCTTTTAAAGTACTTTCGGCGCGTGTAAGTTCTGATTGCACAAAAGCTGATGCATCCTGATTATAGGCTTTTTCAAATTGCGTAACTCTTGATTTGTTGGTGAAGAATAAACCAAATCCTATGGTTAAAAGTAAAGCACCAGCTACTGCGACAGGTATGATGTATGCTCGTGCTAAATCTGTTTTTCCCAGTTGCCAAAAGCCTATGCTTGCTGCTACAAATAAAACGCCCGCTATAATGAAAAAAGTGGTTGAAAACATTTCGGCTTTTGCCCAATCCTGTGCTGTTTTTAAGATATCCATAATTCTAACTATTTAAAGATTCCACTTCACACCTGTTTCCTTTTCTGATAATTCCCACAACTTTTCAGCTATGGTTTTATCTAAGGCATGTGGCTCAAGTTTATGTGCTCCAACCGGACCAACCCAGTTGCTTCGTCCTGTAGGTCCATAAAAACCCTTCTGATCTAAATTCTCTTCGGTTGCACACATTAATTCAGGATAGGCACCTTTTTCAGCTGATTGTGTCAATGGTGATAATTTCATCAGGCCAAAGGTAATTCTCAACATTAAACTACCACTTGTTTTAATAAGGGATGTTCTGGAAGAGCCGGGATGACATGCATAAGCTTTGACAGCCGTTTTACCAGCTTTTTCTAATCTATCTTGTAATTCGTAAATACACATGATCTGTGCCAGTTTGCTTTGGCTATAGGCATTATTACCTGTGTAATCTTTATCCCAGTTCATATCGTCAAATTTGATGGTTTTAATGCCCATATCATAGCCCATACTGCCTACCGTTACGATACGTCCTTTAGATTTTTCAATCAGCGGAAACAGTAGGCCTTGCAATAGAAAATTGCCGTAGTGGTTTGTACCTAGCTGACTCTCAAAACCATCTTCTGTTATCACCTGCTTAGGCACTTGCGCTATAGCAGCATTAAGCATTAAAGCATCAATACGAGATACCGTCTTAAGCACTTCTACTGCAGCTTTCCTTACTGAAGCAAGTTTTCCTAAATCCACAGTGATATATGATACGTCGATATGATTACCCAACTCGTTTTTATAAGCAGCAATGGTGTCTTCTGACTTTTTAGGGTTACGATTTAACATCACTACGCTAGCACCTTTAGATAAAAGTATCTTGGCTGCCTCATACCCTGTACCACTTGTTGTGCCCGTAATAAGGAATGTTTTTCCATTTTGAGATTCCATTAATTCTGGCGTCCATCCCTGCTTTCCAAATTTGTTTTTAGTATTCATGATGTTTTTTTATTAATCGTTTTTGTTCTTCTTTTGGTGAAACTTTCACGATACAAATAAACAACAGAAAATGGGCTTGTTACTTAAACTATTTGGTTGATGATGTATACATTTTGGTAGTAGCCAATTTTTTCTTGTTTAATATATTTTTCAAGAGGTAAGTTACAGATAACTTATTTGTTACATTGCTATTTGCCATAATTCTTCACCATTCTCAAAAACATCTTATCAAAACCCTTGTCACTCAACAACTTTCTGCCAAGCAATGATTGTTTTGCCATTTTACCGGCGGCATATCGCGTCTTTGGGTTTTTAGTTTTTATCGCTTTGCTAATCGTAACGGCTATTACGGTAGGTTCGCTATATTGTCCGGGTTTGCTGGTGCTTTGCATCATTTTGACAATAATACGTTTTAGCTCTTTGTAAGGACCAATACTATCGTCGAGCTGTTGGTCCATTGCATGGGCAAAACCGGTATTGATTACGCCAGGTTCTATAATGACCACATTGATGCCAAATTGATTGACCTCTAAGCGAAGACAATCGCTCCATCCCTCTAAGGCATGCTTGGTTGCATGATACCATGCTCCGAGCGGAGTGTAAACTTTGCCACCAACAGATGATACATTGACGATAGTTCCTTGGCCCTGGCTGCGCATTGTGGGCAAAACTGCTTTGGTGACTTCGGCTAAACCAAATAAGTTGACTTCGAATTGCTGTCTGGCTTTTTCATAAGTGATTTCCTCTATCGGGCCATAAACAGCATAACCTGCATTGTTTACCAGTACATCTATTCTTCCCTCTGTTTCAATTATCTTTTGTATTTCAGCACGTACTTGATTATGGTTGGTAATATCTAATGCTACGGCTTTCCCTCCTGTCCAAACAAGTTCATTCATTTTTTCCACTCTGCGTGCAGCCCCATAAACAGTATAACCTTCTTGTATTAATTGCATGGCGGTTGCTTTACCTATGCCACTACTTGCTCCTGTTATAATAACTACCTTTTTCATATCTGTTTAAAATTTTTGTCTTTAAAAAATGTGCCATATCCGGTTGTTGCCGGACAGGAACTCGCATCAACTTTTTTTAATCATCCTCCTGTGTGTACTTTATGATTAATAAAGTCAATGATCGTTTCATAATTCAAACTCTTTAGTTTTCTAAAAATTTATCATAAAACAAAGTTCATACAAGAAAGGTATTTACCACCTAAACAATTTGGTTGAATATGTATACATTTTAGCAACCAGTAATGATAAAATATGTGAAATGAAGAATATAGATTGTTGCAGTTAAACCGTTGGGCAGGGATAGATATAAATCATTGGCCCAATAAAGTTAGCGTAATAAAGATCCTAAAAGCCAGCCTCAAAAATCAATTATTAAAAAC
The DNA here is from genome assembly GCF_052400645.1 of Saccharicrinis sp. GN24d3. Taxonomy (NCBI): domain Bacteria; kingdom Pseudomonadati; phylum Bacteroidota; class Bacteroidia; order Marinilabiliales; family Marinilabiliaceae; genus Saccharicrinis; species Saccharicrinis sp. GN24d3. Next base: position 90,087 of record NZ_JBQTGI010000004.1, read on the forward strand.
ATAAGAAAAGAAGTACACACTAAACACCTGCTACCCTATTAATATCAGTTCCTTCTAAATGTTTCAGGGATTGAGGATGATTGTATAAATTAATCATCGCTCTCCCGATTCTTGAAGTTGTAGTAACCGATTTCATCCGCTTCATTAATGGAAACAATGGACGGGTAATCATATAAAGGGTATTATATAATTTTGTTTTCGATTTTGTACCTCGTTCCGGTAAAATAGCGCCGGGACGAAACATATAGGCATCTTTAAATCCCATATTCAAAATCATATTTTCCGTTTTACCTTTTACCCGTGCCCACATTGTGCTGCTTTTTTCAGCACTATCAGTACCTGAACCCGACACATAATTAAAAACCATATTGGGATTTATGCTATATAAAACGGTAGCCAACGCTTTCGACATGGAATAGGTGATTTCGGTGAATTTTTCTTCACGCATTCCTGCACTTGATACTCCCATGCAATGAAAACAGGCATCGTAGCCTTCAAGTTGCTCTTTTATTAAAGTAAAGTCCCTGAAATCTTTATGAATAACTTCTTTAACCTTTGGATGTGATATATCTACATGTTTTCGATTTATAAGTAATACCCGTTCTACCGTTGGGTCGTCAATGCACTCAAGTAAAACCCCTTTACCCAACATTCCTGTTGAACCTGTTATTATAGCTTTCATATTTTTCACCACTGAAATCGCAGAAGACACTGAAAGTTTGCTGCATGTCAGTATATTTTAATAGTTATAAATTAATCGTTTAATATCTGCTTTTGGATAGCTCCCAAAATTCACCAGTAAGCCAAGTTCCATTTCGCTTGCTTTTAAATAGTTAATTACCTGTGCATGATGTTCATTTGCTAATTCTTTTACAGCTTTTATTTCAACAATAATTTTATCGAAACAAATAAAATCAGGTATATATTTTTGCTTTAGTACATCTCCTTTATATTCAATATCAATTGGTTGCTGTGATTCAAAAGGTATACCCAGTAGTTTAAACTCTCGCTCCAAACATTCTTGGTATACAGCTTCAAGAAATCCACATCCAATTTCTTTATATACCTCGTAAATGGCTCCTCTAATTTTATAGGTTTCGTCTGAATATAAGTAATCTATAATTTATGTTTATCATTCTGTGCTTTCAGTGTTTTCAGTGGTCAATTCATGTTTCGATATTCCGAAGGACTGTATCCTGTTTTGGATTTAAAAAGTTTGCTGAAATGCTGCGGGTATTCAAACCCAAAATCGAAAGCAATTTCACTAACCGATGAGTTAGACCCCAAAAGTTTTGTCTTGGCTTGCTCAATCATATACAAGGTAATATGTTCTTTTGCACTTTTCCCGGTTTCAATTTTTAGTAAATCACTCAAATAATAACCAGACATATTAAGGGCCTCGCCACATTGTTGCACTGTTGGTAATCCTTGATTTAATAACAACTCCGAAGCAAAATATTCTTTCAGATATTTTTCAAAACGAACCAAGTAGCCTTTATTTAAATTTGTTCGGGTGTAAAACTGACGGTCGTAATATCGGTTACTGTATTTAAATAAGCTTTCCATATTAATGGCAATTAACTCCTGAGAATGCTTATCCATTGTTTCCTTAATTTCGGTTTTGATATTTCTAACAAATTCAAAAAGTATTCGTTTCTCTTTTTCGCTAACGTGTAAAGCTTCATAAACTTCATAGTCAAAAAACGAATAAGTAGTAATAGACTTAGAAAGTGTTGTGTGCCGGATGAAATCAGGATGAAATATTATGGTCCAGCCTTCATCTGAATTTTGATTTTCTATCAGACTCTCTTCAAAATCAAAAACCTGACCTGGTGCTGAAAAAGTTAAAGTACCTTCTTCAAAGTCTAATGAATTTCTGCCATATTTAAAATCAGCCTTACAACTTGTTTTTAAACTTATCATATAAAGATTCAGCCTGTATTTCCCTTCTGGCACCATCAACTCAGCTGCAAAATCCTTACTAAGGGTAACCGAAATTAATGGATGATCAGGACTCTTAAGTCCCATAATCTGATGCATTCTGGTTATGCTGTCTATGTCGATTATCTGTTTCATTATGTCAAGAAATTTATGATTATTAAGGTACGAATAATAGAACTATTTTACAGTTTCCCACCACTTTGTAAATTGTTGCAGAGAATCTTGCAGGTTTACCTTTTCTCCAATCATAGGTGTAATGATACGGATTGGGCTATCTTGCGGTGTTGCTGATATTTTAGAAAGTGGTTCATCCCAATCGTGATTAGCTAATGTGAATTTTCCTGAATGAACCGGCAACAAAGCTTGAGCTCTTAGGTCAGTTGCGGCTTTTAATGGCTCATTGGGAATCATGTGTATATATTTCCATTTGCTATCATACTGTCCGTTTTCAAGAACTGCCAAATCAAAAGGGCCATACCTTTCACCAATTTCTGCAAAGTGTTTATCGTATCCACTATCACCACCTATGTATATTTTTGTGGCTGGAGTAAATAAAGCAAACGAAGCCCACAAGGTCTGGTTGCGTTTAAAACCTCTCCCCGAAAAATGGCGTGCCGGTGCAACATGGGCAATAAAACCTTCATCAAGATAAAGCGGTTTAAACCAATCTTCTTCCATAATTACAGATTTGTCAAACCCCCAACGTTCAAAATGTGCACCAACACCAAGCCCACCTATCACTTTTTTAATCTTTGGTTTTAATTTAAGAACTGTTTCATAATCCAGATGGTCCCAGTGGTCATGAGTAATAAAAAGATAATCAATCTCCGGAATATCATCAGTTGTGTAAACATCGCTGCCATCATAAGCTTTTATATTAAACGAAAAGGGTGAAGCATATCCACTCAACACAGGGTCAACCAATATTTTTTTACCGTCTAACTGCATGAAATACGATGAATGCCCCATCCAAACTACTACGTTTTCAGAAGGCTCTAAAGCCTTCAAATTGGTTTTTAGGGATGGTAAAACAGATTGGGGTTCTTTTGGCTTTGCGGAAAAGAAAAAATCCATGAGCACTTTTCCATAGTTTACTCCCTCGGTAAGCATAGGTGTTGGGCTTAAGTTCTGAAACTGCCCGCTTTTATAGTTCGGTGACTTCTCAACTCTTGAAAGACGGGTACCCGCAGGATGTTTACCAAATCGCGGTGTATTGATAAATATTATGATACCTAAGATTATTGCTGCTATTATAGAAAAAGCTATTATCATTATTTTTTTTATATTCATTTAGATAGAATTTATTTATACCACAAAATACTATAATATTGTTCCTGAATGTGTATATATTTTAGTAAATAATGAATACATTTTCCCGAATAGTCATACTTCAAGCCAATTGCTTACTTCGTTTTCAATAGAGTCCCAACTAAAATTTTCATAGGTATAAAACCCTCTTGGTTTAAGAATTTTAGCACCGGTCACTAGTACTTCAAGGTCAGTAAATGTGCTTCCATTTGCCCCGGCATGTGTACTAAAAAACCTTACTGTTTTTCCGTTTAAACTATGTTTGTGTAAAAATGAACGAATAGGTGCTGTATAGGTATACCACCAAACTGGCGTTCCTATTATTATTTGCTCATATTCATCAAGGTTTAAGTTGAATGGCTTTAAATCTGGTATGTATTGATTCTTAATATGCTGTTTACTTACCTCCAATACCGTTCCTAAATTGTAATCTTCTTCTAAATCAAGCTTAAAAATATCTGCACCGGTTTTATTGGCAATCATTTCCGCAACACGTTTTGTATGTCCTTGCAATGAGTAGTATATTACCAACGATTTTGACATATTATTCCTCCTTTTTAATTGTGTCTTTGAATGACACTTTTACTTGAAAGCCATTTAAAATATTCTTGTTCACCCATTTCAGCTTTAAGCTCAGCAGAATTAACAGCCGTACCTTCTACTGTTATATAGTTTGAAAAGTAAACAATCATGTAATAATAATTCACCTCTAAAGTGGCATCAATAAGCATATCGTAATCAGGTCCAGCTTTTTCTAAAGCACCGTTTATAGCATCATCAATGTTCGTACCCATTAAGTAGGGGTGGTACGAATCGCCTGTTACTTTTTTGTTACCTTGATAAGATGTAACTACATTGTTGCTTTTGTTGGTGACGATAACGCCATTGTCAACTATTGATACACTTTTACCCCAAGTAACAATCGCTAAAACTATCAAAGCGATTCCAATTATTATTAATACTATTTTCTTCATTTTGTAATCTTTTATTTTTGAAAAAGGAGTAGGTGAAGTATGATTCATCTCTACCTACTTCTTGCGTTAAATTCAACTTATTACCTAAATATCAGCTTTGTTTTCATGTACATCAACAATAACAACGCGAGTTCCTTTCTCGAATACGTTCACTTCATCAGCAGTTATTTTCGCCTGAATTTCAGGATTATTCGTCGCTGCAAGAAATTCATTAAAGGTTTCTTGGCTATGCCAAATTGTTTCGGTTACCACATCATACTCCAATTCACCCTCGAAATTTGGAGGGAAAATTACCTTATCCTTTTGAAGATAATTACGTCGAATGGTACTCTTTTTTAGTATTGGAAGAAGCTCCATACACAGAGGTATGTGTTTGTTATTGTAATAATCAACGAACTCTTCGTAAGACAATCCATTTTTACTTTTAGCAAATGTTAAATACTTAATCATTTTACTTTTTTTTAGGGTTACTATTACTTGTATTTGGAACAACCATATCACTGATGGTTTTCACTAACTCCTCTTCGGACATTGATTTTTTCATTTGCAACATAGATTCGGCATCAATTCCTGAAACATTGTGTATTGGTGTTTTTTCTGTAGCGCATTTATATATTTTATCTGCTACTTCTTGCGGATCAGATGTTTGGTTTCCCTGTTCAATCATTTGCTCCACTGTTTCATTCATCTTTGCAATCATCTTTAAACAATAATCTCTGAGTTGTTCATCTCCGTTTGAGAAACGACTGTTATCCATAGAAGAATACAGATTTGTTTCATAAGCTCCTGGTGCAATTGTTTTAAATTTAATATTAAAGGGAGCGTATTCAATTGCAAGTGCTTCTGTTAAACCTTCTACAGCAAATTTCGATGCACTGTAAACTGACGAAGATGGGGAACCGATTAATCCCGCCAGTGAAGATATATTGATAATTATACCTTCTTCTTTTGAACGCATAAGAGGAAGTACTTCTTTTGTAACACGCATTAGACCAAATACATTTGTTTCAAACATTGCCTTGATATCTCCATCTTTCCATTGTTCAAAAATACCTGCTCCTGAAAATCCGGCATTATTTACCAGTACATCTATACCTCCAAATTTATCCACACCTGCGTCAACTGCTTTGCTAACACTTATCTGGTCTGTAACATCCAGTTTAGTCACCAAAACGTCGCTTAAGGCAGTTAATTCTGTTTCCTTTTCTGGCGAACGCATCGTTGCAATTACATTCCAGCCATTTTTATGAAATAGTTTGGCAGTTAGTTTTCCAAATCCAGAACTACATCCAGTTATTAATATTGTTTTTTTATTCATTATGCAATTTTTTAACACTAGTTATTTTTTAAAAAACAGTAGGTAAAAGCATGCTTATACAATGCTCACCTACCATTTTTTTTGTTTTGCTAACGACTAGACGAAGAATTACGCTTATTCTCCAAAGAATGTATAGCTGGCATGTTTCGTATCCATATACTCTTTCCATTCTTGTATCTTACCATCACGTATAACCAACAGAAAGTGGAAGAAGTTGTTATATGTTTTACCACTAACATGCACGCCAAATGTTTCAGCTTCAACGGCAACACGGTCTCCTTCGGCAGTCATTGCTTTGGGAGTAAGCGACATTCCATTGGGGAACATTGCCGGATTTCCTGTTTCCAAACCTCTTACAAAGTCTTTTGTGTGATTCCCTGAAATGGGCATATCACCAGCTACCCAAACTTTTGCATCATCGGCAAATGTTTCTGTTACATAGCTCCAGTTACCATCTGTAATGGCTTTAAATACTGCTTTTACGACTGCTTTGTTCTCTTCTAATTTTAAATCTTTCATTGCTTTTAACTTTTATTTTGCATCATTGCTGATGCGTTTGATTTCAACATTAATCTTGCCACGGAGGGTACAATATGAATAATCGTGGGTTCAAACCCACGGTTGACTACAACCTGAATGTCACAGCCCTGAAGGGGCTGAATATAAAACTTTTATGTCGAGTTGATTTTTCAACCCCTCTGGGGCTGCCAGCGAGTTTTCTTGTCTTTACCGTGGGTTGCACCCACGGTTATTCAAAGTAAAACCCCTTCGGGGTAAATGAATTAATGCAAATCAAAAAAATCAACGGCTACTCATATATTGCTTATTGTCAATAATATGAAGACAATATTTTTCAAGTTAATGCATCATCAGTAGTTTTGTACTATAAATTATGATATGACTTATAACCCTTTTCCCAAATGGGAACCATTTTTCGCATACGTGAATTAAAGATGTATTTAAAGAGCCAATTTGTACCCTTTGGTTTGGGGTCAAAACTCCCTTTATACCTAAGTTCTAATCCATTGTTTTTTGCTGTAAAGAAAAACTCACCCACATAGTTTTTTACCGGCATTCCACCGGGGCGGGCAGCATAACTAAAATAATGAGGCGCATCAAAGCCAACAATGTCTTCCTCAAGCTTTATGTTTCCGATGGTTAGTTTACGTAGTGCTCCCAAACCCGATGGGTGTCCTTCGCCTTCTTTGAGTAATGAAATTTCGCCAATCATTATATCAGACTGAGTATACCATTCATGGTCTACATGAAAATCCCAAAACTTCTGAGGTTCAAACCCCGGATAGAAATGAGTGAATTCAAATGTTATTTTCGACTTTGCCATCATCTTCTGTTTTAAAATTTTGTACGCTACAAATTTCCTTGTTTAGGCATTCTTGCATGAATACATTTTAAGGATTGACGAATACTTTTTCCGTATTACCATGATTGTTTTCTTACAACCACTTTTTTAGTGCGTTATCACTAATCTTTTTCAAGTGATTTCGTTTTGACTCCATTTGAGCTTCCTTGTGCGGAAGTTTGATTTTATCTTCAGATACATAAACACCCGTTTTGCCTTTATACTCAGAAGATATGGCTAATCGAACAATCCGGTCTGCACCAACTTCTGTAGGAGATGCCATTACATTCATAAAAAACTGCATCATCTTTTCTGGCCCTTCAAGGTTGCTCAGTAGGTTTGATTTTATATATCCAGGGTACAGATAATTTACAGTTACCTCCTTTCCGTCTAGTTTTTTAGCTAAATCAATAGAAAACATATTCATTGAAAGTTTTGCCTGGGTATAGCTATCAACAGTATCAAAATTCAATTTTGATTCAATGTCATCAAAATCTATTTGCTTAATAAAGTTGGTATTGGTCGTAAGATTCACAATACGCGAAGGTGATGACTGCTGAATTCTTGGAAGTAAAAGGTTCGTTAACAGATACCCTCCTAAATAATTGACTGCCCAATTGGTTTCAAAACCATCAGAGGTAAAGGTTGGTTTTGTCATATTGATGCCAGCATTATTAATTAATACGTCAATTTTGCTATACTCAGCCATAATTTGTTCAGCACACTTTTTAACGCTATCCATTGAAGCCAAATCACAAATTTGAAGACTTAATGAACCTGAACCTTCACTCTTGACTATTTCACTAATTACATTTTCTGTTTTCGTTTTATTGCGCCCAAGAACGACAACATGTGCCCCCATAGCGTAAAGCATCTCTACGGCCACACGTCCCATACCATCAGTTCCTCCGGTAAATACAATGGTTTTGCCTTTCAGATTTTTATCCTTTTCAGGGATTGCATGTTTGGGATTAGGTTTTCTTCGTTGGGGAAGAAATAAGTTTACTAATATTCCAAGTTTTGAATTTGCCATGCTTCTTCGTTTTAAGATTACATGGCAAATTTCTATATAACAGCTTTTTCGTATGTATATATTTTAAGGAAAGATGGATACTTTTTGCGGAAGCTATTTATTTTGAGCTTGAAAAGTAATAAAACCTAACTTTGAAAATTATAGTATACCATGTGATTTATGAAGAGCGAGTTGGTTAACATTGCACTCATTTACAAATTAGTATTGCTGATTATTCCTCCGCCCGACAAATTTAGAACAAGTTCGATTTGTTCTCACTTATCGCTATAATTTTGGTTTGTGCCTTTAGCTTGTGCGAAACGAAGTTCACAAACATAAAAAAACAATATTCTAATACTGTGAGTAATTGCAAATGGGTGCAATGTACGCGGGTTTCCCAACACACACCGTATTGCCATATCTAATGATAGAATCATAAGTATAAATAACACGCATGTAAAGTTCCGGGCAAAAGATTACAGAAAAAAAGACCTGCCAAGCCCCAAATCGTGTAAGGCTATGAATTTTTACAGCGCTTTGGCCAACATGTCATGCCCAAGGGATTTGTTCGCGTTAGAAAGTATGGCATAAATCACCATACCACCAAACGAAATCTTGATCTGGCATTTTTCACCCCTGCGCAACAAACAAACCCACATCTGGAAGTTATATCAGAATCAAAACAAGAAAAAATAAAACGCATGACAGGAAAAGATGGTTTATAAGCAAAACAAAGTGGTACACTGTATTCTTAAGACAAAAAAAACGCAAAAACCCCCATTAAAATACATGGCAGGTATTTAAACCGGGTTGTAGCTCAACCTGGAATAATCGCTAGGTCTTGCAGACCGCGATATTCCTATTTATTGTGGCTAGTTTTTATTTCTAATTATTCTAACAATTCTATTGTTAATTATTTCTGATAAGTTCCAATTGTACAGTTTAGGGTCGGTCGTGCTATAGAATTCAACAACAACTGCATCAATATCTTTATGATATTTTGCAAAACTCTGGTATCCCGGTACCCAACCAGAATGTTCATATTCATAAATGGAAGAATATATTTCCTGTTCTCCCTGTTCAAACAATGTTCCTTCGTTCAGTGCTCTTAGGAATGTTCCCACGTCTTCCGCCGTAGCTAACATACCATGTTCATCTGCCTTTAAATCATGGGGATGCCCCACATGGTAACCACTCATCACATTATCCAAATTTACTTCGCTTAAAGAACTAAAAGTATTGTTTAGATTTAGGGGATTTAAAATTTCTTCCTGTATGAATTGAAAGTTGCCATATCCTAGTGCATCATCCATTATTTTATTGATTAATAAATAATTCGTATTGCAATATTCATAGTTTTCACCAGGTTCAAAGTTTGCAGGTTTATCCAGAATCAATGCAAGGCTTTCTCCATATGACTCAGATGGAGCTGCCCAGAAATTTGGCGCGTCTGTAAAATTGGGGATTCCACTTCTATGCTGTATCATTAATCTTAGGGTAATTTTCTCAGCATTTTCAATTCTTCCTACAAGTTCAGGTAAATAATCAGCGATGGTTTTATCTAAAGAAAGACGTCCATCTCTTACCAATTTGGTGACTGCCACAGCATCATATAGCTTACTGATGCTGGCAATTTTAAATAAGGCTTGAGGTTTGGCAGGTATCTCGGCTTCTCGATTATGCCAGCCTGCGGTATAATACTGAGGTGGTTTACCAGCTTGGTCTACAAAGACAATCATCCCGTCAAATCCATGACCTATTGCTTCTTCTAACTGCTCTTGAACCGTATCAGGTAGCGGAAGTATCCATGCCTTCACCAAAAGCCAGGGCACGAAGAACATAGAAACAATGGTTCCCACTAGTAGTATAATTCTGATTATTTGTTTCGTGTATTTCTTTGTCATAATATTTTGGAATGGCAGTTTTATTTCAGAAACATATAAACGACCTATGCTATCAATGAAGTTGAATTGTTTTTTAGGTAAAAATAATCATCCTGTTACATGAAGATACGTTGTACTTTCTTAAGATAGATTTTTCAAGGCTTCAATAATTTCATCGGGTTCTGAACGAGTTCTATAGTCAACGTTAACATAGCTCCATGTAACTACGCCGTCCTGTCCTAATATAAACGTAGCTGGAATTGGCAATATGTTACCGTTGCCATTATTAATTTTTTCTAAATCAAGTTTACGATCTACTCGCATATGTTCTGCTAAAAACTCTGGCACTTCCCATGCAACACCATATTGCAGAGCAACTTTTGCGTCTTGGTCAGACAATACAGTAAAGTCCATATTACTAATTTCATCATTTGTCAATGACCCATCCGGTACTTGTGGGCTAATGGCAACCAATGTAGCTCCTAATGCATGAATGTCATCTAGTTTAGCTTGCAAAGCTCTAAGTTGCAAGTTACAGTAAGGACACCAATTACCTCTATAAAAAGTAATAACAACAGGACCTTTCTCTAATAAAACATCTAATGATATTGATTTGCCTGCCGGGTTAGGTAGCTCAAAGTTAGGAGCTTTTTTCCCAATTTTAATTGCATTTTTCCCTTGTTCAAACTCTTTTTCTTTTTTAATAATATCATCGACACCATTCATAAACGCAGGATTAGCTTGTCGTCCAGATGCTATTTTAGCATCAGTTAGCTCTTTTAATTTTCTCATATAATTACATTAGTTATATTTCCATTCCTAGCTTAGGATTATTTTCACATACTCCGCCAAATTTCGATTTCTCATTTTAATTCTGTCCAACGGTTAAATTTAGTATAATTTTCCTACACAATATTTGACCCGATAGCTTAAGAAATTAATAGAGTTTCTTTATTTAGGGAATTAACACGTAGAGTAGAGCCTGATAGTCTACTCAATTACTGTGACTAAAAGTAACAATAATAAGTAAACTATCAGCGCCCCTTCATCAAACCGTATCCCGATGTTCGTGGACAGGCTGTGAAGTTTTCCCTCATATGGCTTACCGATAAAGTTCTTCATTTACTTTTCATATGAACCTACCCGGTACATGTATAGTTCATTAGCTATATGAACTACTTGTGACTTATCTTCATATTTGAACAAACATATAACGACGTTTAGAATCAACTACTTAATTATTTCAGCCAAATAGGACAAAGCCAGTACGGATAGTATCAATTCTATATTCACATCTCTAAGCAGAGCCCCTTCCCTATGTAGCGTTTTGTTGTCGCTACAGTCAATGGTACAATGGGCTCCTCCGACTTCTCTTGTTCCCCTGTCGAACTTCGCTATGCTTATATCAGCCAGTTTAAGCGACAATCCTCACGGACATAACTGTCGGCAGCTCTTCTAAATGAACAGTACATTATTGCGATAAGAGAGAGCAGAATCAAGCTTGCTTGAATTATGCCGAACGGAGCAATGATCTTTAAGAAAATTATTTAGGTAGGATTTACACCTACTGGATTACCACAGCTTCGCTGCAGGTATCGACTAAAATAGGATATGTGCTAACATCCTGCTCAGGTAAAATTTATTAAGGATTTGGGGACACATTTTCAACTATTCTTTGCATATGGCGTCAAGTTAAAACTAAGCTCCTTCAGGTAAGCATCTGCATGATTGGAATAATTAATAATAAACTCCTGTAGCTCTTTGGGTTTGGCCGTCAACAATTGAGCCCCGTCCATTCGTTTTTCGTGCTTTATCCTGATTTTTTGGGTTTTAAGCAAGTCTTCCAACAACTCACTATTAAACCATTTTACCGTTAGCTCATTTTCGTTGAATTCGAGTTTGGCAAAGGTGTGTACGGGCATCAAATGAATAATGGCAAAAATATTTTCGTAAGGCATTTCCTCCAATAAAAAGTCGAGGTAATATTCGTTTTTTAAATGAACGATATGAATTTTGAACTCAACAACGTCCTTGGGGTTTTCGCTGGGGTATAACTTTAACCAGTAAGTTTTGTTTTGCGGACTTTTCTGATTCTCAGTTTTTACATTTTTACCAAATAAACTAATTTCCCATACCAGTGAATCTTTCGAAACTTCCTCTGTAATCAGCCTCGACATCCAGGTACCCATTATCCTGTCGTCTTTTACCAGTTCATTTTTTGTGTAAAGCGGGTAAAACGACATAACGGTACATTGACTTAAAACCACTATGATAAAGCCTAGGGTGAGCACGTTTAGTAAACTTCTGTGTGGCAATAATTTGTTTGTTTTCATAGGGATTGAATTTAAAAATTTATTCTACAATATCTCAATAAATTCAATACCCAAACACACTTTTATCGATAAACACGATCTGCATGTCGAAAAATGATTAAACGAGGTAACAACTCCCGTTACGTGTTTGGTTTGAGAAGTTATCGATAGTCCAATACTGACCCATAAAAAAGTAAGTATAAAGTTTTAACCCGGATTATGCATTAGAACTTCGTCGTGAACATTGAAAGTGCAATCTTACTAGGTTTTCATCGTTCTGGTGAGTTGAAGTGAAGCAGCGGAGTGTCTTGTTTTGAAACAATTTCAATGTGTAATAGAATTCCTAATGCATATTGCGGGTTTAAGTGATAATATTTTGCTTAACGCTAAATTACTTTTACGATATTACCAAAAACCCTACAATATACTAAGGACAAAAGGGAGCTATTTAAGGGAGATTTCAATCCTATCCCTTACCCTAAGTAAAGTCTTTAGAAAAGGTGATAAGCATTTTATTCGTTTTTGACATAACCGTATTTCTCCATCATAGAATCGGCCGTATATCGCAACACTTTTGGTTTTCCCGATCCACGAGCCTCTTTAATAGCCACTTTCCAAGCCTCTTTAAGTTCATTCAAAATATCGATATATTGTTCTTTATTCACCAGATTCTTTACCTCCTGAGGATCATTTTTCAGGTTATACAGTTCCTCGTACACGGGTTCCTCCCCGTTTAGCGGCCCTTCCACAAACGTTCGGTATAATGCGATATCAGGATCGTGTACCGAGTACAACATTTGATTGACATTTAAACCAAGATCTTTGGCAATGGCTATTTTAGCTGTAGCCGATACATTTTCATTTTTATAATAACGTATATATTTCCATTCCAAGTTTTGGATGGATTCGCAACGCGGATTACCAAACTGTGTGGACCAGAGGTTTTCGGTAAACAAATAATCCCTTACTTTTTCCTGCTTTCCGCTCAACAAGGCCGATAAATCTTTACCTTGAAATTCCTTTGGTTGGTCGATACCTCCATAGCTTACCATAGTTGAGGCAATATCAATGGATTGAACCAACGCGTCGTTCACTTTACCTCTGACCTTCTTTTTATCCATGGGGTTATAAACAATCATAGGTACGTGCGTTGTTTCCTCATAACAAAGTGCTTTACCTCCCAGCCCCTGTTGCCCCATAAATAAACCATGATCGGAAGTATAAAAAATGATGGTATTTTTATCCAGACCTTTTTCTTTCAAAGTTTTCCTAAGGTTCCCGAATAAACCATCGATACCAGTCATGGCCTGCATCTGACGGATAATACGTTCCTTATTGTCTTTAGGATTATCCACGTAGTTATAACCCGTTTGACGGTCGTATGCCCTATGAATATCAAGCGGAAGCTTAGGAGTTTTTATATCTGCTTTTGCCACATAATTCTCTGGCATTGCAATATCCAAATCGCGGTATAAATCACGGTAAATTATCGAATCCGAAGGCAATTGTTTCATGGTTCCCGTACTTGCGCCATGTGGAAGGTTAAAGCAAATACTTAAACAGAAAGGTTTATCTTTAGGGCGCTTGTCTATAAAGTGAAGCGCTCCCTCCATACGGTGTTCGTTGCTGAAAAAATCATTAACACCCTCATTGATTACCTCAACCTGCGTATCATTCCTGGCACCTGTAAATATTTTATGTCGTTTTTTAGGATAGAATGATAGGTGTCCATGACCTGCATACCAATAATCGAACGACTTTTCCATTAAACCGCTTTGGTACCCACCTTCTCCAATAGGCGAATGGTTTTTGCCTATATAACCTGTGTAGTAGCCATTCTCTCTCATCACCACGGGATACGATTTCTCCCAGGCCTCGGGTGCAACACTGGTTCCCGAGTTAAAGTTTACACCATGCTTACGTTCAAACTGCCCCAGCAAAATAGAAATCCGGCTGGGAGTGCAGATAGCACTGGTTATATGCGCATTTGAAAATCGAACGCCATCATCTGCTAATTTATCGATGTTGGGTGTTTTTACGATAGAGTTTCCTTCACATCCCAACAAACCATATTGTTGGTCGTCGGTTAATATAAAAATGATATTGGGTTTCTCCTGGGCTTTAGCTACCCATCCAAGCAAGATTAGGAACGCTGGAATTATTAATTTCAGTTTCATCAATTCTTTTAAATTATAATCTATGAAAATTAGACTTGTGTTATTAAGCGTTTAAATTTCTGCCCACGGATGACTGTAAGCTGCCTACTTTTTTCTTTCTCCAGCCGTTGCTTTTCTTATAAACGATTCACGTTTTTCTACCTCTTTCGAAATATTTGCAGCATGTGGATCTGTCCAAAGGCCAGGGACAGTTCCTCTATTCCAGTCTTTATACTCCTTCTCCAATTCTTTCAGTATTTCTGGTTTAGCACTGGCTAAATTGGTATGTTCATATGGATCTTTTTCTATGTCGAACAAGAAAAATTCAATGTTTTTAAAACCTGACATTACCATTTTATATTTTCCTTTAAGAACAGCGTAACCAGCCCCATCAGAATATCTCCAGAACAGTGTGTTATGTGGAGCCTTGTTAACCTCGCCGTTAAAATATGGGAGTAAGTTAACCCCATCTAACTCTTTGTTTTTAGGACACTTTACATCTGTTGCGGCCAAAACAGTTGGAAAAATATCTAAAGCTGAAACGGCCTTGTCATATACCTGTCCCCCTTTAATATTGCCTTTCCAGGTTACTGAAAATGGAACACGGATACCACCTTCAAATAGCATTCCTTTATGTCCCCGATAAGGTTCGCTACGCGCCCCATTGGTTGCTGCACCATTGTCACTGTAATAAAAAATGATTGTATTTTCATACTCCCCTTCTTCCTTCAACTTCTGAATTACCTTACCAACACCAACATCCATACCAACCACCATAGCTGCATAAGCAGCACGGTAACCGTCTTCAATATGACTCACCATATCGGTATACTGCTTTGTTGCGTGAATAGGTGAATGTGGTGCATTATAAGCCAAATACATAAAGAAGGGCTTGTCATTTTTAGAATATTCGTCGATATATTCAACTGCTGCATCAGAAAAGTCGTCTGTCAAATAGGTTATTTCAGACATAGGAACTGGTTTCCCGTCCCTTAACACGCCTCCCATTGGTCCCCGCCCTTTTTTAGGTTCTCCCCAGTAGCTTAGTCCACCGCCCCAGAATCCGAACCAGTCATCGAACCCTCTTTTATTAGGCCAATAATTAATGGAATCTCCTAAATGCCATTTCCCGATTGCACAAGTCTGAAAATCGTGTTTTTTCAGCACTTCCGACATCATCAACTCATCTAGTGGTAATCCATCATCCGCTTTTGCATCTTCGTAAGGCAAGTTACACTCATGACCAAAACGATGCTGATATCTACCTGAGAGTAAACCAGCTCTACTCGGGCTGCAATAGGGGTGCGAGGCATAACCTTGCGAACAAATAACCCCGTCTTTTGCCAAAGCATCCAGGTTTGGTGTTGGAATATCGGTACATCCATTAAATCCAACATCTCCCCATCCCTGATCGTCGGATAAAATAATTAGGACATTGGGCGATTTCTTTTTTTGGCCATTAATTGTTAAAAACGATACTGCAATAAGCAGTATAAAAAGTAAACGTTGCATTGTATTATATTTTAAATATCTGATTGTTTATTATCGATATCCAAAATTAACAATAAGCGTATCTGTTATGCATGAATTTTAAACAGAAAAAAGGGGGTGGTTTATGTTTTAACGGGTAAAATTAGCGGTTAATAATAGACTTACACATACGCTTTAAATGAGATAAGCCAACAGCCCAAGGATCTTTTTAGTCTGCATCCTTTAATAGGAATACAACCAAATTATACGTACAAAAAAAGGAGCCAGCATATACATTCCTATATCCGTACTCCCTCATTCTCTTCATATGATATATTCCTATTTTCCACCAAATAATTTATACACCTCGCTACCCGCACTTAAAAACGCGCCCGTTCCATAAACCTCTGTTTTATCTGGCCAGGCTTTACCCGGAGCGGCGCCAATGGGTTGAACATATCCTAACATTCCTTCTTTTGTGATATGGCCTACCATGGCGTTCCATCCTTTTTTAACTGCGGGTCCGTAAGTTCCTTTATCCAATATGCCTTGATTGATACCCCATGCCAAACCAAAGGTAAAAAACGACGAACCACTAGTTTCTGGTGTTGGATAAAACTTCTGACCCAACAAACTCATGGCCCAATGTCCTTCCGCTGTTTGAATTTCCAAAAGCTTTTTGGCCATCTTCTTATAGATGCCCAAGAAATATTTGTACTGCTTACTTTGGGGTTCCAGTTCAACTAAAATATTCACCAATCCGGCAAATACCCATCCATTCCCCCTCGACCAGAATATTTTAGTACCATTATCTAACTTACCAATATAATTTTGGTCACGATAATACAAGTTCTCTTTTTTATCGAATAAGAAATCAGTGGTTGCTTTAAATTCTGTTACCATAAAGTCCAGATATTTTTTTTCTCCTGTTATCCGATATAGCTTGGCCCAAACCGGAGGCGACATAAACAAGGCATCACACCAGTTCCAGCGGTCTTGGTGGTATGGTGTTTTCCAATCCAATATGCTTTGCGAAGGATGATACATAATGTAATTGAATTGTTTAATGGTAGGTTCAATCATTTTTTTGTCACCATACTTCCTGTACAGTTCGCAATATAATTGACCTACCGTATGGTCATCAGCATGGTACTGGCGACGATGAAGTTTCCATTCCTGATCCTCACTTATTTTCTTTAACCAATCGTAATAAGTATCGTCACCAGCCATTGCTGCCCATTTTACCATACCTATATACAGTGCTCCGTTTGTCCAATCGGCAATATGGTGTGGTTTCTTTCCGCTGAAATGATCTCGAAAGTGCTCTATCTGCCAATCCGCTACCCGTTTCATGTTCTTTTTGACTTCAGAAGGTTTAATTTCTTGGGCAGTTAAGTTTACACTACAGACTATAAGTAATGTGATGAATAGTTTTTTCATGATGTATAGATTTATTATAAATTTTAAAACTTAGTATCACAAATTAAATTATTTTTCCCTTTACAAAGCCCATATTGGGGATCTTAACGGTACTTGTAACCGTTACAACCCATTATATCTCCTTTCTAAAACCATAGAAGACATCGATATAGCGAAACTTTAAAAGATAACTTTGATCATCTGATATGAATTACCTATTTTATTAAAATAGCTAAATTAACTTCCTTACCCCCAATACCAATAACCTGATAACGCCCACTATCAAATAAAATATGATAGCTAATATAGCAACAAAACCCAGCGAGGTAAGTAATTCGCCCCAAAGTGTTTTATAGGTTATTATTGAGTAGATATTTAATCCAAATGCAATTAAAAATACGATCAACAATATCCTTAATTCTTTCCTTACCGAAGTTCCTTTTAATACGATATCTTTCATTCTATTCAGCTTATTTGATTTAAATACTAAATATTATATTTTTCGGGCATAGTTAATATCTTGCCACTATCAATAGCTTGTTCCGTAAGCATAGTCCAGATACTGGCATTATATCCTTCCTTGGTGATCCATTCAGGACATTTCCCTTGCTTTATAAAATTAACAAAGCCAATTAATTCTTCTTTTGTTCCATCTCCTTTTTGCCCGGCATATATAGGTTCAGCAATTTGCTTCTTTTTAGTCTCCGGAGCCCAGCTGGGTCCTCCAATCGGAACCTCCTCAAATAATCCCTTTTGAATGTCACCTATCATTTGGGCTATTCCCGGCGCAGGTTTTGGCTTAACGGGTTTAGAGGAATAAAATTTATTGGTTTCTAATTCAAAAGTTCCCTTGTCACCTATTATTTCTTCTTCGCAACCATACCTTTTGTTAATGGTTTGGGAATCGTATGTAAATTTGGTTCCATCCTTATACGAAAATATAACGGCCAGATTATCATACACCTCACGCCCATCATGCCAATATCGTATACTACCCGTTCCCATAACCGAAACAGGATTCTCTTGTAAGGCCCAGTTTGCCACTTGAATCTGGTGCGACATAAGTTCTGTTAATAATCCTGCCGAATATTCCTTATATAAACGCCAATTAATTTGCCTTTCCAATTCCGGTTTTCCTTTGGGCACAGGCCGGCGCCAATCGTTACCTCGGTGCCAATGGGCATGCATCTGTCCAATAATACCCAATTCTCCATTATGGATACGTTGCATGGCATGGCTGTATTTATTGCTGAACAACCGTTGATGGCCAATTAAAAGTATACTTCCCGTGCTGATATGTGCGTCGTACATAGCTTTGGTATCATCCAGCGTACGAGCCATCGCTTTTTCGCAAAGCACATGGATTCCTGCTTTCATGCAGTCAATGGCAATATGCGCATGCTGAAACAATGGAGTGGCAATGACAACTCCATCAACACCACTATCTTTAATCAGTTTTGTGTATTTATCGTAAGTTTTGGCTGTATTCTTATACTTACGTGCTAACTCTTTGGATTTTTCCAAGCTAGGTTCATAATTATCGCATAAGGCTACTATTTCGAACCCTCCATGTCCTTCTTCAAGAATTCTGTGCAAATGTTCCTGTAAGTACCTACCTCTGCTCCCCGTACCAATTATTCCAATGCGCACATTTTTCTTATTTTCCTGTGCGGTTAAAGAATGAACCAGCGGATTTGCCATGAAGGCCATTCCGGCCCCTGCCATGCCAATCTTCCTTAAAAACTCCCTCCTATTATCTCCCATAACAATTATTATAATATCAAGATTTTAATATCAGGATGGTTACAGTGGTATCCTGATACATAATTCCGGATTAAAATTATTAATGATTTGTTGATGCTCCCTTTCCGGAGCTACCAATAAAGCCGTAGAAAGCACTTCTGCCTTTACAGGGCAACTCATTTGTACTTCTACCAGTTTTAACTTATGATTTAATTCTCCTGATTTAGGATCAGTAACATGCTCTTTATTTTCTTTTTCATGGAAACCGCTGATAGATACTGCAGCATCATTTAACTTTAAATTTGTATTTCTTCCATCCTCTAAAGCTAACGGCCAATATTCACCGTAAGGATGACGACCACGGGTAAGGATAGAACTACCTCCAAAACTGACAAAGGCGTTTTCAATTTCTTCATGCTTTAATAAGGCTGCTACTCGATCTATGGCTATGCCTTTTCCAATTCCTCCAAAATCAAGCTGAACTTCTCCTGAGCCATACCCAACGGTCTGCTGTTCTTTATCCAATATCAATTGATCAACAAGACTATCACCGATACTTCCAGAAGCTTTATATCCGATATTGAAATAGCCATTAGTTTTATGGTAGAATTCAATACATTGTTCAATTAAGGTAAAAAGTGTACCGCTAACCTTAACAGGAGTTTTAAATGAATCATTATTAAGCTGATACACTTTCGCTTCAGGATGATACATGCTCAACATACATTCAACATCATATACTATTTTCTCCATTTCAGAAAACACGCGTTCAAATGTTATACTTTGGTCTTTGCTCCAAAGTACCACATCTAACCTAGAATTCATGGCTGCAATGGTATTGTTGTAGAGATTTACCCCGGACATTTTTATTTTACGAACGGCATTTATTAGACGAACGACATTTTAATAAATGAACAAAAGATGCATGAAATATTAATAGGCATTCTGAAACAGTCTTTATAGACAAAATTTTAGTCTCAAGTACAAGACTTTATTGGTTAAATAATCTTGATACTCTCCTTAACATCCTGGGCAATATTACCCAAATGGCATAGCTGCGTAGAAATACCAACATCGTAGATCGGAGAATTTAATTTATCCCCTTTAACTATTGCGTCAACCAAATTACGCATATGGTTAACCGTTAACATGTCAAAACCAATGGAATCGTTCGTATCGTTTGCAGCTTTAAAAGATCCTTCCTTTTCGGTTTTTATAGCCTTACCATTAAGGTCCATTAATACATACCTACCCCTGTCGAGATAGATCACAACTTCCGAACTATAAATTACACTCCCTCTGCCTCCACCAGCCTTATGCTATTAGATAAGAGATCGAAGATTGCTGTTATTGCTAACCACTAATCAACTACCTCTCATCTACTAGTGTTTATTACAATTTATAATACTCCTCCCAACCTTTTCGTGGAGGTGTACCAACTAACATTTCGTTAGCGATGGAATTATTTGTGATTTGTTTAGTTTTTCTATCAAACTTCAGTTTAGTACTAAGCTGCTGCGCTAACACACCTAAAGTGAAAACCTGGCTTAACGGTCCGGCAATGTCGAAAGAAGAACGACATTTTTCCTGCCCTTTACATGCCAAAAGGAAGTTCTCAAAGTGGTTTGATGGGCTTTGGGGAACTTCAGGCAATTTCGATTTCATCTCCTCCGCTTTATCTTTGGGGATGATGGACAAGGTACCACTATGTGTGCCTCCTTTAAAAGTTAGGTCTTTACTGTAAATAATCTTCCCCGGATTCAATTTAGCTGGCTGCACATCTCCGTTACTTGCTGGAGGAATATTTGGATCCACCTCTGAAACACCATAACCGGCAGGTACGGGAGGAATATTATCTAATCCATCATACCAGGTAATATCACAGGCAGGCATATCCCCTCTTTCAGGAAATTTAAATTCAATAGTAGATGAGAAGGGGAAAAAGAATGAATTATGCCCTTCTAATAACGTTGGGTTCACTTCCGATGGCAGACCTAAATCCAAAAATTCATGCGCCGTATCTAAAATATGGGCTCCCCAATCTCCCAATGCACCCATTCCAAAATCGTACCAGCAACGCCATTGACCGTGATGGTAATCTTTATTATAATCGTGATATTGAGCGGTAGTTAGCCAGCTATCCCAATCCATTCTTCTGGGCTTTGTCTCCTTTGCCGGGAAACTGGTAATTCGCGGATCGAACTTATGCCAACGTCTCGACTTATTCATATGTGCGGTAATGGCAGTTACATCTTTAATAATACCTGCTTCCTTCCAGGCTTTAAACTGGAAATAGTTAGCCCCTGAATGCCCTTGATTACCCATTTGGGTATGAACTTTGTATTTTTTAGCGGCCGCCATCATCAATTCAACCTCGTTAAAGGTCCTTGCCATAGGCTTTTCTACATAAACATGAATTCCCATGGACATGGCCAACATCGTGATCGGAAAGTGTGAAAAGTCTGGTGTTCCAACGCTAACAGCATCAATCTTATCCCCCATCTTGTCGAACATCTTCCGAAAATCCGTAAAACGAGGTACATCAGGGAACATATTCTGAACTTCTTGTGTATGATCTCCTGCCAAATCAACATCGCATAAAGCAACAACATTAGCCAACCCGGTACTATGCAATTCTTTCACAATGCCTCCACCACGGTGCCCAATACCGATACAAGCCAGGTTTACTTTCTCGCTTGGTACATAGGATGAATTTTTAAGTGATTGTGATTCTTTATCCCATGTCTTTTTCCCGGCGAAGATGGTACTACTGGGAAGAATGGTTATTCCACCTGCTGCTACAAGACTTTTCTTAAGGAATTCTCTTCTTTTATTTATTGTTTCCATTTTTCACGATTTTAAACATTTAGCAAAAAGCACATAGAGGAAAGGAACTTACTATTTGTTAAACCCCTTTCCGTCATTTGATTTTAAATCAGCTGCTAATCTGCTACAATTCTTTTATTTTGATATTTTTAAATAGTACGTCATCTCCATGATCCTGCAGTAAGATCAATCCTTCTTCCGCTTCCCCAAAATTTGGCCATTGGGCGTATTTACTGTACGCCACCAAGGCTTTCCACTGTTGGGTGCCTCTTTCGTACTCAACAACGGTACATCCGTTCAACACATGTTTTACTTTAGACCCTCGCACTTCGATTCTGGCTCTGTTCCATTTACCGGTATTTACGTATTTCTGAGGACTTAAGCCATGTACAAAAAGTCGGGAGTCTGCCTGAATTAAGTCATATAATGAACCAATGGTTCTTTTGCCTCCAACACCTTTTTTGGCATCCGGATGGTTTTTGTCATCTAAAATCTGGAATTCGCAACCAATGGCCGAACCTTTTCCTTTGTTTAAATCGGTATCCACAAAATATTTGATACCACTATTGGCACCTTTGGTGAAATTAAAATCAACTTCAAGAATAAAGTTTTTATATGGTCTGGTTGTCACAATATCTCCACCGTGTTCCGATTCTCCGCCGCCTGAAGCATGCACCTGTAGGATTCCGTCTTTAATACTCCAGCCTTTTTCAGGGAAATCATCTCTTTTGGCACCTCTCCATCCTTTGGTTGTTTTGCCATCCCAAAGCAGTTTCCAGCCATCTTTCACTTCCGCATCCGTCAACTGATTTTTCAGATAACTTACGACCGGAGCAGTAGCTCCCGCAAAACTTGGTTCTTCGTCCAGTTCTGTAATGGTAATATTTCTCCATTTATTTTCAACTCCTTCTTTATCCTTGCCTGCACTATGAATCTGCAAGGCAATAAAACCGGTCTCTACTTCTTCCTCCATTAAATTGGCTACATTAATGCCGTTTAACCAGGTAGCAATATGGTTCTCGTAAGCAATCACTTTTACTTTGTTCCACTGCCCTCTTTTTAAAGCCTTTTTGGCAGCAGGGTTATACTCTAACGGATAGCGCCATCCCTGACGACCTTGATCATATATCCCACAAGTCCACGCCCTCTCCGAATCGTCAGCTTCTACTTGCAGACCATAAAAATGTTTTTTTTCCTCATCAAAATGAGAACGGAACTGAACCCCGGAGTTAAGGTTTTTACCAATAACCATTTCATATTCGAGTATAAAATTGGTATACTCTTTTTTAGTTGCTAGCCATGTACTTGGGGTACCAGTTTTTGAAACACCCACAATAGCACCATCTTCTACTTTAAATTCGGCCTCGCCATTTAATACTTTCCAGCCTTTAAGGTTTTTTCCATTAAACAGGTCCTTTGATTTTTGTGCATTCACTCCTAAAACCAGTACGAAGCATAGCGACAATAAAAACGTAGTTTTCATTTTTTATAATTTAAACGTTGATTAATTCACTTTCTAACATTATTACAAATCTATTATTCAACCCTGTTGGTCAAGCATAATATTTGTGTCAAAAAAAGATGGTTTTGTGTCATATAATCATTTCAAATGTTTTTTATAGATTTACACCTTAAACAAATTAAATGAATCAAATCCGTCTGTTAATCGTACCAATATTATTCTTAATTGGGACAAATATACCGGGTCAGAATATCCGATTTGACCATCTGGATATTAATGATGGGCTTTCTCAGAACAGCGCATTCTGTATGGACATTGACGCCAATGGCTATGTATGGATAGGTACTCTTGATGGTTTAAACCGGTATAATGGTTATTCGTTTGAAGTATTTAAGCCCAGTTTAAATAAAAAAGGAAGTTTAACAGGCAGTTATTGTATTAATTTAACCTGTGACGATGAAGGCAATACCTGGATAGTAACCATAGATGGCGGATTAAACAAATACGATGGGCTGAAACAAGAATTCATACATTACCATGACTCTTTGTTTCGTCCTTATTCTGCAAAGCAGTTTAATAACGTTAAGATAGATATCCAAGGTTGGCTCTGGTTCAAAACATCCTCGAAAATTATTGGATTTAATCCGAAAGACAGCTCATTGGTTACGCCTCTTCCCAAAACACAAATTTTAGATATTGCCAACATTCCTAGTGGGAATATAGCTGCCTATGGAGACTTTGGTGTTATTGAAATGGTTTTTGGCAAAGACTCCTCTTTTTATCCGCAAAAACGTATTACCGAACCTACCAATGCCCTATCATGTAACAAAAACCAAACGGTGGCTCTACATAACGATGGGATATCCTTTTATAACGAGCTGTTAACTAAGCGCACAGAAAGGTATTTATATGGCAGCATAAAAGATTGTCCTCCAATAAAGAAGAATCCTCCCATATTCACCGATTCAGATAAAATATGGGTAGGTGGAAACAATGGTCTGATCAGATTTGAGTTGACTGCTACCGAAATGATTTGTCAAAATTATGAGTACAATTCCAACGATCCCAATTCTTTCCATGGTTACAATGTTTCCAATATAAAAATGGACAAGGCCGGAAATATCTGGGTGGGTACAACAAAGCATGGAGTTAACTTTATTGGTAAACGCAAAAACAGTTTTAAACATTTTAACTGGAAGCGCAATGCATCTTCCGACAAAGAAATAGACCTTGTGAGAGCGATATGGGCAAGTTCCGGCAACGAATATTGGGTAGGCTTTGACAGAACAGGCTTGGGTATTATACATCAAAACGGAAATCAAACATTGATAGATTCTTATGTGGATGAAAATGGTAATAACAGGAAACTGTTAAGTGTTAGAACCATTTTCGAGGATAAACTGGAAAATATTTGGGTAGGAATGTTAAACGGATTCTGTATTTATAACAGAAAGACAAAAAGGTTGGAGCACATCAATCGTTATTTTAGTAATAAATGGAACAACCGAAGTTATTCTATCAAAGAATTTAAAAATGGTAATGTAGCCATCGGAGTAGGCTCAAGACTTGGAATACTCAATCTGAAAAACAATTCAGAATTGATATTTGATTACGAACAAACTGCCAAAGTTTCAAGCAACATCAGGGATATTGAGCTTGATGGCGACATAGTTTGGCTGGGTCTTGACAATTCCGGAATTGTAAAAGTTAATATAACAACAAAAGAAATTACATATTTCAATACCCTGTCTGTTGGACTTAGCAACCACAAAATATATAGCTTAATTAAAGTTGGAGATGATTTATGGGTAGGGTCGAACAATGGCTTAAATCGTTTTAATACCAAAAGCAATAAAGTAGAGGAAATCTACTACGAAGAACACGGCCTATCCAATAATATAGTTTACAGTTTAAATTCGGATTCAGACGATAACCTATGGATTAGTACGAACAGAGGAATCAGTAAATTTAATACGCAAACAAAAAGGTTTTCCACCTACCTGAAAAGCGATTTTTTTATGGACGACGCCTCCTTTCAATCCAAAGATGGAACCATATATTATGGTGGTTATAACGGGGTAATATATTTTGACCCCAAAATGATTCAATCCAATAACGAGGCTGTTAGCCCCGTTATTAAAAATTTCAGCTTGAACAATACCATCGTAAAAACCAATGAGATTATCAATAAAAGAGAGCTTTTATCTGAGCATATCAATCAAACCAATACCATTTTATTAAATCATTTCGAGAATACATTTTCCTTCGATTTTAATGCTGTACCTTTTGACCTGCCAAACTCCAATAAATTCAGATATAAATTAGTGAATTGGCAGGATAATTGGGAGGATGGAAAAAACCGAATGGCTTCATTCACCAATGTGTTGCCCGGAAAATACAAGTTTGTTTTATCTGTTACAGGTTCTGACGAAAACTGGTCTGCCCCCAAAGAAATAATTATTGTTATCAAGCCTCCGTTTTGGCAAAAAAACTGGTTTCGATTAACTATTCTCGGCATTATCTTTTTATTGCTGCTTACCTTATACAGATGGCGTGTTTACCGTATTCACCAACGCAACAAATTACTTAAACAAAAGGTAGATGAGCAAACCAAGGATATAGTCAGAAAAAGCAGCGAGATACAAAAGATGTCGCAAAAACTGCACGAAGCAGACGAGGCAAAACTGAGGTTCTTTACAAATATCTCTCACGAGTTCCGAACCCCATTAACGCTTATCCTGGGACATCTCGAAGAATTGGAGGATTCGAAATCGGTTACCGTAAAAAAAGTAATTAGAAATAATGCGTTACGCTTGCTCCGTTTAGTGAACCAGCTTATCGAATTCAGAAAACTGGATCAAGATCAATTAAAACTCGAGGTGTCAAATTTTGAATTAAATGCTTTTGTCGGTGATATTGTTGAATCGTTCCAGAAACTAGCCCAACAAAAAAATATCGATTTAAGGTATGAACCGAATGTAAACCGTATCTCTGTTTGGCTTGATGTTGATAAAACAGAAAAAATTCTGTTTAACCTGATTTCAAATGCCATTAAATATACACCCGAAAACAATCCGATTATTATATCAACACATGAAAGTGAGCAACACTTTGAGATTAAGGTTACTGATTTTGGCATTGGCATTTCTAAAGACGAGTTATCTCAAGTGTTTAACCGTTTCTTCCGAAGCAAGAACAGCCATGAATCAGGTCATGGTATTGGTCTGACTTTGGCCAAAGGGCTTACCGAGATGCAGTTGGGAATACTTTCTGTTACCTCAGAAAAAGGAAAGGGATCGGTATTTACGGCTCAGTTTAACAAAGGCAAAGAGCACTTCGACCAACTAGATATATCGAACCGCTTACCAGCCCCATTGCCCCTAACAGAAAATACCGAGGTAGTAACTCCATTGCCCGTTTCAATGAATATTTCGGACAAAAGAATCCTTTTGGTTGAGGATGATGCTGAACTTAGCGGATTTTTACAACAGATATTATCCGAGGATTATTTGGTGTCGTGCGCCGAAAATGGAGTGCATGCCCTGCAAAAACTGGAAGACATAATTCCGGATCTAATTATTTCTGATATAACCATGCCCCAAATGGATGGAATTACTTTTTGTAAAAAAGTAAAAACCAATGTTGTGACAGCTAAAATCCCTTTTATTCTTCTTAGCGCTAAAACAGATGCACTGACTCGTGTGGAGGGATTCCAGTTAGGAATAGATGACTATATAGAAAAGCCATTTGAAAAACAGGTTTTAAAAGCACGTGTACAAGCGCTAATGAGCAATAGGGAAAAATGGCAGCAGGCTCCTATCGAAACGAAAACAATGGCAAAAGTCGATAAATCGGCGTTTAGTAAAAACGATGTTCAGTTTTGGAAAAAAACCAATACTCTTATCAACAAAAATATTGGCAACCCTAATTTTACCACTGAGGTTTTAAGCGAAAAAATGAATATGAGCCGCTCTACTTTTTATAGAAAGTTTAAAGGTTTAAGTGGAGAAAACGCTGCTGATTATGTTCGGAAAATCAGGTTGCACAAAGCGGCAGAACTCCTGCAAAAAAAGGAGCTCAACATTCAGCAAATAGCACTTGAAGTAGGATTTCAGAGTACGGCGCATTTTCGCACCAAATTTAAAGCGTATTTTGGCTCCAATCCTTCCGAATACAAGTAGTTTTTACCCCGGAGATTCGGAGAGATCAATGAGCACGACGCTAATTCAAGGCATAGCCATAAGCACATTATCTCCTTGATAATATTTCAATATAACTATATATATAAAACGGGATTTCATATTTTCCGAATAGTGATTAAGCCTGGATTATGTATTAGAGGTACGTAATGAGTATTTAAAAAACGATAAAACAAAGAGTTGCTGAAACGAGGCATAACTTGTACCGATTACTTTCGGGAGCACCGCTCTGGTGAGTTGAAGTGATGCAGCGAAGTGTCTTGTTTTGAAACAATTTCAATGTGTAATAGATTTTCTAATGCATATTGCGGGCTAAGTATGCTTCCCAAAAACCAAGACCGGGATTGCCGGTGCCGATGCCATAATTGCCACCAACAAAAACCGGACGTTTGCCGCGTAAAACAACATCAAAAGCGATTTTGCCATAAAAGAAAGACCCGGAAAGCACATGGCCGTACGTAAACAGATCGCAAAAACAATCACAAAGGAACGGGCAACCAGGTTGGAAGGAAGCTTTGGAAAAGACAAGTAACACTATCGCTTAAATCGCATAGGTGCATGGACCAAGTACTATGAGATACTATGGATTTGTCTGGGCATACACACCGGCAACGCCATAAAAAAAGGCAGGCAGACACATCGGGTCCGACAGGATATATCATATCCTGCCTGATGTAATTAATGATATAATTAAAATGTAAGGGGCATCCGAGTGGGAACGGTATGCTCAAAAAGTTACGCATCGAAACACTTAGTCATCATCAAAAAAACCATTCTTAAACCTATGCAAACAAAAAAGCCGGAAATATTCTCCCGGCTATTCACATTTATAGTAATCTAATCTTACTTCTAAATCACTTAAGTTGTTGAGTCATGCTTCGGTAATATTTATATTATACCATTATGGCTATGAAATTAGCGCTGGGTACAATGCCGATAGCTTGTACTCGGAATTTTCCGACTTATCCCGCACAGAAAACATTACAAATGACCTCCGGTAAGAATTAAATGGCATGCGCCGGGATGTTGCTTCAAACCTTATGACTAAAGAATCTGCTGCGGATTATGCCCGGAAAAGTATTTCATAAACTGAACACGTTCGAAACGTTCAGAATTTTCTTTGGGTTCATGATGAACACTACCCCGAAATTCATCAATACTTAAATAACCTCTTTTGTCCATCCATAGCTCCATGTTTTTAAGGATAC
Source organism: Saccharicrinis sp. GN24d3 (assembly GCF_052400645.1). Classification (NCBI taxonomy): domain Bacteria; kingdom Pseudomonadati; phylum Bacteroidota; class Bacteroidia; order Marinilabiliales; family Marinilabiliaceae; genus Saccharicrinis; species Saccharicrinis sp. GN24d3. Next base: position 118,678 of record NZ_JBQTGI010000004.1, read on the forward strand.
CGGCTACTGAACCAGCGCCATCTTTGTAAAGCTTTGAAACCAACTGAACCGTTGTGGCTCCGGCCATCAACATTTTTATGGCCGTTTCGGCCGAATGGATCCCAGTGCTGGCAGATAAATCACAATTCACCTTGCCCGACAGAATAGAAACCCAGCGCAATGTATTGTAGTAATCCTGACCAGAGGAATAAGGATTACCTGCTTTTACCTCATCCGTCATAATATCAAAATCGACATTGTAAAAACGGTTGAACATGGTAACGGCATCTGCACCACCTTCCTCCAGCTTTTTTACCATAGCAGCCAGGTTCGACGAATATGGTGCTATTTTAATAGCTACCGGAATTTTTACATATTGCTTAACCTTTTCAAGGATCGAAAGATAAAGTTTTTCCTGCTCATCGGCTTGCATCCCCATATCGAAAGGAAGTTTAAACACATTTAATTCCAAGGCGTCCACCCCTGCTTTTTCCAGTTGTCTGGCATAGGAGAACCATTCGCCGGAAGTGGCGCAATTCAAACTACCAATAATAGGGATGTCCACTACTTTTTTGGCTTCTTCTATGACCAAGGCCATTTTCTTGAGCACATCATCTTTCAGCTGATAATCGAAATAATCCAGAAATTCCATATTATTTTCGAAGGCGCCCAAATCATTTTTCAAGGTTTCTTCGTGCTCTTTAATGATTTCTTCTTCAAATACGGATTTAAGCACTACCGCCGCAACACCGCTATCTGCCAATCTTTTTATTCCTTCAACGGTAGATGTCAACCCACAGCTTCCTGCAATAATTGGATTCTTGAGGCGAAGCCCCATATATTTTGTCTCGAGTATCTTCATAACAGAAATCAAAAATAAACTTTTTATTTGTTTTTAAGGTATTCGTCCATCGATTGAGCGGCCCTGCGACCATCGCCCATGGCTAAAATCACCGTTGCACCTCCTCTAACAATATCTCCTCCCGCAAACATTTCAGGAATGGATGATTGCAACTTATCTTGATCTACTTCAATGGTTCCCCATTTGGTGGTCTTTAACTCCGGTAACGAGTCGGGTATAATGGGGTTAGGTGAAACCCCTACACTCACCACCACCGTTTCTACCTCAATTATCTCCTCCGAACCTTCAATTGGTATCGGTCTTCTTCGTCCGCTGGCATCAGGCTCTCTCAATTCCATCTTCTGAACCCTTACCTTGTTGACACGCCCATTGTCATCAGCAAAATACTCTATTGGATTCGTCAAGGTCATAAATTCAATACCTTCCTCTTTGGCATGCTCAATCTCCTCCACCCTGGCCGGCATTTCGGCCATGCTTCTACGGTACACGATCATAGCCCTTTCTGCCCCCAACCTTTTTGCTGTGCGCACCGAATCCATGGCTGTGTTTCCGCCACCGATCACCATCACTTTTTTGCCGCTTACCACAGGGGTATCCGTATCTTGTTCGGCCGCGTGCATCAGATTGATTCGGGTGAGATATTCGTTGGAACTTAATATCCCGATATAGTTCTCCCCCGGAATCCCCATGAAACGGGGCAGTCCCGCTCCACTTCCCGTAAAGAACGCCCGAAATCCTTCTTCTTTCAAATCTTCGATCGTAGCAGTCTTCCCTACTATAAAATTGGTTTCGAACTTTACACCCATCTTTTTTAGGGCATCGATTTCAACATCTACAATATTATTGGGCAACCTGAATTCAGGGATTCCATATTTCAATACCCCCCCTATTTCGTGCAAGGCTTCAAATACCGTTACGTCATACCCTTTTTTGGCCATCTCCCCGGCAAACGTCAACCCTGCCGGCCCGGAACCAATACACGCCACTTGAATACCATTCTTCTCCTTGGTTTCAGGAATAGATATCTGGCCTGACTCACGTTCATAATCTGCAGCAAAACGCTCCAAATGACCAATGGCCACCGGTTCTTTCTTCAGTTTTTGGGTATAAAAACACTGGGCCTCACATTGCTTCTCCTGCGGGCAAACGCGACCACATACGGCTGGCAACGTGCTGGTTTCTTTCAACACTTTGGCAGCTTCAAGAAACTCGCCCTGTTCTATTCGCTTAATAAACTTTGGAATATTAATTTCGACAGGACAGCCGGTAATACAAGTTGGATTAGCACAATCGATACAACGACTGGCTTCCTTCTGCGCCTGTTCCACGTTTAAACCCGAATTTACCTCTACATACGATTGAATGCGCTCATGGGCATCCACCTCGTTCATTTTAACCCTTGCTAGCTGAGTACGTTCTTTATTTTTTAACTTTTTTCTTAAATCTTCGCGCCATTGCTGGGCACGTTCCGATTTCAAGTAGCTATCTCTATCTTCCATATTGGAATCTTACTCTTTATTATTGAACCTAACCCCGGCGGTTAAATCTGAAAGTCGTCTTTGTTTTCTTTTAGGTATGTGCTTTCCGCTGACTTTTCAATCTCTTTATAGCCATTCAAGCGCAACAACATCTCATCAAAATCTACCTGATGCGCATCAAACTCCGGTCCATCAACACATACAAATTTTGTTTTACCCCCAATGGTAATCCTACAGGCACCACACATACCTGTACCATCAACCATAATTGTGTTCAGGCTTACCAAAGTTGGAATATGGTATTTCTTTGTGGTCAAAGCAGCATACTTCATCATAATGGCCGGACCAATTATCATGGCTTCATCAATTTTTTCTTTACTTATTGCTGCTTCCATCCCTTCGGTTACCAATCCTTTTCGTCCATATGAACCGTCATCGGTCATCACAATCAACTCATCCGAGAATTCTTTTATTTGATCTTCCAGGATAATTAAATCCTTGGTTCTGGCAGCAATAACCGTAATCACCCGGTTACCGGCTTTTTTGTAGGCTTCCACAATAGGCAAAAGCGGTGCGACACCTACCCCGCCACCACAAGCTAATATGGTACCTTTATTTTCGATATGTGTAGCTTGCCCTAACGGCCCTACCAAATCGGTAATATACTCCCCCACCTTAAGCGCCGCTAATTTTCGCGAGGAAACACCAACAGTCTGCACCACCAAAGTGATTGTGCCTTTATCTCTGTCCGCTCCTGCAATGGTCAACGGGAAACGCTCGCCTTTTTTGCCAATCTTTACAATCACGAAATGCCCCGCCCTTCTTGCCTTGGCTATCCTGGGGGCCTCTACTTCAATTTTTACAACGTTATCCGAAAAAAACGTTTTATCAACAACTTTATACATTGAGTTTAAAAGGTAATGCTTAATTCCTATTTGTATTAAGTTTTCCCAAACACCATGAAAGATTATCACTTGTTATTCGCATAGCTCCTGGAAAAACGGTACAAAAGTATGACAAAATTCAGAGTTTTTACGGAAATTACTGAATTAAAACTGCAATTTATTCAACCGAATCAACATATAACATGACTTAATACAATTTTAAATTTTATTTTTGCCTTATAAATACCAAAATATGGCTAAGAAGAATAAAAACAGTAGAGAGGGCATCGTATTTTCAACCAATAACGATTTTGAATACGATTATCATGAAGAACAAAATGAAGAAACACTTCCGCCCCAGCAGCAGAACCTAAGGGTAATGCTGGATAAGAAACAACGCAAGGGAAAAGCCGTAACGCTAATTACTGGATTTGTTGGAGATGATGCCGATTTAAAAGATTTGGGCAAGGAGCTTAAATCAAAGTGTGGTGTTGGTGGAACGGTAAAAGATGGCGAAATACTTATCCAGGGCGACTTTAGGGACAAGGTGATGGACTTATTGATTAAAGCGGGTTATAAAGCCAAGAAAGCCGGAGGGTGAATCAGTCGTCAGTCTTCTGTCAATAGTTTTTTAAAACTTATCGCCGAGTAACCAATATCTTTCGGATTATAATCTCATCAAAACATAAATCATTTCATAAAAATGATCGTAAGGTAAAATCTGGTTTAAAAACAAAACCCCCATTAATAGGGATTGGACGTAAGTGTGGAAACAACCATTTTTGTACCGTACAATAAAAATGAAACGGATACATCAAATATTGTCGACGGGATTTTTGGCCTTGGTGCTGTTCCTAAACATTGGGCTGACGCTCAATTTAGGAAACGGACTGCACGCCCACTTCCTTGGCAATAACCAAATCCTTATTCATTTTCATCATTCACAGGGAGGAGAACATTCACACAGCAGTTCAGATTGCGGGAGCTCCACCAACTATGTATTTTCAACCACACTTACGTATTTAAATAACTTCGAGGGAATAACACTCAAGTCCCTATGCAGGATTATAGACAGAAAAACATCTGTTCTTTCAAAGGGCAGTTATCAGGCTAAGTTTTACAACCATTCTCCCTGGCGCGGCCCACCAATGGCATAAAATGCTTCTGTTTGTCCCTAACCGATAACTTCTTTCAATTCTATTTAGGGACATTTTACCATTCTTTTTAATCTTCGGATAGATCGACATATAAGGTGTACCACTTTAAAATCAAGGTGGCATCCCTCAGGGTATGTCTGTTTATCTGTTCATTTGCATATATATTCTCAACAAGCCATGCTAAAAGTAAAATACACAATAACACTTGCCCTTTTCCTAATCAGCTTAAATCTATTTGCCAGCGACAAAACACCTCCTTTACAAGGAGAAATCACTGCCTCCGGAGAGCCTGTTCCATTTGCAACGGTTCAGTTAAAATCAAGTACCATAGGATCAGCCTCGAATCTTGATGGCAGATTCTTCTTTGAAGAGTTACCCGAAGGAGAACATACATTGGTTATTAAATCAGTTGGACATAAAACAAAAGAGGTAACTATTCATTTTTCCGAAGCGATCCCACTAAATATTGACATTAATCTTGAGGAGGATGTATTAGGGTTGGAACAGGTAGTAGTTACTGCGGACAAAACCCAAAAGAAAAGAATAGATGCTTCGATGATCGTAAATACCATGACACCAAAGCAACTTGCCCAAGTACAGGCCGTTACCTTAAGCGAAGGGCTTAATTACACGACTGGTCTAAGGATGGAGAACAACTGCCAGAATTGCGGAGCCAATCAAGTGCGCATGAATGGAATGGAGGGTTCATACTCGCAAATACTCGTTAATGGTCGCCCCATTTTTAGCGGATTGGCCAGTGTTTACGGATTAGAGATGATCCCTGCCAATATGATTCAACAAATTGAGGTGGTGAAAGGTGGAGGTTCAGCACTCTATGGAAGTAACGCCATTGCGGGAACCATCAACCTCATCACCAAAGAGGCTGTCAGCAACTCCTATGAAGCGAGTATCAACAGCGGAATAATTGGTATTGACGAAAACCCAAGCCATGATTTAAATATCAATCTGAATGCTTCACTCGTTTCCAAAAGTAAAAATACAGGGGCCAACATTTATGCTACCCATAGAAATAGAGAGGCTTACGATGCCAACGACGACACATTCACCGAGCTAGCGGAAATTAATAACTATACCATCGGAACCAGCATCTATCAACGATTTGGTTACAGAAACAAGATTACGCTGGATTATTTCCACATTGAAGAGGACCGTCGCGGCGGAGATATGCTGGATGTACCTGAACATTTGGCCAACATAGCCGAATCTGTCGAACACAACATCAATACCGGGGGCATTAATTTCACACGCTTTGTTGGTGAGAACAGCGGACAACTGTCCGTTTATGGATCTGCTCAGCATGTGGATAGATGGACTTATTACGGGGCTCGTTCTTATGAGGATGGTTACATTTTTACACGTCCAATGGACGATCCCGACCAACTTCTGGATGGAACACCTGACTTAAGCGCATATGGGGAGACGGAAGACTTTTCATACTCCTACGGGGCTCAATTTAAAGGAGGCGTAGGCAGACACAGTTATATTACAGGTATTGAAAACGTAGGAAGCAACTTAAAAGATAAAAAATTGGCTTATACCGATCATGATGGTACTTTTTATAATGAAGTAACAATTTCGGATCAAAACGTAAATACCTGGGGAGCCTTTGGTCAATATGATTATGAAATGTTGAAAGTGACTTTATCGGCAGGTGTAAGGGTTGACCACTACAATATAAAGAACAACGAGGAAGACGGTCATGCAGACTTATCTAACACTGTTGTCAGCCCTCGTTTGAACCTTTTGTATAAACCAACCGGGCATTTGCAGTTAAGGGGGAGCTATTCCAACGGATACAGAGCACCACAGATATTTGATGAAGATTTACATATTGAAATTGCAGGAAACAGAAAGGTTGTTCATGAGAACGGAGATAACCTAAAACAGGAAACCAGCAATAGTTTAATGGCTTCTTTAGACTACCAAACTCAAATAGGGTCGGCAGAATTTGAATTTATGGCAGAAGGGTTCTATACGCATTTGACAGACGCCTTTGCCAATGAGCAAAGCGAACCGGACGAGCAAGGGGTGGTTACTTATACAAGGGTTAACGGTGGAGATGCAGTAGTTAAAGGAATTAATTTAGAAGCCAGATATTATCCCTCCACCAAATGGAATATCGATCTGGGCTATACCATTCAGACCAGCGAATACGACGAAGCCCAGGAATCGGGTGTCGGTAACTTTACCAAAAAATTTCTGAGAACACCAAACCAGTATGGTTACTTTACGTTTAATGCAGATCCGTTTAACAACTTTACGCTTTCTCTAAACGGCACTTATTGCGGCTCGATGAAACTTGAGTATTTTGGGCCCGATGCTGCTTATGTTGAAGACAACAATGGGGATGTAATTCTTCAGGGAGAATTTAGGGATTCCAAAGACTTCTTTGACGTGGGTATCAAAGGAGAATATATTATTAAGGCTGCCAAAGGATTTGATATTAGCCTGAATGCCGGCTTAAGGAATATCTTTAACTCTTACCAGGATGACTTTGATTCTGGAATAAATAGAGACCCCGGCTATATTTACGGCCCTGGTTTACCTAGGAGCATTTACGTTGGAGTAAAAATAGGAAACTTATTGTAGTAAACAATTTTCGTAATCCGAGCATAAATTAGGGCTTCGTGTTACATGGAGCCCTTTATTTGTGCTAAAATCCAACAGGTATCCTAATAAAAAAAGGGAATAACATTCTGTGTTACTCCCTTCTGTTTATTTTGCAGAATACCTTTTTAATTTGTCTTTTTCACATATTGTGTAAGTATAACAATTTGCTGACCATTCACCCTGCCTTCAATATGTTCCGGGTTATCGTGCACCAAACCAATACCTCTTACTGCAGTTCCCCTTTTGGCAGTAAAACCACCTCCTTTAACATTCAAATCCTTGATTAGCACAACAGTATCACCTGCCTGCAATTGAACGCCATTACTATCGATATGTTTAACGGCATCCTCATCCTCTTCTCCATCACCCGCTGCCTGTGCCCAAGCTAATGTTTCTTCATCCAGATAAAGCATATCCAATAAATCCTGCGGCCAGCCTTCAGCCCGCAGTCGACTAAGCATTCTCCAAGCCATCACCTGTACAGCTGGAACGGTACTCCACATGCTATCGTTCAGGCAACGCCAATGGTTGACATCAACTTTATCCGGTTCTTCTATTTGCTCTTTACATGTAGCACAAATATAGATATTTTCGTTTGCAGGAGATGATGGTACCTCATAAACCGATAAGTCGTCCGAAGCACCACACAACTCACAAACTGAACCACTTCGTGCTATTAATTCTTTTTCTACACTCATTTTCTTTTTGTCTTAACAATATTGAGAGGCAAAGATATATAAATAAGTCAGCGGTCAATAGCCAATGCTCATGGACCAATGACTATTTTCTGACGTTTTTTTTACGTTTTTTCTTTTCCACAGCATAGCCAAATTTACCGATTCGTTTACCCACCTCATAATAGTTACCGTGCGAATAACATAATAGTTTTGCTTTAAACAACGAAAACGCCCCACTTCGCTCGTCGATAAATTTTTCATCTGCTTTAACATTGACCACCTCAGCCATAAACATATCGTGCGTACCTAATTCCACCACCTGAGTTACCTTGCACTCGATATTAACAGGCGATTCTTCAATAATAGGGGCGCTCACCACACTGGCTTTTCCTGGGGTAAGGTGCATTTCCTTAAACTTATCATACTGCCTGCCCGATCTCACCCCGCACCAATCCGTGGCATAAGATAAATCTTTGGTGGTAAGATTAATGACAAACTCGCCCGTTTCCTTTAAAATAGGATAGGAATGTCGCCCTTTACGAACTGAGATGTAACACATGGGCGGATCGGAACAAATTGTCCCGGTCCAGGCTATGGTGATGATATTATAGTTTTCGGGCGAATTACCAACAGTTACCATCACGGCAGGCAAAGGGTAAACCATGTTCCCCGGTTTCCAATCTACTTTCGACATATTTTACAGTATTTCAAGATGTTCCTCAGTGGTAATCTTTTCGCAATAATGACATTTTAATGCCAAAACATTGGAGTTTACCAACGAAAAATTAGTGGTGATATTTTCGTTATTGGTAATGCATTTGGGGTTAAAACACTTCGCAATACCCACAATTTCCTTTGGGACGGTAACAAATTTCTTTTCTACCACCTCGTATTCCTTGATAATATTTAAACGAGCATCGGGTGCTACCAAGGCAATACGGTTCAGGTCTTCGTTCGCGAAAAATTTATCGGCTACTTTAATAATTGCTTTTTTTCCGTAACGGTGACTGCCCAGGTTAGTCCCAAAGGTAATAAGATTCTTGCATTGGTCGAGCCCTAAAATACTGATTACCTTAAACAAACAATCCGCTGGAATATGATCGATCACAGTACCTTCTCTGATGGCACTAACACTTAATTCTTTCTTTTTACTCATTACTTAATAGATGATTAGATGACCTTCCTTACCTGGTTCGGAACAGGCAGCCCCGCCGGATTGCAGGAAGATACTTGATAATTACTAAATCTACGCTAATCCCAGAATGGAACACATAATAGCCATCCGGGCATAAACACCATTTTCGGCCTGTTCAAAATAATATGCCTTTGGATTGCTATCCACATCGGTATCTATTTCGTTTACCCTCGGCAGCGGATGCAGGATACGCAAATTGTCCTTTGTGTTATCCAGCATCGCATTCTTTAATATATAAACGTTTTTCACTTTTTCGTACTCTATTGGATCAACGAATCGTTCCTGCTGAACCCGCGTCATATACAATATGTCAGCCCTGGAAACAATATCGGTAAACTCGTCGTGTTCATAGTACTTAATACCTTTTGAATCCAACCAGAATTTATATTCGTCGGGCATTCTAAGTTCTTCGGGAGAGATAAAATTAAACACCGGATTAAAGTGGCTCATGGCTTGCAATAGGGAATGAACCGTTCGTCCATACTTTAGGTCGCCCACCATAAAAATATTCAGGTTTTCAAGCGTACCTTGCGTTTTCTGAATAGAATACAGGTCGAGCAAGGTTTGGGTAGGATGCTGATTGGCGCCGTCTCCCGCATTTACGATGGGAACCCTCGATTGTTCCGATGCATAGCGCGCACTCCCCTCAAGTGGGTGGCGCATCACAATCAGGTCGGCATAATTGCTCACCATTTTTATGGTATCCTTTAGGGTCTCCCCCTTGGTTGTAGATGACGAGGACGCATCCGTAAAACCTACTACCCTTCCTCCCAAACGGTTGATGGCAGTCTCAAAACTCAGGCGGGTACGCGTTGAAGGCTCAAAAAACAAACTGGCCACCACTTTGTGCTTCAACAAATCTTGGTTTGGATTGGCTTCAAATTTCGCAGCCAACTCTACAATTTTCAGGATCTCCTCTTTGGTAAAATCGTTAATGGATACTAAACTTCTATTCTTCATGCATCTGTACTATTTAATGAGATTACAAAGTTGCGATTGCACATGGAAACGGGATATTCCCAACGTCGGAATCTCCAATTACTTTTAGATATTTCATTATTTATTTTCTGACAAAACAAAAACGACAGGAAATTTCTAAACTCGTTGACGAAAAAGCAAAAAAAAGACCGACCATAAAATGTCAGCCCATTAAATATCAGGAATAAGAAAAAAGAAAAACCTCTTGTGTAATCATCTAGTTTTAAAGATGAAGTGCAGGTTCGATGACAGTTTTTGGATATTATTATTTCATTACTCATTCCAAAGCTTAAAGATAATATAAAAATTACAATACCTTAAACTTTTTTATGGGCAAGATTTAATTATCAACCTTGAAAAATTAAGTGTAACAAATCGGTATTGTTTGTTTGCTTAAATACTAACTTTGCCATTTATTTTAAACCGTTTGCCAATTGAAACGTTCCCATTCATCATCCTTGATATGGATGCACCTGATTGTATTAATTTATGGATTTACTGCCATATTGGGCAAACTGATTGAAATGCCGGCTATACAAATGGTTTGGTACAGGATGTTGATTGCCGCAGCAGGACTGTTTGCATATTTATTATATAAAAAAGAACAGATTTTAATTCCGGGCAGCCAGGCGATAAAACTAGTTGGCATCGGATTGGTGGTTGCGGCTCACTGGATCGCCTTTTTTCATGCCATTAAAATATCAAATATCTCAGTAACTTTAGGAGTTACGTCCTCCGGGGCCATGTTTGCCAGTATACTGGAACCCATGTTCTTTAAAAAGAAAATTGATTGGCTGGAATTTCTAATTGGTATATTTATCGTTCTGGGAATCTATTTGATTTTTAGCTATGAGGTAAATTACAAAATGGGAATCACAGTGGCACTGATAGCCACTGTATTGGCTACCATATTTACGATTCTCAATAAAAAGTACACCACCCGATTTCATCCCACACTCATTAGTTTTTACGAGATGGTTGGGGGGGTTATGGGAATATCCGTTTATCTGTTGGTCGTTAATGGTTTTTCGGCATCATTTTTTTCACCTAGTCTTTCAGATAGTTCCTATTTATTAATTTTAGGCTTAATATGTACTGCCTTTGCCTTTGCGGTTAGTGTGGATGTTATGAAAGAACTTTCAGCCTATACGGTGATTCTATCCCTTAATATGGAACCCGTCTATGGCATTATTTTGGCCTTTTTTATCTTCGGCCAATCGGAACATATGACAGGCGGTTTTTATGCAGGTACAATAATCATACTAGCTTCGGTGTTTTTGTTTCCGGTTATAAAGCGCAGAAGGGAGAAATTAACTAAGAAAAACCAACATATAGGGAAGCGTTTTTAGATTACCCAAAGTTACCCCCATCCCCACACCATTGGTGCGGTACTTCCCCCAAGCCTAAGGGCTTAAGGGAAGAGCCATAAGAATATGAAAATTTATCTGCTATACACCGCATTTCTGACTTTTAAAATTCTCTGAAGGCCATCTTTTATAGTTGTTTTTGGAGAGCCAATATTCATACGTTGAAAACCGGCTCCTTCGGCACCAAATGAAACGCCGTCGTTCATGGCTACTTTACCAATCTCAATCATGGCATTACGTAGTTTAGACGGAGATAAGCCCCACTTCCTAAAATCGAACCATAACAGATAAGTTGCTTCAGGAACCACAAACCCTACTTCCGGCATATTCTGCTGAATAAAATCACGCACCATTAAAGCATTTTCCTCTAAGTACTTTTTTAGTGCTTCCAGCCACTCTGCGCCATCGTTGTATGCTGCTTCCAGGGCAATACCACCAAAAAGGTTACCCATATGCTGTTGCATTGCCCAAAGCCTTTTATGAAAACGATCTTTTAATTTCTTGTCCGAGATAACAGCATAAGCAGTTGATAATCCTGCTACATTGAAAGTTTTACTGGGCGCCATGCAAGTTATTATGCGATTGCCAAGCCCGGGAAACAGGTCGGCCATCACCAGATGCTTGTTGCCAAACAAACATAGATCGCTGTGAATTTCGTCGGAAACGATTAACACATCATGTTTGATGCAAATATCTGCAATGCGTTTTAGTTCATCGCGTTTCCAAGCTCTGCCAACAGGATTGTGTGGGTTGGAGAAAACAAAGATTTTTGTTTTGGGATCACTGGCCTGTTCCTCCAGGGCCTCAAAATCCATGGTATAGTAACCCGCTGTTTCAATAAGACTGTTTTTAACCAGCTCTCTTCCATTTTCGCTTACAATAGAATAAAATGGAGGATATACCGGTGTCTGGATGATTACCTTATCCCCAGGCTCACTAAACTCATAAATAGCCACCATAATGGAAGGTAATACACCGGGGGAAAATTCAATCCATTCTGCTTCAATATTCCATTGATGTTGATTCCTTAACCAACTGCATATAGCTCCCGTAAATTTTTTGTCGCGTACCGTATAACCATAAATCTCATGCGAGGCCCTGTCCTGCATAGCTTTTACAACCGCCGGAGGAGCTTTAAAATCCATATCGGCAACCCACAAAGGCAATACATCGTTGGCCCCAAAAAACATCTCTCTCAGCTCTAGTTTAAAGGCATCTGTTCCTTTACGAGGAACTATTTCATTAAAATTGTATTCCATATTTCGTATTCAGTTATCAGTTTGAACAAAGGGACATTCCGGCACAAAAAAAAGTTTACACTTTGGCGGGAAACCAGTGTTCCGCAATCAGTATATATGTAAAATGGTGTTCGGTCTCTTAAACATCAATATTTTGATTTATTTTCGAGGTTACTCATCCTATAACCCAAATTAAAGATTAGTGTTTTCGGATTTACAAAAAAAACAAATAGATCCGACATTCAAACCATTTTATGATCATTAGTCATACTTATAAGATAGGCATAAAACAAAAACATCCGATACAAATGTATCGGATGTTTTAAGTTAAGGTATATGAACCTTATAATTTTTTAACTACTCAAGAGTTACATCAATCGTTTTTGTTGCAGTTTTTCCAACAGCATCCGTACAGGTTATTGTTAAGGTATAAGAACCAGTCCAAATATCTGACGCAGGAATACCGCCAAAAAGTCCTTTATTCACTTCTCCAGTTTTACCTGATAATGCAACCGTTTCTGCTTCAGGCTCCCATGGCTCATCTTCAACTCCTGTTGCGGCTTTCAAAGATGCAGCTGAAGGTGGTTTATTGTCTTCTAAAATAAACTCCACTTCTTTTAAATCCAAATCATCGGTAAACGTTCCTGTAAATTGGAAAGTGCCACCTAAAGGATAAGTTTGACCAGTAGCTGTTGGTGTAGTAACCGTTATAACTGGATTTGCCGAATCTGTTGGTTCTGGTTCTGGTTCATCGCCACCTCCGTCTCCTCCACATGCCGATAGCATGAGTGCAGTTGCGATAGCGAAGCAAGAAATCATTTTTGGGAAATAGATTTTCATTTTCAACTTGTTTTTGTTAGTAAGAATTAATTGACAAATATAATATTTATAAATTTGTTTCCAACATGAACGCATCAGGCTTGTTTATATTGTGTAAAAACACGTTCAATTCCTTCCGTAAGGTCGATGCTTGCCTTCCAACCCAGATGGATCAACTTGTCCACATTCAATAATTTCTGGTAGGTACCATCCGGCTTGTCACTGTCCCAAAGCAATTGACCTTCAAAGCCAACAATCCCTTTAATCAGCTCCGCTAGTTCCTTGATAGACTGATCCTCACCGACACCTATATTAATATGGGTGTTACGTATTTCTTTGTTATTGGGTTGCCTTAAATCCTCGAAATCTACTTTTTCCATTACGTAGACACAAGCATCCGCCATATCATCGGAATGTAAAAACTCGCGCCGTGGATTACCTGTACCCCAAAGATTTACCGATACATCACTCTCCGATTTTACCACGCCATATTTTTCCAGAACAGCCAATTTATCAGCCTTTGCGTGTGTACCGGAAATTCCTTCAATAGGCTTTTTATCCAGGTCTGTGTTTATGCTTACCCAATTATTTTCCATCAAAGATTTGCCCAAATACATCTTACGAATTAATGCGGGCAACACATGTGATTTTTCCAGATCGTAGTTATCGTTGGGTCCGTACAAATTGGTCGGCATCACCGAAATAAAATTGGTGCCATATTGCAGGTTGTACGATTCACACATTTTGATGCCAGCTATTTTAGCAATCGCATAGGGCTCGTTGGTGTATTCCAGTATATCCGTCAACAAGTAGTCTTCTTTCATGGGCTGAGGACAAGCCTTTGGATAAATACATGAACTCCCTAAAAACAACAGCTTCTTCACGCCCGATTTATAAGCATGATGAATAACGTTGTTTTGTATCTGTATGTTTTCGTATATAAAGTCGGCCCTGTACGTATTATTGGCTACAATACCTCCCACTTTGGCAGCAGCCAGAAACACATAATCCGGCTTTTCTTCAGCAAAAAAAGCCTCGACAGCTTTTGCGTCCAACAGATCCAGTTCGCTGCGTGTTTTTACAATTATATTGCCAAAGCCCTTTTTCTGAAGTGAGCGAACTATAGCCGAACCAACAAGTCCTCCGTGGCCGGCAACATACACTTTTGAATTTATTTCCATATCTTTTATATAAGACTATATGTTTGAAGATTAAAAGAGGTGAGGGGTGAGAGGTGAGGAAAATTCTAATCGGATAATCATTACTTGCAAAATTTGCCAGAATTATTAATCATTGAAATCAACATTTTTCTTACTTCTTCGTACTTGTCCATTAAATCTACAAATACATTTTCTTCAATATATTTGCAATCTAATGAATATTGCAACCAAGTTTCTGTCTCATACTCCTCACCTAAACAGTCTGTTAATTTATTAACAAATACCTTTTCATACCTCCTTCTGGCCCGAGCCTCTGAAAGATTGGCACAAATTAAACGAGATGATCGCCTAATTTGATCAACTAAAGAATACTTTTCTTCTTTTGGAAAACTTTTCGTCAAAAGGAATATTTCCACTGAAGATTTATAAGCTTTTTGCTATACGATTAAATCTCTAAAACTATTTATCTGTGCCATAACTTAATCATTTATCTCATCTCTCCATTCTCATATCTCATCTCTAGTTTTCACTCGAAATAATTCATGGTCTTATAACCTCCATCCTTCAGGTACTTGTCCTTCTTCATCAGTTTAATGTCGCTTTGCATCATATCGTCAACCAACATTTTTAGGTCATACTTAGGTTTCCAGCCTAATTTATCATGGGCTTTTTTAGGATCACCAATTAACAAATCTACTTCTGTTGGTCGGAAATATCGAGGGTCAACCTCTACCACACAAGTTCCATCTTGCAAATTATATTCAGTGTTCGCACAAGATACCACATATCCTTTTTCATCCACTCCTTCACCTCTGAACTCCACAGTTACTCCAATGTTTTTAAATGCCATACGAACAAATTCACGAACCTCGGTTGTAATGCCGGTGGCTACCACAAAATCTTCCGCCGCATCCTGTTGTAACATTAGATACATCGCTTCCACATAATCTTTTGCGTGTCCCCAGTCACGTTTGGCCGACAAGTTTCCTAAAAACAGTTTATCCTGCAACCCTAAACCGATTCGAGCAACCGCTCTTGTAATTTTACGTGTTACAAACGTCTCCCCTCTTATGGGCGATTCGTGGTTAAATAATATCCCGTTACAGGCGTATATATCATAGGCTTCTCTATAGTTTACCGTAATCCAATATCCATACATTTTGGCAACGGCGTATGGCGAACGAGGATAAAAAGGTGTTGTCTCAGACTGAGGAACCTCCTGTACCAGACCATATAACTCGCTGGTAGATGCCTGATAGAATTTAGTCTTTTTAGTTAAACCCAACAGTCTAATGGCCTCAAGGATACGAAGCGTACCTATACCATCTGCATTTGCTGTATACTCGGGCGTGTCAAAACTTACGGCAACATGCGACATAGCCGCCAGGTTGTAAATCTCATCCGGTTGGGTTTCCTGGATAATTCGTATTAAGTTGGTCGAATCTGTCAGATCCCCGTAGTGAAGAAAAAAGTTTTTATTGTCCACATGAGGATCCTGATATAAATGATCAATCCTGTCTGTATTAAAGAGTGAAGAACGGCGTTTAATACCATGTACAATATATCCTTTTTTCAATAAAAATTCAGACAGATAAGCTCCATCTTGTCCGGTAACTCCGGTAATTAAAGCAACTTTCGCCATATTGTTTCTGATTATAATGGTTTTAATTTTATTATTTACTTAGATAGATTATTCCAATACCAATCAATGGCCTTTTTTAATCCTTCTTTAACACTATATCCAGGAGAGTATCCCAAGAGTTTTCCGGCTTTTTCGATAGAAGCCAGAGAATGAGGCACATCACCTGGCCTTTCAGGTCCATATTTGATTTTCACATCTTTAATCGCCACATCATATGGCGAAAGATATTCCTTTAGATATTCGATCAGCTCGTTTAAAGAAGTTCTTTCACCAAAGGCCACGTTGTAAACTGTGTTTACAGCCTTACTATTGTTAACAGTGGCGGCAAGTTGATTTGCCTGAACCACATTATCGATAAAAGTGAAATCCCGGGAAAACGAACCGTCACCATTTATCGTCGGCGATTCGTGATTAATCAATGATTTCACAAATTTGGGTATGACCGCGGCATATGCTCCATCCGGATCCTGGCGCTTACCGAAAACATTAAAATAGCGTAGACCTACCAACTCCAAATCGTACAGTTTGGCAAATACATCCGCATACAACTCGTTCACAAACTTGGTAACCGCATATGGCGACAAGGGACGACCGATAACATCTTCCACTTTTGGCAACGATTCACTATCGCCATAGGTTGAGGAACTGGCTGCATACACAACCCGCCTGATTCCTGCATCCCTGGCGGCAAGAATTACGTTCACAAAGCCTGAAATATTAACATCGTTGGATGTCTTCGGATCGTTGATTGATCTGGGAACCGAGCCTAAGGCCGCCTGATGAAGGACAACATCACACCCCGCGACCGCTGTATCACAGTCTTCCCGATTTCGGATATCACCTTCGACCAGCTTAAAGGAAGAATCTATAAGAAAAGGTTCAATGTTTGCCCGTTTGCCTGTTGCAAAATTATCCAGACAAACTACATTATTGTTTTGTTTTAGCAACCTTTCTATAAGGTTAGAGCCGATAAAACCGGCTCCACCTGTAACTAAAACATTTTTATTCTCCAGATTAGAATTCATAGAATATTGCGTAGGTATAATAACGAGCCCCAAAATAGGAATCTTTCGCCACCTTCGCTAACAATTTATGACCAACACACCATTATTTGGCGTAATTAATCGCTCTTGTTTCACGAATCACTGTGATCTTCACCTGTCCAGGATAAGTCATCTCTGTTTGTATCTTTTTCGCAATTTCATAGGATAGTGTTTCGGCATCTTTGTCGCTAACTTTTTCGCTACCTACAATAACTCGCAATTCCCTACCTGCCTGAATAGCATAGGTTTTTAAAACACCCGGATAATTCAGCGCCAAAGTCTCCAGGTCTTTCAGTCTTTTGATGTAAGAATCTACAACCTCGCGACGGGCTCCCGGACGTGCACCAGAAATAGCATCACAAACTTGTACTATTGGCGCCATCATGGTGGTCATTTCAATTTCATCGTGGTGGGCACCTATGGCATTGCAAATATCTGGCTTCTCTTTATATTTTTCCGCCAACTTCATCCCCAGGATGGCGTGTGGCAATTCTGGCTCCTCATCGGATACCTTACCAATATCGTGCAACAGACCGGCTCGTTTCGCTTTTTTAGGATTCAACCCAAGTTCGCTGGCCATCACCGCACATAAATTGGCCGTTTCGCGAGAGTGTTGTAGCAAGTTCTGCCCGTAGGAAGAACGGTATTTCATTTTACCTACCAGCTTGATCAATTCAGGGTGTAATCCGTGAATACCCAAGTCGATAGTGGTTCGTTTTCCTGTTTCAATGATCTCTTCCTCAACTTGTTTTCGCACTTTGTTCACGATTTCCTCGATGCGCGCGGGGTGAATTCGACCATCCGTTACCAATTGATGCAAAGCCAAACGGGCAATCTCGCGTCGCATTGGATCGAAAGCGCTTAACACAATGGCTTCCGGCGTATCATCCACAATAATTTCAACACCCGTAGCGGCTTCCAGTGCACGAATATTTCGCCCTTCGCGTCCAATAATCCTACCTTTAATCTCGTCCGAGTCGATATGGAAAATGGTTACCGAGTTTTCGATGGCATTCTCCGTTGCAACACGTTGAATGGTTTGTAATACAATTCTTTTTGACTCTTTGTTTGCGTTAATCTTTGCCTCATCCATAATGTCGTTGATGTACGACATAGCCTCGGTTTTAGCTTCCGCTTTTAATGACTCAATCAACTGACTTTTGGCCTCATCTGCTGTCAATCCGGAAATGGCTTCCAATTGTTCCACATGTTGTTTTTGCTGACGGTCCAAAGCTTCCGATTTCTTTTCCACAATTTCCAGTTGGCTTTCCAGATTCTCGCGGATAACATCCGTTTCCTTTCGTTTTCGTGCTAATTCCTCCTGTTTTTGGGTGAAGACGGATTCCCGTTGTTTAAGTTTGTTTTCTGCCGATAAAATTTTGTTGTTTCTGGTGTTTATCTCTTTTTCGTGATCGCTTTTAAGTTGTAAAAACTTTTCTTTGGCTTGTAATATCTTATCTTTTTTAATTACCTCGGCTTTAGTTTCGGCCTCCCGTAATATTTTGTGGCTTTGTGATTTTAATATCTTGCCATATACTAGCCATGTGCCCAGGGCTCCCACCAACAGGGCAACAATTCCAATCTCTATCTCCATTTCAATTGTTATTAAATAAAACAAAACCGCAATCGCCATCACATTTAAGGTAACCCTTACCTAAATGTAAAAACAATGCGGATATTATTGATATATATAGTCTATTTTACTCTCTTTCAAGAATATCACCCAGAAACTGATCCAGCTCTCTGGCCTTTTCAACTATAGGTGACACATCTCTTTTCTCTTCCAACTCAAGCAGTTTATTTACAAACTGTAATGCAGCCATTCCTAAAAAATCCTGGGGATCTTTATCTGAATAGTGTTGTTTATATTGTAATACTTTATCGTTGATCATTTTAGCTGCTTTCCTGATACGCTCTTCCTCCGCACGATCTATCTTCAAAGGATAGAACCTATCGGCTACATTCACACGTATTGAAAGTTTATCATCCACCGGCAACTAATTATCTGTTTAAAAGAGCAATGCATTTATCAATTTCCCGCACCATCTGGTTAATCCTGATTTTAGCAAAGTGAACGTCTCCACCTTTTGCATCAATCGTTTTAGAAAATTTTAATGTATTGTATTTTTCCTTTAAATCGGCCATTTCCCGAACCGATTCTTCCAATTTGGTGGTGAGTTGATCGTTTTGTGCTTTTAAAATCTCGTTCTCCGATTTAGCACTCCTGTAACGTTCAACCAACCGCGATATTTTATGTTGTAAATTGTGTACTATTTCTATATTTTCGCTCGCCATATTTACAAAAATGCCATACAAAGTTAACATTGCAAATAAAAAATAAAAACAAAGGCTTGCTTTCTTTTCATTATCTGTTTAAGTAATTAAAGAGAATAACTAAAAATTAATGTTTTACATCTCAAAAAAAAGTGTATTTCAGGAACCTTTTGTTTTAATTTGCAGTTTAATGTATTAGCTAAACAGATTTGGCATCAAGTTGTTTTGCACAAACTATAAATCATAAACATCAAACTAAATGATGAAGCTCACAAATTTATATATTGTTATCTTCTTTTTAATCACTCCCTGTGTTTATTCTCAGCAATCGCCCCGCTACGATTTCCTTTTTCCAATAGACATAACACCGAGTGTGAGTGGTTCTTTTGCCGAGCTAAGAACCAATCATTTTCATTCCGGGATAGATTTATCGACCAACGGGAAGGTGGGTCTACCTGTAAAAAGTATGGAAAAAGGAACCGTATCACGCATAAAGGTGTCGCCGGTAGGATATGGAAATGCTATATATATTAAACATCCCAACGGGTATACGACGGTTTATGGTCACCTGAGAAACTACGCGTCAAAAATAGATTCGATTATTACGGCAGAACAGTATAAAATAGAATCATTCTCCATCGACTTTTTCCCAAAAGAAACAATAGAGATTGAAAAGGGGGAAATAATCGGGTTTTCCGGTAATTCCGGCAGCTCAGGCGGGCCGCATTTACATTACGAAATTAGAGATACGGAAACGGAACAGCCGATCAACCCTTTCTTTTTTCAGGATAAGATTAAAGATGATGTTCGTCCCAAAATAATGAACATCAGAATATATACCTTAGAAAATAACAGCACCATCAATGGAAGCCATTCAGCCAGAAATTACCCTGTTGTATTTTACGATGGCGCCTACCATTTAAAAGGCAACCCCAAAATTTACGCTTCAGGTAAGATAGGTATTGGGATTGAAATGTTGGATTACATGTCTGGTTCATGGAAAAAATGTGGTGTTTATCAACTAAATATGAAAGTGGACGATCAAGTGTTCTACAGTTGGAAACTGGATCGCTTTTCGTTCGATGAATCGAGATACATTAACAGCCATATAGATTATGCCTACAAAGCTAAAAAAGGAAAACGATTTGAAAGGTGTTTTCGACAACCAGGCAATATGTTAAGCGTATATGGTACGCGACAGAACGACGGTATCATATCCATGGATACTTCAAAAACAGTTCACATTCAAGCTTTTGATGCTGCCAATAATGTGGCCGACTTAAAGTTTAAGTTAAAAAAAGGAAAAGAATCGACTAATACAAGCGCCGCTCATTCAAAATTAACCTATACCACCGAACACATACTAAAACACGAGGGTATTCAGTGCACCATACCTAAAGGCGCTTTATATGAAGATATTGAGATGGAACTTATTAAAAAAGCGAGTCCCGAAGGAAGTATTCTTTATAAAATCGGAGACAAACACACTCCATTGCATAAATACATGAATATTTCGATTCAGATTCCAAATTCGCTAAAAGAGTTTGGCAACAAAGTATGTCTGGCAACCGTTAATGGTTCCGGTAAGAAATATTATGCGGGTGGAAAAACAGATAACAACACTATTACACTAGCTACCAAAAGCTTTGGTGATTATACTTTGGTTATTGATACTATAGCTCCAACTATTAGAGCGCTCCAAAACATACGTGGCAGGGTATTTAAGACCCATTCGAAATTCCTATTTAAAATTAAAGACAATTTCTCTGGCATAGGCTCCTACAAATGTTTTTTAAACAACGAATGGACACTTTGCGAATATGATGCCAAATCGGATCAATTAACTTGCCCGCTATCAAAGGCCCCCATAGAAAAGGGCAGCAAATACAATTTTAAATTGATAATTACCGATAACTGTGGAAACGATACGATGTTAGAAAGTCATTTTACGGTAAGCAAGTAGTGATATAGCAAACCCTACCTATTAGCCATTAGTAATGCCAGGCTTAAACAACACAACTGAAGCCCCAAACAGGACTATTAATTGACTTTCAATTAAATTCCAAACGATGTCAAAATAGCGTTTAAACACCTATACAATAGGACTTAAGCATTTAAACGCTGTTTAACCCGCAATATGCATTAGAAAATCTATTACACATTGAAATTGTTTCAAAACAAGACACTCCGCTGCTTCACTTCAACTCACCATAACGATGCTATGACTTGTTTTATTGCACTCTCAATGTTCACGACGAAGTTCTAATGCATAATCCGGGTTTAAATAAAATCTGAATATTTCGCTTACTTTTTCAAAAAGTGTGTGTAATACTGTGTGTAAATTAATTTTCACACAGTTGTTATGGAGAAGTTTAAGTACTATCTGGAAAAACGAAAGGATAAAGATGGAATTAAACATCCCACAAAAAATTTGAATCATTTTACTTTTTATCCTAAAGAGAGTTTAGTGTTGGTTTTAATGATAACTTCTTGAAGTTTAAAATAAACCTCTATAAAAAGATGGGCAAACCTAAGTCAGCCATTGTACTTTCGAGAATTTTTGCAGGCAACATAAATCGGCCTTTGAGGAAGATTATGCCACCTCTTTTGAGGATATTTTAGATTAATCTGAAATACCTTAAACTTTCTGAAAAAATTCTATAATACCCTGCCCTTAGACAGGACACTATTTTTATTTGTACTTACAAATCGAGCCACTTGCTTACCGCTTTATAAAATGAAAATATTATACCATCAGGAACTATATTAAAATTCTAAGCGTTTAATCATCCTCGCCCTTCAGCGAAAACCAATCGAATTTTGCTATTTCTTTGCTTTCTATACCTGACGAGGTAGCATACATCCCTACGTAAACTCCATTAAATTTTTGAGCCACTTCATCTGAAACAACCGTGTAATCCTGAATATCTCCAATTGGCTTTAAACTCTGTTCATTATCACCATAAAAAAACTGTAGTTTTAAACCATTAACTTTTGCACTTAATACAACTGCTGATCTTTTGTAAGGAACAGTATTTATCACCTGAGCTTCAAATTCCCCCTTATTTCCCTCTTGAAACACTTTGATTAAAACAATTTCGTTTTTCCCTTTCAGTAACTGATAATTATTGCCATGACGTCGGTAAATCACCAACCCAGCTTTTTCGTTTTCTTTTTTCGTTTTTAGCGAAAGCTTTGTAATTGCCTGATAGTTAAAATGACGTGAGCGTTGTGCCATGAACGACGGATTTACTAATTCGGTTACCGTCTCTGGTCGCAACTGAATTTCCATTATACCATCTTTTTGAGTATACCATTTATCATGGGGTGAGCGCAGAAAATTCCATTCTAAGCCCAGTTCTTTTGCGTCAAACTCATCACGCACTTTTATTTCCGGTACAGGAGCCCATGCTAAATCAGGACGTTTTTGCTCACTTTGCAGAAGCCCAACACCTGGATTATAAATAGGCGTTACGCCACTTTCTTGCTGCGTCATTTTAACGCTGGCCAAAAAGGTTTCTCTGGCCAACGTAACATAACCATCCACTTGTCTTTTAGCTAGCATCACACTCCACCATTCGCCATTGGGAGTTTGTACCAAATCTGCATGACCCGTTTGACCAATATGATGCGTTTTTCCTAAATGACGGTGCGTCATAACCGGATTGGCATGATTAGGAATGTATGGTCCCCAAAGATTTTTACTATTAAAAACTGTAACAGCATGATATTCCCCTGTGCCACCTTCACCAATTAACAATAAGTATTCGCCATCAATTTTATACAGGTGAGGTCCTTCTGCCCAACGAGCATTAGACGCATGACCATAGGTTAATTGTTTCTTTTCCCCCAACAAAACACCCTTATCTGGGTTAATCTCTTGCATCCAAATACCGTTTTTACCAGGCCATTCTCCTTGTGTTCCGTCTACCACACCTGCTCCGGTGTAATAACAACGCCCATCATCATCCCAAAATAACGAAGGATCAATACCTGGAGCATCCTTAATCCACATTGGGTCGCTCCATGGGCCAGCAGCATCTTTTGCTGTAATAATAAAGTTCCCTTTTTGGCCAACCATTGTTGTAATAATATAGAAAGTACCTTTATGAAATCGGATACTTGGCGCAAAAATGCCGTTCGAATTTTTCAAGCCATCTTTATACACAATTTGATCAGTACGATGTAGGCCGTGCCCAATTTTCTCCCAGTTCACCAAATCTTTACTTCGATGAATGGGTAATCCCGGATACCACTCAAAACTAGAATTAACCATGTAGTAAGTATCTCCAACCCTACAAATAGAAGGGTCTGGATAAAAACCTGAAAGAATTGGGTTTTTAAAAGAGCTTGGAACGTCTTGTGCTTTTAATCCTTGAAGACCAATAAGCACTAATATAAAAGCAATATTAAACTTATTCATATTAATTATTTTATTCATTTACTCGTTTATTCTATAAGCTCTCAAGATCAATCGCATTCTTGCTCTACTTCCCTCTTGATGAAGCAACTATTCCATTTGCATAAAAACGATATTGGCTTCACATTATTTTCTTTTGGCAAGAAAGTTATGGATAAAATAAATAGTTGATTACAGAAAACAAAAGTAGCTTATTTTAAATATAAAATAAAGAAAATCCATAGCGTTGACTATCTCAGGAGCAAGCTCCCGGAGCATTTCGCCAACTTTATTTCAGTTTTTAATTATACCTAACCACTTTGCATACGGGCATATTTAAAACCCATTCAATATTATGCAAAAGGAAAAGATCCCACCAATATGTCGATGGAGTTGAAATATATTAATTCTAATCGATGAATCATTAACATTACTTCAAACCCAAATTACTTTACAAGAATTCCATCATCTATAAACTCCTTGAATTTTTCAGGGTTACCATCTTCATCTCCAACCAATAAATAAAACAGCATACCACAATCAGAAATATCTGCTACTCCTTTGTTGTGTGCCTGAACTCTTGTATACATCCAGCGGATATTTTCATCTTGATGGTCGCGCATCCAATACCAAACCGAAAAATCCTTGCCCGAATTCCATAACAGATCCGGATCCCATTTAGCGTTTTGGTCCTTTATTTTTTTGTATTGTATTCTGTTGCCACATAATTCTTTGATAGCATTCCAATCGCGATGATATGAGCGACGTTTTTCGTTTTCGTTAAAGCCGCTGTGCGAAAGCAGCTTTACATGTGAGAGCGCTTCCAACCCTCCCATATCAATTGCTTTTTCAACAGCCCGATAGACAAACTCCGATAATCCGGCATGCATAAAATAAAGCGGGTCATCGGCTGTTGACTTTACCATTTCAGTAGCGAGGTTTGTCCTGGCTTCTTCGAGTTGGGTGGTAACATCAAAAAAGCGGGATGCATCAAAATTCCACCTGATAATAGATCCATCGCAACTTAATTTGTTTTGATTTTCATTATCCGGACCGGCCGGTGCATCAATAAAGTTATTGTAAGAACAATGCACCAATTTATCTTGCAATCCTAGCTTAGCGATAATGGCCATACTTGCTGCTGTTGCCCCCCAATCATCAGGATCGCCAATGGGCCATTTATATTGATGGTCGGGCGCACTGTTACCATCAAAACTGATAGCTATACGGTTGTTATTGTAGCCCCAGCTTTGGGCGTTTATATTTCCGAAAGCTAAAGTAATTAATAATGTCAGTAATAGATTTTTATTCAATTTCATTGAATTAGATTTTATTTTATAGAAAACCTAACAGGCTGTTAAAACCTACAAGGTCTATTCATTCATTTACTTAGATTTAGCTACCACTTTGTTAATTACAAATGGTTTTTTATCGCCAGGAGGGATTATTTTAATCGATTCATGCTTCACCTCACCATGTAAGGTTTTAATTCTCAATCTTACAGGCTTACCATATTCTGGTGGAATTGGAATTTTAATAGACTGATGTAGTTGCTTGTTTAATATGGTATAACTATCAATACTTGCTCCTGCCATTGATGTTTCAATGATAGCTTCCTTAGAGGCAAATGAAAAACTTAATTCTGCATCCCAGGTGTTTACATAAAATCCAGGATCGATAAAAGTAATTTCATACTCCACCCAGGCATTTCCATCGTCTTTGCCCGTATCCAAAGAACTCATATCCCCTTTGTTCTTATATAGATAATCCCACTTTTTAGAACGTAGCTCATCATCAGCATTAAAATATCCACTTTTTTGTCCAACCTTAATAGCAGGGACAGTACCTCCCTTTACATTGACCGTTTGGCTAGCTGAAATATTTTGGCTAGAATTACCCACTAAAATTTCAAACTTACCTGCCTCAACCACAAATTGATTTTGGATGGTATCGTAATGCGCAAAAGCTTCGTAAGGAAGTGTGATATCCACATTCTTTGTTTTTCCGGCCTCCACATGCATACGCTTAAACCCTTTTAGGGCTTTCATTGGACTGCGCTCAGAAGATTTAATATCGCGGAGGTAAACCTGAACAACCTCATTGCCGTCCATGCTGCCCGTGTTGGTGATGTTAGCAGAAACCACAACATTTCCCTGAGCATTGATTTTTTTGCTGTTTACTTTTATACCATCTATTTTAAAGTTGGTATAACTTAAGCCATAACCAAACGGATATAAAACATCTCCTTTATAATACATATAAGTACGCCCGGTCTGAATATTATAATCATGAAAATCAGGCAAATCATCATCCGACTTAAACCAGGTAGAATTGAGTTTTCCTCCGGGATTTACATCTCCAAACAACATGTTAGCTAAAGCCGTTCCTTGCTCTTGTCCATTAGGCCATGCACACACAATTCCCGGAATATTTTCCTGTTCCCAGCTTATGGCCGTTGGTCCGCTCGGAACAAGCACTAAAATTATATTCTTGTTCACTGCCTGAACGGCTTTAATTAATTGATGCTGATTACCTGGCAATTTAAGCGATTTACGATCGGTATTTTCAGTAGATGTGGTTTCATCATTACCCATTACAAGAATCACACGATCTGATTTTTTCGCCAATGCAACGGCTTCCTTAGTTTTCGCACCATCCTCATCTTCTGCAGTTACATGACATCCTTCAGCATAACTTACTTCGGCATTCGTTAACTTTTTAATTCCATCCAAAGGTGTTACCTTATTTTTAGGATGACCCGAGTAAATTCCCATCCAGCATCTATCAGCAAAAGGCCCTATAACCGCCAGTTTTTCTTCATTCTTCTTTAAAGGAAGAGCACCTTCATTTTTTAATAATACGATGGATTGTTCTGCTGCTTTAAGCGCCAATTCTCTATGGGCTTTACATTCCAACACACTAGCCGGAATTTCAGAATATGGATTTAACGCAGGATCATCCAAATCGCCAGTCATAAAACGTAAGCGAAGTAATCTGCGTACCGAAACATTTAATTCTTCCTCGGTAAGTAAACCTTGTGCAATAGCAGGTTTTAATGCATTTACCATTGGAGCCTGTCTTTCTTTATGACGGAAGCACTCCTGATCAACACCGGCTTTGATAGCCATGGCTGCAGCTTCGGGTTGCGTTTTAGCATATTTCATTCTTTTTTCAAGTCCCTGAACAGCGGCCCAGTCGGCAATCACATATCCTTTAAAGCCCCATTCATCGCGTAATACTCCGTTCACCGCCCAATTGTGAGCAGAACAAGGTATACCGTTTAAGCCACTTAAAGAGGTCATGATTCCTGTTGACTCTTCATCCACAAGACAGGTCTTATATGCCGGGAAATAGTATTCATACAAATCTTTTTTATTGATATTAGAGTGAATCCTCTCACGCTTGGTCTCCACATTGTTAGCCACATAGTGCTTTACCGTTGTAACTGTTTTGGTATACGTTGGATCGTTACCTTGCATACCGCGAATGTACATACGAGCCATTTCCGACATTAAATGAGGGTCTTCGCTATAACACTCGCCATTTCTACCCCATCTTGGATCACGCGCCATATTAACGGTAGGCGAAAACATCATCACCTCTTTTTGGCCTGTGTTTTTTAAAGCGCGTGCTTCGTTTGAAATGGCTGTAGCCACTTCAAACATCAGCTCAGGATTCCAGGTAGCTCCCATAGCAATGTTTTGAGGGAACTGGGTACAGTTCCAGGCGATGATACCATGCAAAGCCTCACCGTACCATTCAAAATAGGGGACACCCAAACGATCGATGGCCGGTATTCTGGAACCGCAATAGCTAATTTTTTCATCTAATGTCATTTTTGACAATAAATCCTCAACACGTTCATCTACAGAAGCGCTGGGATCTTTCCATACCTGTGCATTCATCTTAACCAAGCATGCCACAAGGATCAGGGAACCAGTAATCATCTTTTTTAAAATCATCTTATTTATTAATTTAATTAATTCAAACCAAGGGTTAAATACACTTATGCAACCTCAAAAACACTTAGGGATGTCATCCCTAAAACCCTACTTCATTTTGGCATCGCCCCAAAAAACAGGCAAAAAACTCTAGTCGAGAAGAATGCCCTCGCTCTCTTCCCAATTGTTTATAATATCTACAGAAGTAGGTGTTTTATCAAACACAAGGTTAAACCCCACTTCGGCCTTCTACTCCTCGACTGTCTTACCCGCTTTGATTTACAGCTCCAAAACATTTGGTTTCCTACAGCTAACACTATTCAAGCCATATAATTTAAGCATATCGTAAACCAATCTCAGGTCTTTTGTATAATCTAACTGTCTAGATTAACAACATATCTATCCCAAAAACTCGAGATTGTATTGGCTTTTTTGCCAAGTTCAAAAATCCACCAAAACTCAACCACATCAGAAAAATCAACACCACCGGCTGTAATGACTTCATTATCCCAGGAAGCTGTCCACTCATCACATATGCGGGAAGCTTCCATCCAGGCTTTTCTGGCATATACATTGGAGTTATCGGATGCTTTAGCCTTTTGCAGCCAAATTGTATTGTCATCTTTAAAACCAGGCGTCCCATTGCTTTTATTGCCGTCCTCTATTACAATATAATCGGTATTGGCTTTTAACCAGCTTAATTCGGTCTGCGTTGTTTTTTTTTCGTTCCAATTACTATGCTGAACCACCAATACATTTGTTTTCACCACTTCTGCAGAAACAGTCTTTAAAATTTCATCAATCCAATCGGCGGTTGTATTAGATTGTCCTGCCTCTTAAACCCAAACTTTTCCACCTTTTTGTAAAATAGGCATAACCTTATCTGCAATGTTTTGCACTGAACCTTGCCAATTATAATGCGCATCTGTCCATTTTTTGCCAAAAATCATATTAAATAACTCGCCCGAATCAATATATTTTCCATTCTGAATTCCAATAGCCCCGGCAACTGCATAATAATTTACTCCTTTTAGGTCTTTATGCAACAACATGCATCCCAAAGCTGCCTAGGCATGAATGTCATCGGTATCTGGTTTACTATCAAATTGTGCAATTAAAATATCCTTTTTTTTATCGAAAATTGGACGTGCAAAGCTATTTGCTACTGCAAGATTTAGAATGATGGCTACAAAAATAAATTTTCTGATTTTCATAATATTTCTTTTAATCGCAATGTAATATGTTTAATTTTTTTTTAGCAAAAGGATTTTTAAAAATACAGCTGTTATCCAGATTCGAATTCGAGCACAATAGTTGACTAGCAGAGCCACCGTCAACAAATGGATTAAACCATAATTTACTGGACAGAATATTATTGTCGAGCATTTGAATACTCATTATATTAGTGCTGAATTAAATTTTACATAAGGGTAATCAGTTTTCCTCCTTTGTATGTAGGAAAACTGATGAACTGACTTAATTTGTTATAATAATGCTATGTAATAGAGTTGTGTACTTTTTTTACCGACCAGGCGATTCCTGTTCCTTGATTTATTCCATCAAGGTCTTCAATTGATCAAATGTGATGTCTTTATACAAGACCACTTTATCAATTTGAAGGAATTCTGACCTGCCTCCTATTTTTATCATATACTGACCTGCAGCCGGGAAATCCACTGCCATCCAGGGTTGACCTTTATCGTGTAAATCGAGCTGACCATTTAAGGTAAACTCGCCTTTACCCCTGCCATGAAACTTCACATATCCCGATAGCTCCTCTTTGTTTCCATAACATTTAGCTCCCGGAAAATCAATCCAGGCATCATTCGATTTATCACCTTCGGCATTATCAGGCTGACGCATCATCCATTTTACGGTATACCTTCCTGGTTCTTCCACCATAAAATAGGCATCACAAATTTCTTTATTGACCACTTCCTGATAATGGTTTTTACCGATGTATTGAATATATCTTCCACCACTGGCCTTTTTATCATCGGCAAATTTCCAATGACCGTGCAAATCAAAATGTTCACCTTCAATGCTAATTATGGTTCCTTTTATTTCCTGTTCTACCTCTTTTTCAACACAGTGAAACTTCAATTGGGCCCATCTACCCCTTGAAAAAGCAAAAGCATCATCTTCAGGAATTTTACCGTTAGAGTGCGAATTAAATTCCACTTGAATATCATTAACCTCTTCAAGCCTAACGTTTTTAAAAGTAAAGTTATCGATTTTATAATCTTTCTCTGTTTCCTTATTTTGCGTTTGCCCTAGCTCTACTCCATTTACCTTTAGTCGATAAGTTGATTCTCCATCTATTTCGCCTAAAGTTGAAATAGTGATATTATACAAACCTTTAGGCGCTGTCAGCTGTACTTTACTTGCTGCAAATACATTTTTGTAATGCACGGCATCAATAGCCATGGCTTTGCGGTATTTATCCTTATAAGGTGGTGCATAACCAGGAATAGTCAGTATTGGAAAATCATCCATTGCCGAAAGTGTGAATTTGTTGTTTTCGTCCAATCCTTTAATCACGCTTATTCCCTGTACTGCATCGGGAATTCCGTCACCGATAAAATTCCTGAATTTATCAGGGCTTCCGTTCTCATCGCCTGTTAGCAACCAAAACAGCATGCCGGCATCTGAGATATCTGCTTTGCCAGTATCGTGCGCTTGTGCTCTTCTGTATAACCAGCGGATGCTTTCGTCCTGATGGTCGCGCATCCAGTACCAAGGCGAGAAATCCTTACCTGAACACCACAATACATTAGGTTTGGTACATGCATTCTGGTCTTTTATTTTATGGTATTGAATACGGTTTCCGCACAACTCCTGAATATCGCTCCATGTGTGGTGCCAATCCCTGCGGGTTTCGTTTTCGTTAAAACCGCTGTGCGAAACCAACTTTACATGTGAGAGCGCTTCCAGTCCGCCCATATCAATAGCTTTTTTAACGGCTTGATAAACAAACTCCGATAATCCGGCATGTATAAAGTATAGCGGGTCATCGGCAGTTGACTTAAGCATTTCTGAAGCCAGGTTTGTTTTAGCCTCTTCGAGCTGTGTGGTAACATCATAAAATTTTGATGCATCAAAATGCCACCTAATGATAGCTCCATCGCAACTTAATTTGTTTTGATTTTCACTATCCGGTCCTGCCGGGGCATCAATAAAGTTATTGTAAGAACAATGCACCAACTTGTCTTGCAGCCCGAGCCTGGCAATAATAGCCATACTTGCTGCTGTTGCCCCCCAATCATCAGGATCGCCAATAGGCCATTTATATTGATGGTCGGGCGCACTGTTACCATCAAAACTGATAGCTATACGGTTATTGTTGTAGTTCCAGCTTTGGGCATTTATATTTCCAAAAGCTAAAGTAAAGAATAATGTCAGTAATAAATTTTTATTCAATTTCATTCGATTTTATTTTATAGAAAACCTAACCAGCTTTTAAAACCTGTTAGGCCTATTCATTCTTTTACTTAGACTTTGCAGCCACTTTATGAATTACAAATGGTTGCTTATTTCCTGGAGGAATTATTTTAATTGATTCATGCTTCACCTCTCCATGTATAGTTTTTATACGCAAACGAACTGGCTTACCATATTCTGGTGGAATAGGAATTTTAATCGGAAGCTTACGCTGATTTTTTAAAATAGTATAAGACTTAATTTCCACACCGGACATAGAAGTCACAACAATAGCTTCTTTACTTGCATGAGAAAAATTCAATTCTGCATCCCAGGTACTCACATAAACTCCAGGATCGACAAATACAATTTCATACTCTACCCAATCAAATACTGCATCCTCAGCCTGTTCTTTCTTAGTACTTTTAAAAGCATCACCGTCATACAAATAATCCCATTTCTTGGTGCGATTTTCATCATCAGCATTAAAGTATCCACTCTTTTGCCCCACGCTAATTTTAGGTATAGAACCACCATTTACCATTAAGGTATTGGAAGTGACGATTCTTTCGCTCGATTGCCCAAGCATAATTTCAAAATCACCCTCCTCTACTACAAAATCTTTCGCATCAACATCATAATGAGAAAATGCTTCGTAAGGCAAGCTAATGGAAACAGTTCTGCTTTCGCCCGCAGGAATATGAATACGTTTAAAACCTTTTAATGCTTTTACCGGAGTCACACGTTTAGATGTTAAATCACGTACATAAACTTGTACAATTTCATCTCCATCCATTTCCCCGACATTTGTTACTTTAGTAGTTACAACAAGGTCTTTCATGCACTTAAGCTTTTTAGTGCTCAATTTTGTGTCTGTAATTTCGAATTGCGTATAACTTAATCCAAAACCAAAAGGATATAAAGGTTCTACCTGAGAATACATATACGTTCTGCCTACTTCTGGTCCGTAATCATCTTTCCAGGTTATAACATTGTAATCGTGTAGGTGCGGTAAATCATTTTCAGATTTCACCCAAGTTGTACTTAATTTACCACCAGGATTTATATCTCCAAAAAGAACATTTGCTAACGCTGTGCCTTGTTCCTGACCATTGGGCCATGCACAAACAATTCCTGGAATATTTGTCTGTTCCCAACCAATAGAAGTTGAACCACTTGGCACCAATACTAAAATCACATTCTCATTCACTGCTTTAACCGCTTTGATGAGTTTGTGTTGATTACCTGGCAAACTTAACGACAGTCGATCGCGTGTTTCAGTAGCGGTAGTTTCATCATTTCCAACAATAAGAATTACTGTGTCTGATTTTTTTGCAAGCTCAACGGCCTCATCAATCTTTTTTTGATCATCTTCTGCTCCAGTAACCGAGCAACCTTCAGCAAAACTAACCTTTCCTTTCGCACTGTTTTGAATCCCAGCCAATGGCGTTATTTTGCTTTTAGGATTACCCGAATAAATACCCAACCAACAGCGATTGGCAAATGGCCCCATGACTGCCAGCTTGTCTATGTTCTTTTTTAACGGAAGAACACCATCATTTTTCAATAGAACGATACTTTGTTCTGCTGCTTTTAGTGCCAATTGTTTGTGGGTTTCGCATTCAAGCACTTCCTTAGGAATTTTTGAATAAGGATTGAGCGATGAATCATCAAAATCCCCCGTCATAAAGCGAAGACGCAATAATCTTCGAACCGATACATCTAACTCAGCCTCGGTCAGAAGCCCTTGTTCAATGGCAGGTTTAAGTGCTGTTACAAAAGGAGCTGGTTTTGTTTTATGACGAAAACATTCCTGATCAACACCCGCTTTTATGGCCATAGCAGCGGCTTCCTCTTGTGACTTAGTAAAGCGCATACGTTTTTCCAGTCCTTGAACAGCAGCCCAATCTGCAATTACATAACCTTTAAAACCCCAATCTTTACGAAGAACATTGTTCACTAACCAATTATTGGCAGAACATGGCGTTCCATTTAAACCATTTAAACCTGTCATGATACCTGTTGCTTCTTCATCCACAATACAAGTTTTGTAGGCAGGAAAGTAATATTCGTACAAGTCGACATCACGTACCAGGGAATGACTAAACTCCCTGCGCTTTTCAACATTATTTGCTACATAATGCTTAACGGTAGTTACCGTTTTGGTGTATTTGGGGTGGTTACCTTGCATACCACGTACATACATACGTGCTATTTCCGACATCAAATGCGGGTCTTCGCTGTAGCACTCTTCATTTCTTCCCCAACGAGGATCACGAGCCATATTTACAGTCGGAGCAAACATCATCACCTCTTTTTGACCTAAATTTTTTAAAGCTCTTGATTCATTTGAAATGGCTGTAGCTACATCAAACATTAAATCAGGGTTCCAGGTTGAACCCATCGCAATATTTTGCGGAAACTGCGTACAATTCCATGCTTTTAGTCCATGAAGCGCTTCACCGTACCACTCAAAAGAAGGAATACCCAGACGTTCGATGCCCGGTATTCTGGAACCACAATAGCTTATCTTTTCATCTAATGTCATTTTTGACAATAAATCTTCAACACGTTCGTCTAAGGAAGCGTTGGGGTCTTTCCAAACCTGTGCGTTCATCTTAACCAGGCATGCTGCCAGAATAAGAGAACCAATAATCATTCTTTTTAACATCATCTTATTTTCAATTTATTTTATATCATGAATCCAGAACTCTTCGATATTCTGAAAATTCTCTCGTTCTTCTGTTAAAGTTTTTAAGTACTGATGATAATCCAGGTTTTCTTTAAAAACATAAGGTATCTGCTGTTTATTATATCGTTCTTTGAGTTCAATAATCTTTTCCCAATATTGAATGGATAAACCCAGATGCCTTTTTATATTGTCTTCTTCAAGTTCTTTATCCAATAAAATATGTTCGGCGAGAAAGACTGTTGCATTGATTCGTTCTGCAAAGAAACGCTGTAAATAAGCCAATACTTCCAAATCGCATAGTTCTACTTCTAATTCATTACCAGGTGTTTCTTTTCGATAATTTTCCAGATCACTAAAAATCGTATCTGCATTTTCATTTAAAATATCAACCAGCTTCACTGGCGTAATTAACTTATCAGATATTGCGTTTTTATTCAGGACATAATCTGTGATGTTTATATACCGGGTTGTATCAAGCACAGGACGATTGCCTAGCGCTTGCATGGTAATTATATCGATTTTGTTTTTTTCGATATTAGACCCACGCATTATAGAAGTAAAAGCTTCGGAATAAAGTGTAGCATCCCATGTACCTTTGTAAAAGGATGATAAAAGGTGGTAATAACTGCTGGCTGTTTTCCAGGTTTTCAACAAATTATTGCCATAATCAATACCAAATTTTTTATTGAGTTGCTGAGCAAATAATTGATCGTCTGTTTGGGAATCATAAAGTAGCCGCCCCCAAATAGAATACCACAACCACTGACGCTCAAAAGCATAATCAAAGTGTTCCTTCCCTGCATCATTCGAGAAATAATCTTTTGCCGGAATATAACACTCCGAACCTATGATGCATCCTGACATATAAGATTGTGAAAGGTTGTTTTTAATAAAACGCCTTACAAAATCGGGTTCTGCCCATCGGTGGATAAAAAAGTCTTCGTTCCTTACCGTCCAAAGAATAGAATAATTGTCTGGAATTGGATTCCAATAGGTATCGGTCAACTTACCGCCATGTACAATAAATAGTTTATCAGACGAATGACCATGCGACCAGTTGTATTTAAAACTGATAACCGTTTCAAGTGGTGTTTTTAGGGTATCTAAAGTCTCACGTGTAATTACCTCCGTTATTTTATCCGCTGTACCGTGACTGGTTAAACCTGCCGATAATGGCGCCCGATACAATAATTTAGCTTTTCGATTGGCCATTCGCATACCTTCAATGATGGTACGATCAGCCCAGTCTCTTCGTTCCACATTCGTCATTCCTCCCATTCGTTCTCCAAGCGTAAGGCCAATACCTGTTAAATTGGGATATTCATTAATGACTTGTTTCACACATTCCCGGGTATAATCCTCAATCAATTCAGAATTATAACCATCCCCCCAAAAAGAGCCTGTTTTATTATAACCCGGTAATTTATGTGCTGTTGCAAATTCCTTGGAAACAAAGATATTCCAATTGACAATATAGGTCTGAATACCCCTCTCTTTGGCCATCGTAAAAAGAGTTTTCCAAAACTTCTTGCGTTCCGATAATTCCTCATTGCTAAGAGAAGATGCTTCTGGATATTTTACCGGTTTAATCATATCCATAAAAGGATGCATATTCCACAGGGACAAAACATTAAGCCTATTCACGGCCATCATATCCAAAAACGACTTCCAATAAACAGTGTCTCTACAGGTCTCTTCATGAAGCAATAATGCTTCACCCGTTCTGTAGGAGCTCCAGGGCAAATTAAACTTTACAAACCTGTTTCTTAAAGATGGATTAATGGTTTTTTCTTTAATATCGCTGATATCTTTACCAAAAGATAAGAGTTCAGCCACTTCGAAAATGCCGTACATAGCGCCAATGGGATCTTTGGCTTGTATTTCCCATTTATCTTTGGCTGTTTTCTTTAACGCAAATCCTTCCTTTTTAAGATCGGGAAACTCATTGTCTTCAACAACAGAAACGATTATATCAGCTTCGGCTTTATTGTGGATACGTTGCAATAAATCTGTACCAAACAACTCCGAGGCATTAGAGAGGGCAAATTCTGTTTGTGGGTATGTTGATTCAATAAAAACACCAACTTTACTTTGTTTTGAACTACAAGAGCAAATCAGAATCGATAGTAGAAGTATTAAATATTTCATAAGGTTCTTATTTTATTGTAATCGTTATAATCTTTTCAACTCTAACTCCATGAATATCTGTAGCGTGAGCCTTAATTTCATATATTCCGGTATTCATATTTTGAAAAGACGGAGTTGTTTCTGATTCCCACAAATAGGGAGGATTTTTCTTTAATCCAAGAAATTCACCGTTTGGTACCAAGCCTACTATTGTGAGAGGAAGGGTTGATTTAATGGAGAGCTTAACTGATAAGTTGGTTCCTACCGGATAAACAGCCCCATCAGTAACTCCCTCAAACTTTATGTCTATTTCAGTTTTAACAAAGTTCTTAGCCATTTCAATATCGCCTTCAACATCTTTAATTAGCTTATTCCAATCGAATAAACCAGTTCTGGCCAGAACTTTTGGAATATATTGAGCATCTAGACATTTGGCGTATTTTTTCCAATGCGATAAGGCTTTTTCCAGATGTTTTACTGCTTTATTTTGATGAGTTATGTTTGATGTATTCATAAATAAGGCCAGCTCTGTTGCTCCTCTTATCTTTTCGCTGTAGTAATTCCCCAAATGAGCAAAGGCGGATATATCATTAATGGTAAGATTTAACGCTGTATTGTCTGAGTGTTTAATGCACGTAAGCAAAAACAAGGATTGGTTGGCATAGCTTTCCAGTTTATTAGCTACATCCAATGGTGTGATTTCAGAAATATCTTCTTTGTTGATGATTTTATCACAATAGTCGGCAATGTTTATAATACCAATTCCATCCATGGTTTGACCAACCATAAAACCCTTTACATTAATAAAGCTCCCGCTTTTACAACCTTCAGGATACCAGTTTCCGTCCCAATCTTTCCAAGCAAAGCGAGTTGTTTGGGGTATAATTTTGGAAGCGGTTTTCCAGGCCAAATACAAGGTGTCAGTTGGCGCTTCAGGGAAATGTTGTTTTAAATGATTTTTAAAAACATCCTCCGACAAATCAGGATTATATCCCAAACGCCCCCAAAGCATAAAGTTGTACCAATGCTTACTTATTTCATTTTTACCTCTAATGCTTGGGTCCTTGTCTGAATAAACTCTGCCCCAGGTATAACCATCTGATCCCATAAGGTAACCGGCAGTTTTTTGCTTATCGAAACCCAATAAAAAATCTCTTGCAAATTCCGGATCGCCCCAACGTAATTGGAAAATATCATCGTTACGCACGTTCCACCAACATTTGGTTCCTTCAGGCATTTCTTCGAGTAAAAAGTCCTCAAACGTAATTTTGGGACTGGAATACATGTGTGCTCTGGCATATTTAAAGCTGAATTCGAAAGGATCTTCATACGCTTCAAAATGCCCCATAATATCGCTGACCGCTGTATTCCAATGCCTATGAATAAAACGGATCTCCCGATTGCCTTGTTCCTTTTTGGCATCTAAAATTCCCATTACATAGGTGTCCCAAAGCCATTTCTCGCGCTCTCCAAAGCTCAAATCACGCATACGTTCTCCGGCGGTAACACCTATGCCATCCACATGTGGGTAGGTTAACAAAAACTCCTTCACACTTTTTCTCAAATATTCTTTTGTTTTTTCATTGGTTCCTTTATGCGTAATACCGTACTTTCCCTCGGCAGTGCTCAGAAAAATATTCCATGTGAAGTAAAATATGTCAATACTGCGGTCATTCGCATATGTCATTACCTCTTGCCAAAAGGCAATTTTTTCTTCAATGGTCATTTTCATAACCAAGTTGTCATATCCATCGGTTACATCGTTTATGACAACATCAGGATATTCTTCCAGCTTTATCATGCAGGTAAAAGGATGCTTTGTCCAAAAAGATAAAGTGTTATAACGATAGCGTGCCAGGTCATCGAGATACGATTTCCAAAAACTCATATCCCACACATCTTTAATATTACTCTTGTCCTGATCGCCGTCGCTATCAAAACTATCCGATTTTTGGTCAAGAGCTATATTAAATTTGATGCCTCTTTTCTTCAGGTAAGGTTTATCATCTTGGTTATAAACTCCGTTTAAAGCATTAAAAGTAATGTTTTCTGCCATTTGAAGTCCACCGTACAAAGCCCCTGAAACATCTCCTCCAATTGCCCAATAGTTGGTACAATCCTTAGTAGTAGTTCGCAATGCGTAGGCATGTTCTCCAAGATTGATGATATTAGATGTTCTACCGCCTATTTCTGCCAATAATTCAACTACTTCGGTATTTGACTTAAGGGCAATTATGATATTGCACCTCAGCTTGCTTTCGGATAAATCCGTTATTGGTTTTAACAAGACCGCTAGTCCATGTTTGTTAAGCGCTTTTTTTATATCGGAAGCAGCAAAGTCGAACTGGGGTATTTTATGGTTGTAAAATATCCCAACATCTTGTGCAAAAATGCTATTTGCCAAAAACAGAAAAAGCAGTAATACATTAACTTTTATAGACATTGATATTATTATTAGAAAACCTTCATTTAAAATGCAGAACTTATAAATCCCCATCCCACTGCCTTTGGCAGCGTACTTCCCCTTGCTCTCAGGAGCAAAGGGAAGAGCCATTTAATGAGAGGTTATAATTTTACTAAACTCACTACTTTCCCATTACATTTATAGTAAAGCTAAACGCATAATCTTTTACAGGAAGTAAATACTTATTTAAGGGTGGTGGGCCGCAACTTGCATTTCCAAGCCCTAACATTTCCGAGTCGATACTTAAAACAGTTTCTTTTCGACTAGTCATGAATTCAGGTCGACTGGCATTATCCATATCCTTCGCATCGTAATGCAATGCCGAAAATTGGAATGGTTTGTCTGATTCGATGGTGAGCGCTGTTTTTTTACTGTCTTTAAATCGAAGATTCAACCAACGTGTATCCGAACGTCCACCGCATTCCTGAGGTACCACATAAGGTACAAATAAATCGGTGGCGGTGGATTGATAGATTCCTAAATGAGCCGATTCGTTTCTGTCAGGATAGTTTTCTTGAGGACCACGTCCGTACCATTCTACATTCTCCAAACCTTCCGCTAAACCTAATTTCAAACCGACTCTTGGTAAAGCATGCAGGTCAGAAAAGCCTGATGTTTTTACTTTATTGTCGATTTTGATGTTTCCATTGCCACTTATCTCGTATATACATTCATGTTTGAAACTACCCGAATCCGAAGCCAATTCCTTAATAATGGTAATACTAACTGTTGACTCGTCTAGTTGCGAAGCTTTAACCGAATTGGTTTTCTCCTTTAAGTCATTTAATGAAGCTTTAAGCCAGCTCATCTTGTAATGTTTATTGTCGTTCTCAACGGGTGAACGATAGACATTTAGTCTTGGTCCAGTTACTTCACCGGTTTGAGCAATCAGTTCTTTTTTAGCAACCAAAATAGATTGTATTGTTCCGGTTGATTTGTTAAAACTTACAACAAATCCTTTTCCTTCCACCTTCATGGTATTTGTGTTATCGGTCAGCGTAACTTTCCCTTTGTTTTGCATTTCTGAAGGCGTCCAGTTTTGAAGAACGATTTGTTCTTTCGCAACTTCATGACCAGTTTCCGCCCAGAGTTTTGCTTCTTTCAAACGATAGCTAAAATCAATGGCATATTCGGCTCCTTTTTCCATCTTGGGAATTGAGACTTCAAAACTACCGGTTTCATCAGGTTTTAAGTTTAGAACAGGGATGATTCCATTCTTTACATTCTTTCCGTTTTTAAGCAATACCCAGGTTCCTTCAAAGTCATTTAGATTTGTGAAGTAGTATTTGTTTTTCACATGAAAAACGCTATTCCTGCTTTCATCGGCAGTAATCGAGATATACTGCTGTGCTTTCTTAATCTCAGGCATGAATGGTTTCTCTGAGCGATCGGCAAATATCGCCCCCTTTGCGCACTCGTTACCTGTATAATCGAACTTCGAAAAGTTCTTGTTAACAGGCATTGTATCTACTTTATGGTAATCTAACTTATGACTTTGACGTATCCTACCGTCGGGCATTTTGGTATTGTAGGTTTGATTTACCCAATCCCATATGTAACCACCTACAAACGAAGGGTTCCTATCCACCACTCTCCAGTATTCGGCAAAGTTACCCAATGAATTCCCCTGGGCATGGGCATACTCAATCATGATGTAGGGTTTGTTGTATTTGGGGTCTGCCCAAAAGCTGAGCAATTTCCAATGCTTTTGTTCGGGATCGTCTTCAATAAACGGATACATCGAGCTGTTCATATCAAAATAATCCTTCACATCCCAACAATCCGTCTCTCTGCCATCGTACGAAATTAAACGCGTTGGGTCGAATCGACGGATGTAATCGCTCATTAAGGCAAAATTTTGCCCAAAGCCCGATTCATTTCCGAGCGACCAAAAAATAATGGAAGGGTGATTTTTGGAACGTTCAACCATGGCAACAGCTCGATCCAATGCAGCTCCCATCCAACTAATATCACTCCCCGGCAAGCCGTTTCCTCGTATAAAATAATCAGGAGATTCCAATGCTTCGTCCATCACATACAATCCGTATTTGTCGCATAATGCATACCATCTTGGGTCGTTGGGGTGATGACTGGAACGTACCGCATTGAAATTGTTTTGCTTCATCAAGAGGATATCCTGAATCATGGATTCCTCACTTAAGGTTTTTCCTGTTTCAGGATGCGATTCACCACGGTTAGCGCCTTTGATTTTTATCGGTTTTCCATTGATGTGAACTTGTAAATCCTTCATTTCAATTTCGCGGAAACCAAATTTACTTTGAGTTACCTCTATCGTTTCTCCCTTTGCATTTTTAAGTGTCATTACTACAGTATACAGGTTAGGGAACTCAGCCGACCAGAGTTTTGGACTTTTCAATGTAGTAGAATATTCCAGAATGGTTTCTGCACCTAGGTTACCCATACGCCATCCCACTTTCGGACTTTTAGCACCCGATTCCGAAACCAGCTTTCCTGAAGCATCAAATATATCAACCGCTACCGAGTAATTCTTAGGAACGGACTCGCTAAAGTTGTTTAATTTAATCTTCGCATTAAATTCCGCATCGGTGTAGCTCTCATCCAAATCTGAAGTCAGGAAAAAGTCTTTGATTTGTACATTCGGGCGGCTTTGTAAAAATACATCTCTAAAGATTCCGCTAAAAGTCCATGTATCTCCCGATTCCAGATAGCTACCCGTTGTCCAGCGATAGACTTGTACAGCCATAGTGTTTTCACCTTCCTTTAAAAATGGTGTAATATCAAAAACTGAGCTGGTCATGGCATCTTCATCGTAGCCCACCAAAGCTCCATTTATCCAAAGATAAAAAGCACTTGAAACACCATTAAAATGAAGCAAAGTTTGACGGCCTTTCCAAGTCCCAGGAATCTCAAAAGTGGTACGGTAACTTCCCACATGGTTATCGTTTTCAGGTACTGCAGGGATTTTAATTTTTTCATCTCGTACCAACATTCCAAGTCCACGATGCGAGGGAACCCCATAACCATGCCGCTCCCAACAAGCCGGAACAGGTATTGTCTTCCAATCATCAACATTAAAGGTAGGCAGTTGAAAACCTTCGGGTTTATCTGCTACCGTTTCGGCCCAATTAAATTTCCAATCGCCTGCCAGGCTTTTATAATAAGGAGATGCTTCATAATCTCCTTTAATGGCAGATGCAACGTCTGAATAAATATGATGCGTACAGGCATGTGGCTCTGTTCCCACGGTGTACACCTGTTTATCTTTCCAAAATTCTTGGGCATGTATTAGCTGAGTAATAAATAAAAGGAGAAGAGACAGTATGTAATTCTTATAATTGGGCATATTGTTTTTGTTTTATTTGAAAAGTTGAGGCGATTAGAATAGTTGAAACTGATTAGATCTTAAATTACTGCACCACCAATTTATATGCAGAAATCGAATTTCCATTTTTCAGTTGTATTAAATAAACACTAGGTTTCAAATTCGATGTATCCAAGTTGACACCTTCCCCTTTTGCGATTGAAGTTCCGTTTAAACGAAAAATTTCATATTGCGTGATTTGAGCTGAATTGTTAAAAGAAAGTAATTCCCCTGCTTTAATTGGATTAGGAAAGATACCTGCATAGTCATGTCTATTTCCCAAACCAATACTCGTGTCTGTACAGTCAGCAAAGTACTTATTTCCACTTTTTATTGTTGACAGAGATATTCCGGAAGGCAAAACACCATTCACACTAAAGGTATTAGACGCGGTTCGGCCGAAAAAGGTATTACCTTCAAAACTTATATTTTGAGAGTTATCGGAAATATTGAGGGAACTTGAATTTTGCGAGCAGCCGCGAAAAGTATTATTTGTAACACTTAATCCTTTAATTTGGCCGTTTAAATAAAAAGCCTGCGCATCTTCCAAAGCAGTAATCGTATTTGATTCAATTTTATGCTCGCCAAAAGGGTAGGCCATAGGAATAGTGCTATAGAGGTAAAACGCATATTCCGGAGAATTGCTAATTTCATTATTGCTAATCGTCATGTTACTTACGGATTCACGTAATTTAAATCCACCGTTGTCCACTGTATTATCAAATATATTTGAGTGTCCGATAAGTCGACTTTGAACACCAATAAACACGATATCCGCATTTTTCAGACGGTTATTATTTACTGTAAATTGGCGGCTATCGGTAACAAGAATACCAGGGCTACGCTCTTTGGTATTTGGGTCATTGTCATATCCTGCTGTGCGCAATTCAACATCAATGTCGTTGTTTTCGATGACAAAGTTCTGGCAATGCTCTTCGATGTGCAAAGCCTGGTTATAAGTATTAAAAGCGAGTTTATTTTGGCTATAAAATGTGTTATTTCGAATGGTCACATCATTTATCCTGGCAAAGGCTACCCCAAAATGGCTGAATTCAAGAAATTTGTTGTTTTCAAGCACTACATTGCTAATATTCGAACTCTGATCGAAACTTATACTCATTTGGGCTTGGTCTTTAAAAACACAATCCTTAATCGTAATGTTATGCTGATTACGCTGACCTTTACATACAATTCCTCTTAAAGGTGCGATGATTGTATCCGCCTCGAATGTAATATTATTAAGGTGGCTATACATTCTAAACATCACTACATTACCCGATTCCTTATAAGTGACTGGGTCAACAGCATAATTGCCAATAAACTTTGAGTTTTTAATGGTTACATCACGTGCATTGTTATGGATAGAGATTACCTCGTGGGTATATGTACGATTAATTTGCGTTACATCCACATCAATAAAATCAAGGGTGTTGCTGCCTTTTAAATACCACATCCGCTCATTTGCCAAAATAAAGTAAGGCTTGGTTTCGCCTACTCCTTTAATAGAGACGAAACGTGGGATAGTTAAATTTTTGGAAGTAGCCTTGTACACTCCGGAGACTGCTTCTATGGTTCCTCCATTTGGCAAATCGGCAATAGCAGCTTTTAAACCTGCAAATCCATCGGGAGAAGTATAAGGAGAAGCTTCGGTTCCGTTTCCTTGAACATAATCGGTAAGCTTTACCACTTCTGTTGGATTTTTATCAGAATAGTGTTCTTCAGCAATCAATACATCGTGTGGAATCAATAAAGTATCCGTTTGCGGATATTGGTATTGTTCATCTACTGTAATATCTGAAGCTACAACCGTTAAACTGTTAATAATTTCCACACTTACTTTGGGTATCAAAACCAAATTTTCACCCTCATAAATTGGGTACTCGTTATTATTATTCTCTGGCGTTCCCTCAAAATCCATGCTAACCGTTTTACCCAGGTAATCGCGCGGGTCAAACTTCCACTTGCCTAAATCGCCTGTGTTTTTACTCGAATAACGATGGAAGTACATCGGTGTAATTGTTCCATCGGCCTCAATGAGCATGAAAAAGGCACGTGGCATATCGGTGACATGTTCGCGGGCATAAACATGCGTAAAGTAACCTGTAATGTTGTAGTCCTCAGCATTAGCAAATATTGGCAAAATAAGCAGAAGAACTAAGAGGTATTTTTTTATATTATGTAACATATTTTTTATTTAAAAGCTTGAAATACAACTTGCTTAAATAACCGATTGTTAACGGTTAAGGAATATACCCATCTTTTTATTCTAACACTAAAGCACAAATCGATTTTGCCAAAGCTTTAACCTTTAATTTCTTTTCGCCCAGCACCACTTCAAAACTTTTGTCTTGCGCATGGGTGTTTTGGAAAATAACTTTGATGCTGCCATCCGGAGATTTTACGGCAATTAGAGGTTCTTTACCTCTTTGTACACAAGCAATTCTAACATCACCCGGTTTTACAAACTTACTGATGATATACAAGGCATTGTAGTCTGGATTGTAGGTAATTTCACCTGTTTTTCGATCGATATTAATCAACGAGT
Source organism: Saccharicrinis sp. GN24d3 (assembly GCF_052400645.1). Classification (NCBI taxonomy): domain Bacteria; kingdom Pseudomonadati; phylum Bacteroidota; class Bacteroidia; order Marinilabiliales; family Marinilabiliaceae; genus Saccharicrinis; species Saccharicrinis sp. GN24d3. Next base: position 162,993 of record NZ_JBQTGI010000004.1, read on the forward strand.
TCTGAGTCCATTCCCAACCACTTTCAGTGGTTTCGTTCAATATCATGTTCCAATAGGTGAATGCTGTACATCCAGCATTAATGTAACCTGCTATTTCTTCTAACCTATCTTCAGCCTGCTCAACGGAGTTTTTACCGTTATAACAATGTCCTTCGGTATGGAAGAGTTTCAATTCAGGCATCATAGCTCTTGCATCTCCAAGGAAACGCGTATCTGTGTATTGAATACCTACACCAGCCAGGTTTTCTTTTCCTTCAGCCATCATAAAGTCCATTAAATCCATTTTTTCTGCTGTACGTAATGTTCCGGCGTAAACCTCTGCTTTAATGTTGTTTTTTTCAAATGCTGGAATCAAATATTTGTTTGCAAATGATACCATGTCCTTAGCAGGGAAAGTACAACTTGGATATTTCGTATTGGCATCATTTTCATTTTGGATGCAGATACGGTCAACTCTTACGCCTTCTTTTTCATACGCTTGAAGATATTTTACAAAGTATTTTGCATAAGCGCTTAAGGTTTTATCATCTAGTTTTAAATTATTATTAGGTTCTTTTAAACCTACCATATGACCGCTTTCTTTCATCCATCCCGGAGGGCTCCATGGAGAACCAAACAAAGTAAGTTCCGGGTTAATGGCAAATGCACTTTTAATGTAGGGCAACACATATTTTTTATCACGATCTATAGAAAAATGCTTCATTTCATAATCATCAGCGACTTCTGAAAAACTATAAGCATCAATACCAAAATCACTGGCACCAATAGCGGTACGACAAAAAGTAAAACCTGCTTTTTCGCCAGCAAACATGTTTTCCATTACTTCTTTTTGCTTCTTTTTGCTCAGGCTCAATAGCGCTTCTCCACCTATTTCATTAAATGCTCCCCCAATCCCTTCAATGGTCTGAAAAGTCATTTCCGGTTGAAGATAAATCAAGTTTTTCCACCCGATTTTAGGGTCAATATTCTCTTGTGCTACTTCTACCAATGGATTAGCTTTCCCATTTTCAAGTTGTACAGCGTATACCTTAATTTCAGGTTTCTGCGCAATTGCAAGACTGCTTGTTAATATTAAGCTTGCCAGAATTGCTTTTGTAAAGTTCTTTATCATGATGTGATTTTTATTTTTTAGGTAATTTCAATTTATAATCGTGAGCTCCAGGAGCAAAATTGCTATAGAAAACTTCTGTTCCACTTCCCCATTTTTCCCAGTTTACCTCTACCCGATTATCTCCAAGAACAATGTTGAGAAGTTTGTTTTTTATGGCTTCGGCAATAGCCTTGTATTTCTTGTCAAAAGCCACATTATTCACTTCTTGAGGATCTTTGCTCATATCATACAAGGCAGGATCCAGGTCTTTGTAATCCGCATTTAAAGCCCACTTCATATCTCCACCATGCTTGGTGTTGGGACGGGTTTGTATAGAAAAAACGTAGTCTTTGGTACGAATAAAAGCACGCGGGCCAGTAACAGCGTGGCTTTCGCCAATTACATAATCTCTAACTGGTGCTTTTCCATTAACAACCTTTGCCAAATCCAGGCCATCCAAATAACTGTATTCGTCACTTTTTAACTTAGCTCCAGCTGCTGCCAATGCGGTTGGAGCCACATCCACAAACTCAGTAAACTCGCGCACCACCTTGCCTGCAGGGAATAGCTTTTTATCCGATGACACCACAACAATGGGATTATGACTATCAATATCCCAAGGTGTAAATTTTGAAATAGCTCCATGTTCATTCAACTTCCATCCATGGTCGCCATGCACATAAATCACCATCCATTCTTGTTTCTGCGCTTCACTATATTTAATAAATTCATCTACCGCATCTCCCACTAACTTATCGCCATAGGCACAAAAAGCAAAGTAGTCCTGAATCATAGTTTGTTTATCCTCATCGGAATAATTATCTGTAAAATTCCTGTCAACGACTGTTTTCATTTGCCTGGCCATTTCTGCATATTCTGTATCACTAAGTTCAGGAACTTTATAACTGTGCTTTTTAAAACGCTCACGGTAATCGGCAGGAGGAAGTACTGGTGTATGTGGAAAATCATATCCCAGATGAATAAAAACAGGTTTTGAAGAGTTAACGCCATCGTAGCTTAGTGAACCAACTTCAAATGGCTTATTTGCATTTTTCAGGTAATCCTGAAAAACCGATGTATAATAACCATCGCGGGTTTTACCCGCTTCACGAGAACTTACACCACCAATGATCATTCCTATGTCGAAGGTGGCTTTTTTCTTACCTTTAATCTTACGCAACAAATCATATTTTTTTACAGCACCTTCTGCTATTCCTTTCTCCTGGAATCCCAAATCTTCAATTTCGGTAGCCAGGTATTCTCGCTTACCCTCAGCATTCACGAAGAAATTTACGTTTTGAAGTGGTTTCTCCAGCTTTTTACCGTCAATTTCACTTATCCAGTCTTTGCCCCAGGCCGTTAAATTTTCGCGTGCCAGGGTTCTAAAATCAATATCGGTTTGATAAATTGGATATGACTTTGTTTTACCATTCTCCAACGTTTTGATACGCACACCCAATTTACCTACATGAAAGGTTTGATACCCTAAATTTACCATTTGCTCTGGCAAGGTAGGACGGGAATGTTTCAGTGTATTATTATGGTACTCAAACTCGTAAATCCCCGAACGGAAAGGATAACGTCCATAGTGCATGGATGCACGAGATGGAGCGCAACCTTGGGCTTGACAATAGGTATTGATAAAGGTCGTTCCCATTTCGGTCAGCTTGTCGATTTGTGGGGACTCTACATAACCTAATTCACTCATTTCATTACCTGTGAGCATTTTGTTAAAAGCGCGAACCGCATCGTAACGGTGATCGTCGGTAAGGATATATAGTACATTGGGTTGCTGTGCCAAAGCTTTTCCTGCGAAAGAAAAACTTAGAATAAAAAATAATATTTTTATCGTTTTCATGTGTTGTGGTTTATTTCGTTTCTTTAATTGATTCACTACTTTAATGGTCAGTATCTTTAAAATCATTGGGATAAAGCTCAATTCTTTTAGGTTCCTTTTTAGGCACAATATTCTTGTACTCGTCCTGAATTCCAGCCAACTTCATGATTTCTTTAGCCTCTTCTGAAAAATCCGATGTCATAAAATGATGCGTATTTTCAATCGTCGTATTCTTTCCGTTATCCTTTATGTTATTGCTTTTTACGAAATTGTCTTGCACCACTAAGTCGTGGCAGTTATCGCGCCAAATATGTAACCAAATGATGTTCTTTTCACCGGGAATACGGTTATCGATTACATTGCGTTTAATTGTCCAATACGCCGAACCATCGTCAGGGTATATACAACGGCGCCCCTTGTAAAGGTAATTCCCTTCAATTACGCTACCAGGTTGTTCACCCAATGTATAGATAATACCGCCATCCTTAAGTACACGGTGCGTATCGCCAGCCTTGTTAAAACTCATAGAATTGTTTTTGGCTACTTTTGAAGGCGGAAGGCCTGAGTTACCCCACCACCAACCCATCGTGATAGCACCATAAGGCATACCTGCAATATCATTATGATCAATCTTTACATTGGCTACAAAAAAGGCTGTTATACCTTCAAGTTGACGGAAATCAAGACATACATTTCGAATGTAATTATTTGTGATATGTATATTTTCGCAAATCCCTTCAACATCAGGGGAAAATAAATGACCATCGCCAATTTTATAATGCTGCGGATGACCTACATTGACAGAATTCCCCAATAAGTCGTAAAAATAATTACCATTGACTTTGCAGTTTTTTACATCATTTACCAAATTAATAGCGATGGCCGAACTTAATCGCTCAAAACTATTCTTATCGAAGGTAATGTTTTCAGCATTTTTAATTTCGACGGTTCCACGAGGTACACTTGTACAGTTGTATTCTGTACGATGCCAATTCCCATCAGAAATATATTGTATAGCCAATCCACTACTTTGAACACCGGCAAATGCGTGCGAGCCTTCTATCTCCATTAAGTTCCAATGGTCGTAAGAAAAATCAATGCCTTCAAATCGAATACTTCTTACCCTCGACTCGGTTGATGTTCCTTCAATACGGATTAAACCATCAGATAAGGGAGCAATTACTTGGGCTGTAGACATGTCTTCGCCATTGCTATAAAAATAAAGGGTTTGGGTTTTTCTATTAAAATAAAATTCACCAGGCGTGTTTAGTAACTCTTGCGCATTCCTGACCACAAACTTACTAGCAGGCTTGATTTTCGCAGCCCATCCCATTGTGGTGGCAATTGCTCCATAGGGTTGCTGTAATTTTAAAATTGTGGTATCTCCAATCTGTTGTGCCTCCCTAATGCAGTATATCTTCTCTGTCCAAACATTACACTGTACCAGTTCTACATCCTCAGCATTCTTAAATGCAGCAACATCCTCTGTTTTAAATTTAACTCCATCCATTGAAGAGCGTCCATCAAAAGCCCAGCTTTCAGTTCCTTTAACTTCAAAATTTCCCCACTGACCAAATCCTTTTATTGGTTCTTCGGTACCAGCCATACGCATTCGTTGCCCGTTAACGAATAAGGTTCGCAGTTTACTTTCCCTGTTCAGCTTAGCCTTATAAATGTTACCACTTACCTGTTCCCAGCCTGTAACTTTTTCACCGCCACTAATAAGGGGAACTTCATTTTTATAAGCTTTATACATTATTGAATGCCCATTTGTTCCCGAATCTTTCTCTTTAAACATAATTGGGCTGGTTAACTGGTATGTGCCACCATGCAAATACACCACAATATCCTGCTGCATATTCTTATTCACCTTTGCAACTTTTTGCTTAGCTGCCTCTATTGAATTAAAAGGAGCTTCGAGTGTACCTTTCCCGTTTTTACCTGCATCTGGCGATACGTGGTATTCTATTTGGGCGTATATTATCAGGTTTGACAATAATCCCAGTGTTAATAAAAGTATTTTAGTTTTCATAATTTCTATAATTTCTCAGTCGGGGTGCAACGCTATGTCGCGCCCCGACTATGAGTGTTTAATCATTCCAATGCTTTTCAATTATAGTCTGAATCTCAGGATAGTTCTCATCCGTCTCATTCAGTTCCTTTCTTTGCCTTTTGAGTTCTATCTTCAGCTCGGCAATTAATTCTTTACAAGCAGGGTCGTTGTAGCGATTATGTAATTCCTGTGGGTCGTTTTTTAAATCGTAAAACTCCCAGGTGTGGGGTGTTTCAAGCTCTTCGCCTTGATAATTCTTCTTCCAATAATGCCCCTCGTGTTCTGATTCGGGTAAATAGTGCTTACCGTAAAAAAACATTAGCTTGTAACTTGTGGTGCGAATACCAAAATGTGCCGGAACATAATGGTGAATAATGTGCATCCAGTAACGGTAATAAGTTGCTGTTCGCCAATTTGGTTCTTCTTTACCTTCCAGGGTTTTTACGAAGTTATGTCCTTGCATATATTTGGGAACTTTCCCGCCAACCAAGTCTATTAAAGTTGGAGCAAAATCGGTATTGTTAACTAACAAATCCGTTTTTCCGCCCGCTTTTATCTTTTTGGGGTAATACATAATAAACGGCATACGCATCGACTCTTCGTACATCCATCTTTTGTCTTGAAAGTCATGTTCGCCAAGCATCATACCCTGATCGCTGGTATAAACGATAATAGTGTTCTCGTACAAACCTTCTTTTTTCAGGAAATCAATTAAACGCCCCACATTATCGTCAATCCCTTTTACCAGGCGCAAATAACCTTTTAGGTAGTGTTGGTAGGCTTTGTGTGCCGACTCATTTAACGAAGTTTCATCGTCGAAAATAATATTGTAGTAACTAATATACTTGTTCCTAGTCGAAACAGAAGAACCAATATAATTTCGTAATGAATCGTTTATGCCACGTGTGCCTTCCGAGCCCCAGTTGGGTTGATAATACATGCTTGCCGGTTCCGGTATTTCAGTATTTGCCAAAAAATTGCTGTAGCGTGGGGCATATTCGAAAAGACCATGTGGCGCTTTAAAATGATGCATTACAAAAAATGGCTTCGATTTGTCCCTGTTTTTTATGTGTTCAATAACCGAATTGGTAATAATATCGCTGGAATGCCCCTCGTTTTCAACTTTATTTTGGGGCCAATTGCCTTTGCCTTTTTCATTAAAAATAGGATTGGTATAGCGTCCCTGACTGGGTAAAACTTTGTAAAAATCAAAATTAAGGGGTTCGTTTTTTAAGTGCCACTTCCCGAATATGGCAGTGCTATAGCCCAACTTTTTTAGTTCCATGGGAAGGTATTGCTTATCGGTGTCGAGCTTGTGGTCTAAATCTAAAACACCATTGGTTTGCGGGTACTGTCCTGTGATAATTGACGCCCGGCTTGGTGTACAAATAGAATTGTTACAAAATACATTTTCGAAAAGCATACCTTCCGAGGCTAACTTATCGAGATTAGGCGTTACGTTTAAATTGGCAAACCGACCGCCATATGCACCAATGGCATGGGCAGCATGGTCATCAGACATAATAAAAATAATATTCGGCTTTTTATTGTCTTCGTGTGCAAAGAGAAGTGCCGAGCAAATCAAAAGACATAACAAAATAATGCTTTTCATAATTATCTAATTTTTATTTGCTTTTAGCAAGCTCTCCAATTTCTTAATAGAAACATTAAACGGTTCATTACCCTGACAATGATCTGATTCATAATCGACATAAAGTGTCGGGCAGCAAGAATTTTCCTTCTTAAGCATCATCCATTCTTCCCATTTATTGCTGTAAGTTTCCAATATATTTTTTGCTTCCTGTCTATCGAAGGCTTTACCTTCTAACTCCATTTGAGCAAACATGATTTGCGTGCGAAAAATCAATTCTATTAATTCGTATTTTATGCGACCATAAGTAGTGGAAACCTTTAAAAACTCTTCGTCGTCTTTGTTTGGTAGAGAAATACTTTGCGCAATTTTCTCCATTTTATACCAGGTAAGCAGATTTTCCTTTTTCTCGGCCAATACTTTCTCGGCTAAACCTTTCTTTACATAAATGGACATATCTTGCGCCGAGAAAAAATGGTCGCGAATCCACCAGGGTGCCATGTGCTGCAAAGCTGTTGCTTGTCCTTTAAACACAGCATCTACCGACAACAAGCATAACTCACGTAATTTGGTGATGTTTTCAGACGACATTTTTAAGGTATTAGTAGCATACTCATTAAAAAGCTCTTCTTCTGTTATTTGAGGATTTAAAGTATATTGGCGAATAACATATTCGTTTAGATCCATCCAGAATTCATTTCCAAAGTAAGGTCCAAACCAACCATCGCCCCATGTCCATGTCCAAACACCTTTAACCTGTAGGTCACCATACAAATCACGTAAGCCTTTTTTCTGTTCCATTTCAGGCCAGCCTTCTATTATTCCTTGACCAATGTAGTATGGATGTGCATTTCTACCGTACATTCCTGCCTGGTTCATGGATACCTCTACAATTTGTTGATGTTTGCCAATACCTAAGGTTTTATTAAAAGGTAGTCCTCTTAAGAAGTCGCCGTGAACATGTTTGACAGAAAAATACAAGTTCTCATGTGGCGCTATGGCGTTTGTTATTTGTAAATATATCTCAGGATCAAGATGAAACTTCCTTTTAATTTTTCCCCAGTCCCATGTTCTGTAAAACAGTTTCTTGTTTCTTTTCACACATACTTCTTCTCTTAATAAGTTTAGAATAGTAACATGGTCTTCAGGAGAACGAACAGGTCTATCACCTACATGGAAAGGCGTATCATGTAAGTAGGTTTCTCCAAATCGTATAGTTAACCCACCTAATTCCGGGAACTTCGCGAATATTTCAGCTATCTGTGCCTTTAAAATCTCTTTTGTTTTGGCTTTTTGAATGGACAGGTGGCCATTTTTTTTCATTTCATCACCATACTTCTCCATTACCGAGTGAGGGACAACACATACATCCATAAATGGGTACATAGGCATTCCGGCACGTTTTGCATTTTCGAGCATAATTCTAATGTCGGCAGCTTTACGCTCAATCCACATTTTTTCGGGCGTGTTATCAGTAACAAGGTTGTCTTCATAGCCGTCGTATGTTACAGCACACTGAATTTCAAACTTGGGAACTTGTCCGTTGTAGCCTAATTCCATAATATAAGCAGGCTCGGTATATTTTGTATTGAACCTTGGTTCTCCGGGATTATGGTGAACCATGTTAAAAAGGATGGGATAACGAGTGCTGGTTTCTTCTGCAACATCACTTTTTGTTTGGCAACCATATAATAAAATTGTCAAAAAAGTAATTAATATATATTTAGCCAGTTCCATAATTTTGTATTTCTAGTTACTTACGATTGCATTGGAATTATTTTATTCTTTCCCTCTAACACACGCTGTTTCCATTTTCCTTTTACTTCTATTTTAAAAGCTAAAGCCCAATTGTTTGGCAGTTGCTTTGGTAATTCAATCACCAATTGGCTATTTTCTCTGGTAAAGTCAACTCTCCCATAGCCCATTAACTCAATAGACTTAATTTCATTTTTATCGGAAACAGCCGTTGCAGTACCTAAAGATTTAACGACTGTTTTGCCACCTCTAGGTATATCCAATTGAATGGTACATAAAGTATTCTCTCTGGCTGTAAATCGAATATCAGAAGCATCAAACTTTTTAGTATCGGGCTGAATTGGTCGAGCCTCTTTGCCATATGCAGTATGATGCTTGATAGGACAGTTTGCATCCTGATAAAACAAAGGTTCCACATGCCCCTCAGCGTAAACGACCCAAGGTCGGGTTCCATAAATAGCTTCACCATTAACGTTTAGCCAGCTTCCAATTCCTTCTAATAAATCAATCTGAGCCTGATCAAAAGAACCATCAGGACGAGGGTTCAAAGACAACAACAAACCTCCATTACGCGCCACCAAATCGGCCAAACGCACCACAATATCACGAGGCTTTTTATACTCAATACCATACCACCAAGGCCAATCGCACCACACTACAGCCGCTGGAGTATCATCTTCCCAAGGCCAATCCACAAAACCTGGACGATGTGCACCGTTTTCGTAGGAATAAATACCAAAGTTGGTTCCGAAGTTTCCTTTATTATGAACGCAGACATCTTTGTGCTCTTTCAAACCCATATTAAAATAATGCGCCAAAATCTCCTCTGTACCAAAGTCATCTCCACCACCCGAAAATCCATCAAACCATAAAATATCAGGTTTATATTTATCAATTACTTCGGTTGTAAGAGCCTTTCTATTTTTAATAAAACGCTCTTTACCTCCTAAAAACCAATAATAATCTTCCATGTTAGGATCTAATAGATCCGCACCATTCATTCCTTCTTTTCTTAAATTGTTTTGATGTTTAGTAAACTGGTGATAAGTACGTGCATGATGAAAAGTGGCAATAGTCTTTAATCCTTGCTTTTTAATTTCACCAAGTATTTCACCTAAAATATCGCGTTTAGGACCTGTTTTACCAGCGCAGTGAGGTGTGACTTCGGAATCCCACATGGCATAACCATCATGATGAATAGTACAAATACCGGCATATTTAGCTCCCGACTTTTTCACCAAAGCTGCCCAAGCAACAGGATCGAAACCTTCTACTGAAAAGTCCTCACACAATCGTTTATAACCATTGCCTTCTAAAACTGAACCATAACGTTTTTCAAATGCCTTGCGACGAGGCTCATCGGGATCAGAGTGATAGAAACCGTGGTAGGGTGTAATATAATAATTACCCCAATTGATATTGTTAACATCTTTCCATGCCCCTACTTGAGTATAAGCTCCCCAACTGGCATAAATTCCAAATTTAGCATCGAGTGCCCATTCCGGGGTTTGGTGCTTACGTAATGACTCCCAGTTAGCTTCGTATGGAGCAGTTAATTTCTCTTTTGTTTTAACTTCATTGTTTGTTGAAGTGCATGTTACCCATAGCAAAGACAATACTAACCATAACAAACTGTAGATTCGTTTATTCATAGCGTTCACTTAATTCGCTTAAACTCCAGTCCATTTAACCAGGTTTCCGCACCTTTGTTATCTGTTTCAAACTTGATAACAATAGGATTCACCCCATCGCTTTCAATATAATTGGTAACAGAGATAGGTTTACGTTCACCGATATCTTTTCCATCCTGAATACCTACTGCCGCATCGTCAGATACATAGTCAAAAACTCCATTAGCATCATTCAATTCAACCTTCATATGATATGGGAATAACTTTTTTAGATCTTGGAAAGAATGATGATAGGTTATTAATCGATACCTGCCCTTTGGTACATCTTTTATCGTAAGAACAAGTTCACCTTTTTTAGCAAAAACACCATCGCAGGCCATAAATGCCAAATCACCTAAAATAGCAAAGGTTCCTTCTCTCCATTCCAAATCCGATTCTGAGCTTACTTTAAAGTTACAACCCTCTACCTCAAATTCAAACTGTTTAGTATCTCCCCCATTTTTTATTTTCCATCCAAACTGCTCTAATTGGCCTTCTGTTTGCATATCTATTTTATGAGTTGGGTAATCATATATAGGTTTAGCTTTAGCCAACTCATCCGCAACAAACGGAATGGTAGTAAGAGATAAATTAGCAGCTTTTAACTTACCAGATGTTGCCCTTATTTTTATTTCCCCATTTTCTTGATTTCCTTTTAAATAAACCGTAGCCACCCCATGGTATGCCTGCATATTTTGGGTAAAATGTTTATCTGCATACATAATCGTACCTGCACCTTTGGCTTCAAAATGGACTTTGACATCAGCGTCTGTCACCGTTTCTCCATTTTTATCTACCACGTATGCCCGAATCATTTTTAAGTCTGAACCGCCTGCTACTAACTTCAAATCAGGATTATCTACTGCCAGTTTTAATGCATATGGGTCTTGAGTTTTGAAACGCGAATGAGTCGAAATTTCCTGGCCAAAACTGATAGCTTTTGCCGTAAGTGTTTCGTTTGTCCAATTGTGGTTAAAAGTAAAGGATGGATGATCGTTCCATAAACGTAATGGGTCGTTATCGGCTTTTTGAACAGCAACTAACTTATCATCGGCATATAACGCAACTTTGTTGGCATTGCTATATACATGAATTTTACGATTCTTATAAACCGATTCATCTGCAATATGAACATAAGGAGCATCTGTCAATTCCGATTTATACCAATAATATTCCGGCCTGGGAATACGGTAAGCCGTTTGCATTCCATAATCTGTCATATAATCAAACGATTCTGGCTTGGGTTGTAAGCGATTGTAATCAGCTCCTACCCAAAGTATCGCGCCAATGTTGTTTTTACGTTTCTTGTAGCGTGAAATATGATGTTGTTGTCCTAAACCATTATGGGTAAATCCATGCTCCATTACCATGCAAAAATCACCCTCAGGCATATCCGTCTGGCGGTAATCCATGGTGGCATAGATATCTGTTACTCCTGCGTTTTTAATACCATTCCATGGCGCAGATGCACTTGCGGTTAACCTGAATGGGTCTTCTTCCTTGGCTGCATTATTTAATTGTGGAACCGGCCCCCGGTGGTTAATTCCTGCTCCCCAGATGATAATCGACGGGTGATTGCGGTGGTTACGAACCATCATTCGAAGCGATCGCTCCAACTTGTTCATCCACTCGCCTTCCTTCCATTTAATCCAGGTAGCAGGTTCTTCGTAAAGAAGAATTCCTAACTCATCACAAGCCTCAATAAAGGAATCGTCCTGAGGGTAATGTGATAAACGGACGGCATTGATTCCAGCTTTTTTATAACGAAGGGCCGCTTCATAGTGCATGGAGTTTGGAACCGCATCCCCAATATGCGGAAAACTCTGGTGACGGTTTACCCCTACCATAAAAAATGGCGCTCCGTTTAACAACAAACCTTGACCATCGACCAATTCCACAGAACGGAATCCAAATTTATTCTCTACAAAATCAACTGCTTTGCCGTCCGTATAAATCACAGAAACAGCCCGGTATAAATAGGGATCATCGGGCGACCATAAGCGGTATTCATCGACTATTTCCGTTGTCTGACGAAATGTTTTGGTTTGTCCAGCTCCCACCTTGGCCTCTGAACTTAACTTTCGAACCAGGTAACCATGTTCATCCAAAAGCAAGGTTTCAATACGGCAATCAACTTGTACATCAAACTCATTAACAACTGTTGTTTTTACCGAAACTGTACCATTATTCTTTTTTACACTTGGTGTTGTAATATGCACACCTGCTTCAAAATCTTCCCAATTAAAATTAACATGCAGCTTATTGGTTTTAACCAGATACACATCGCGATAAATCCCACCCCACTTTAAATAATCCGTCTCATATGGGTCAGGAGAAATGGTAGGGTTAAAACTATTATCAGCAAGAACAGCGATTGTGTTTTCTTTTCCCGATACCACAAAATCGGTAATATCAAAATGGTGTGGCACATAACCGTTCACCTCAAAACGCCCTACAAACTTTCCGTTCACGTAAAGCTCCGTTGCGTTGTGAACACCCTCAAATTCAATAAAAGCCTTTTCTTCTTGCGTAAGATCGATATATAATTGCTTTCTATACCAGTTAAGGTCGCGAATAAATGCTTCTTGTTCCCAACGATAATTAACGCTATCTAACCATAATGAAAGTGGATCAGGGTTATGCGGCAAACAAACCGTTTCCCAATTACTGTCATCAAAAGCAACTGTCACGGGTTTATCCTGCTTCGGCATCTTGGAGAATTTCCAATTAAGGTTGATGTTTTGCTTGGTCCTGTTGTTAGCAGGATAACCCTCCGGGCGTTGTGCAAAAGCCAATGTATTGCTTAATATTAAAACAAGTACGAATAGAACTTTTAAAATCTTCATATTGAATATTTTCACAGATAGTAAATGATATTACTCTTACAAGTATACATTAAGATTTATTAACACTCTGCCTTTTAATAAAGGATTGCGGTTTTAAAACGGTAGTTGATACGGTGATTTTAACGGTTAAATCAAGACCATATAAGACTGATATTCTTACCATTATATAAACCAAACTTTTTTTTTCCCAGCAAGATTAATCCAGAGGCGTCTCACGTTTATATAATCAACTCTATACAGGCACAAACGACTCAACCAGAGTCACACATTATAAGTGTTTGCCGTCGATGTTCGATTCAGCAGGGGGTCATTTCGTACCGTGGTTATATTTCTCTACACATATCACCCCGCTGGGATAAAAACCGAATAATCTAGCCCCTGAAACATTTGACTTCATTTTTTTTAGCATCAATATTTTTAAGAGTAACTTACAAAAGCTATTTTTGGACTTATGAAGGTTGAGCAAAATAAAAAAGCTATCGACGAAACACTTGAACAAATATGTTCACATGCCTTATTTATTCATTCCAATACCCACACCCGTCTTTTAAGATACCTGGTTGAAAAGGCAATTTTGGGTGAGGATTTAAAAGAATATACCATTGGTTCAGATTTGTTTGGCATTGATTATTCTATAGATAAAAATAATGGTACGGTACGTTCGTACATGTATAAATTAAGAAAAAAGGTGGCTGCATATTATGAAAGTGCTAAACCAATTAACGATATTGTTTTCCATTTAGAAAAAGGCCAGTATAACCTTAGCTTTTTGTCGTCTAAAGAGTATCAGAGCAGTATCAACAAAGAGGAGTCTTATTTTAAAATATCAAAACAAACACTATTAACCGCAACATTATCTGTTGCAGGCTCACTTTTATTGTTCTTTATAATTTTACATTTCTCAAGAAAACCTAATATACTTTGGGAACCTTATTTTATAAAAGGTGCCAACAACCTGATTGTAGTTTCTGACCAATTTACAGTAACGCAAAAGTTAGAGGATGGACTAAGACACGCCGTCCTATATGGCGATATCAACAACAATAAAGATTTGCTAAACTATAATCAAAAGCATCCTGATATTCATTTAAAAAACACGGATTATACCATCATGTCAAAAATGGCTCCTTATGGTATTAAAATACTGACAGAGTGGTTCATATCAAACCAAAGCAGTTATAACCTTCAATTAGAAAGCAATCTGACTTACGATGATGTTCGGGAGAATAATATTCTTTTCATTGGTCAGTATAAAACCATGAATATTTCCAACTCGTTGTTTTTAAAAAACAGCAAGATGTTTTCTACTTATCGCGATGGATTTAAATACGCTAACAACAACGAAGAAAAAATTTATAATACCCGGTTTAAAGAGAACGGAAAATTAGAATATGCCATGGTAAGTTACAAGCCAATAGAATCGGGAAAAATGGCTTTTTACTTTGTATCCAATAATGACATTGGTGTATTAGCAACCTTGCGCAAATTTACAGATAAAGACTGGCTAAAAGGCTTTGAAAAACAATTACCCAAAAATTCCAAAACCTTCAATGCCTTATTTGAGGTAAGTGGACTACAACGAACTGATGTTAGTTGCGAATTGGTGGAATTGGAAACATTTAACAATTAGAGTCCTTTACATTCCTAATTCTATAATACTTTTTTCCATTCCCATAATTTCGGCCAAACCTTTTAATCGGCCTATTAGTGGATAACCAGGGTTATAATTGTTCTGGTAATCATGTAATATTTTTAAACCATGGTCGGGACGAACAGGAATTCTAATATTGGAGTTATCTGATTCTATTCTGCTTTGTTGTTCGAGCAATAAGGCCTTAATAATCTCAGGCATATTTTGTGAACCATCCATATGGCCGGACTCATAAAAACTACCATCATCAAGCAAAGTTGTATTACGCAGATGAGTATAATAAATTCTGTGTCCGCATTCCTGAATTATCTCCAACAAATTGTTCTCTGGTTTGGCCGATAAGGAACCTGTACAAAAAGTAATTCCATTATTGGGTGATGAATTGGCAGAAAGCAGCCACTTGAAATCATCCAATCCTCCAATAATTCTGGGTAATCCCAATATTTGAAACGGAGGGTCGTCGGGGTGAATGCACATACGAACACCTACCTGTTCGGCAACAGGAATAATATCATCTAAAAAAGTCTTTAAGTTTTCTCTTAACTTTTCCTTATTGATGTTTGCATATTTCTTTATGAATTCTAAAAACAAAGTTTTTGGGTTTGAAACAGAACCATCTATTACACCATCAATAAACCCCTGCGTTATAACAATGATATTATATGCCAATTTATCGGCTTCGGCACTGGTCATATTTAAATATATTTCCTTAGCTTTTTCAAGCAATTGGGCAGGATATTCTTCTTCGGCATTAGGCCGCTTTAAAATATAAGCATCAAAGGCAATAAATGTAGGAAAGTCAAATAACATAGACTCTCCTCCATCGGGCAATGCATAATTTAAATCGGTTCGAGCCCAATCCAGCACCGGCATAAAATTGTAGCAGATAGTATCAGTACCGCACTGCCCCAGATTTTTTACGGACTGCTTATAGTTTTCAATTAAACGAGGATAATCATTGGAATGTTGTTTTATACCTTCTGAAACCGGCAGACTTTCAACGACACGCCACCGCATACCTTTTTCTTTGATAGCTTTTTTAACTTTTAATATTTCTTCTATTGGCCATACTTCTCCGTTAGGAATATGATGAAGAGCCGTTACCACACCCTCCACTCCCATCTGTTTTAAATCGTCGAGGGTAATTGGGTCGTTAAATCCGAACCAGCGCCATGTTTTTTCTAGTGTTTTCATATAAATTCTCGCAAAGGCGCTAAGTCGCAAAGAAAAAAAGTATAGTCTTTTAATCATCTCGCTAAACAACAAAGGCCAAAATGTTTCTTTTTATATTAGAATTAAAGATTATTGACAATTCTTATAATTCCAGTTTTTATTAGTTTTTCATTGAAATTAATTAGAAGTCCTAGTTTTATACCTGTTACCTTTAAATAGGTTAGTAGTTGTTTTGGATGAACAGGAGCAATATGCTCTACAGATTTTAACTCAACAATAACCTTATTTTCAACAATTAAATCCGCTCTAAATCCAACATTCATCTTTCTTCCTTTCCAGGAGACTGGTATTGCTTTTTGTCTTTCAACATTTAACCCTTGTTCCGTTAATTCATAATACAGGATTTCCTCATACACGGATTCTAATAATCCAGGGCCTAATCTACATGAATTTCATAGCAAGCATTAATTATGATACTGGCTATTCCATTTTCTGTAAGACTATTTTCTCTCATAGTGGTTAAAGTATTTAATGGATTGAAAAACTTCTTTAACCACCAAGGTACAAAAACAAACTTAATACTCTTTGCAGCTTAGCGTCTTTGCGAGCCCCTTACCTTACACCCCACTAAACGAACTAAACCCACCGTCAATTGGTAATATTACTCCGGTGATAAATGATGCGGCTTCGGAGCATAGAAACTGAACGGCGCCATTTAATTCTCTAATATCGCCGAAGCGTCCCATAGGTGTGCGGGCCAACACTTTTTTGCTGCGTTCGGTGTAACTACCATCTTCGTTGATAAGAACTTTTCGATTTTGGTCGCCAATAAAAAAACCGGGAGCAATGGCATTAACTCTAATCTTTTCGCTAAACTTAGTTGCCATTTCCATGGCCATCCATTGTGTAAAACTATTTATGGCCGACTTTGCCGTAGAATAACCCGGCACCCTTGTGATGGCGGAATAGGTGGCCATAGAAGAAACTGTAATGATACTGCCCTCACCTTGTTTTGCCATAACTTCTCCAAAAACCAAACAAGGGTACACGGTTCCATTCATGTTTAAATCATTCACCTTCTGAAAGTCTTCAATCTTCATATCAAATACGCTCTGCTCTTCCGTTAATGTTGCTCCAGGCATGTTACCTCCGGCAGCATTAATCAAGATATCGATACGTCCCCATTTTGCAATGATTTCTGAACGTGTCTGCTTAAGTTCCTCAACATCTAACACATTTGATACATAACCAATTACCTCTCCCCCTAATTGCTTCAACTCATTAATACGGGCATCCACATTCTCTTTGCGTACATCTAATATCACCACTTTAACTCCTGCCTCAACTAGGCTTCTTGATATGCTACCTCCAAGCACACCTCCTCCACCGGTAACAATGGCTACTTTTCCTTTTAATTCAAACATTGCTTTATACTTTATTTGTATTGAAAGCAAAAGTATATTCTATGTATTTAATACATTGGTAGAATCTTTTAATAAAGTGATACTATTTTTAAATTCGTTACATTTGTTACGTGTCTATTTTAAATGAGCAAATACAATTTCCTGTAGATTCTTCTATAATTGTTAAAAGAAAGAACGAACCTCATTTTACTTATCCTTTTCATTACCATAAGGAATACGAACTGGTTTATGTTGAAGAAGGGTATGGAAAACGATTTGTAGGCGGAAATGTTGAACCTTTTGAAAATGGTGACATGGTAATGCTTGCACCTCACCTTCCTCATTGTTGGGAAAGCGATATGGCTTTTTTTGAAAACGATCCTAATTTAAAAGTTAAAGGAATAGTAGTTCAAATACCTAATGATTTTTTTAAAACGGCAGTATCTACTTATCCAGAATTCAAAGCAGTAAAACTTTTGCTAGAGAACAGTACCAAAGGCTTAAAAATATTAGGCAAAACAAGAGACAAAGTTGCCGAAAAGTTACCCGAGTTATTTGAACTTAAAGGATTGAAACGTTTATTTTTTTATCTAGACATTCTCAATTTCGTCCAATCCTCTGGTGAATTTCAACTGCTTAATCCAAACAGCACAAGAGTACAAATTCATGAGAATTCCAGACTTGGTAAAGTTTTTAAACTTGTAAACGAGAATTTTAATTCTTCAATAAATTTAGATGACTTATGTACGATAACTGGTTTGACAAAAACTGGATTCAGTTTATGGTTTAAACGAAATACAGCTAAGAATTTTTCTGTTTTTTTACAGGAGTTCCGTGTTAGCAAAGCATGCGAAATACTTCGAAAACAAGAAAATAAGGAAGTAAAGGTTTTTGAGATATCGTATATGGTTGGTTTTGAAAACCTATCTAACTTTAACCGTGCTTTTAAGAAAATTACAGGAAAAACGCCGAAGGAATATCGGCAACTATTTAACGGATAAAATACCCTTCCCTCCGCCTTCCCGAAGAAATTATACTTAAATGAATCGGGATGTCGCTTTGCTCGTACTGCGGAGTACTTCCCCTTAGACTCAAGACTAAAGGAAAGAGCCATTTATATGATGTTTAATATTTGTAACCCTACAAAGGTTTATCGGACATCTGCCCTTGCAGAATTGCAGAAGTAATATGCCCTCCGTTATCTGGGAAGGTAACTTCAACTTTGTTATCCCCTGTTTTTAGATCCTCCATGTTAACAAGTAATTCAAGAACACAGAAAAAACGCTTTCTTATATGTTGGTCGTATCCTCTAACTACATCACCTTTCACCACAACTTTTTTTCTGTTGATTTTCACATCAGGAGTTAAAGATTGACCATGATCACGTCCAACACCCAAACACAAAGTAGCTTCACCATTTTTATACTTACCAGAAAATGTATAGTGCATCTGGGGCTTTATTTTTTCTAATTTAAAGGAGATTTATATTAAGATCAATCTGTATTTTAAAATGTCAACCTTAGGGTTAAAGCTGGAGTATAATTTATTTCCGTTAACATATTATTCTCGTGATTAGGAGTATATAGTTTCTGAGGCGTGAATGATACATTTAAGGATTTCCTTTTATTAACGCCTGAACTAATTAATACAGGAATACTTATTAAGTCAGCAAGCACACCTGCCAGAATCATAAATCCCAATGCATCCGTAGCTCCTGCCGATCCTGACTCCCAACTACTTTCAAATCCAATGGCTCCCACAATAATCATTGTCGTACCACTTCCCAAAAGAATCAAACCAGTGTTTCTTTGATTTACACTTTTTTCTAAATAAAATTTCTGCAAATCAAGGGAATCGCTTTTTTCCTGTGAGTAAGCACTCAAGAAAAGCATAAACAAAACTAAGAAGGCAACTATCTTTTTCATTTAACATTTCATTTATTTAAGCTCTCATCTACACAAATCAAGTTACTGCCTTTTTTTGTTTTTGTCAACGAATGCAGTTTCAACACTGCAGATCTACCATAAGCGATTCATTCTTTTTTTATATCCTCCCATTCTTTATGTCAAAAAATACATAAAAATGGGAGGCAAATCTATATTACAAACCTTACTTATCGCTTAACACTACCGTTTCCTTATTTAAACTCAATCCACAACTTACATCTTTATAATTTTTGTCAGTTATAATATTTGCAGAACCCATTTTATCATAAAACGAGACTTCACCGTCTTTGTCGATGGTAACTATTACCTGTTCTTTTACCGAAACATCTACGGCTTTTAAATTGCTTCCCCCAAGGTTTGTCCAATGGGTGCCATCAAACCGTTCGAGCTGCCCATTTGAGATAGCAGCCACACAACCAAGCCATTCTCCACCACAACCTATATCTTCGGCTTTTTTATCGAGCGGTTTCCATTGGGCATCGTAATAATATGCCACTACCTTATTAATATCCGTAACCCAAATCGTTCCTGTGTGAGTAATATCGCAATGTTCGGCTTTTATGCCAGGCAGTTCCAACCACTCTTTACCATCCTTACCTATATTTATTATACGGTCTTTTCCTTTAGGCATTTCTACCCATTGCAAAGGACGAAATTTGTGAATATAAACAGAACCGTTTAACGAAGTATATACCACACCAGCAGAGCTAGACCCTACATCTTTTGCTTTTATACCCAACTTGGTTTCCTTTCCATTTGTAAGTTCAACCAATTCGTCATTAGTATTGATTGCCCAAATACCACCTTTAGCATCAGCGCTAATACTTTTATATTCGCCTTCTGTTTTTGTTACCGATTGATTTTCCCACCACCGCGTTAATGCTTCTTTTCTGTCAAATAACCTTTCAATAACTTTTTCATCCACATTGTCAAACCCATCTCCTTCAATTTTAAATACGAGTGCATGACTATATTCTATTCCATTAGGTATTTCAAGCTTAAGCCCTTTAGTAGTTGACTCCCACTTCACCTTCTTATCTTCATGTCCTAAAATTCTAATGGAAGAAATGTCCAGCGATTTGCCTTCTACTGGAGCAAAGTATTCTACTTTTACACTTCCGTTTTGAGGTACTTCAAAAACACTTAGGTAAACAGTGTTATCTCCCTTAGTAACAAAACGTTCTTGTTCAGCACCGCTTGTTAACCAAGGCTTTGTTCCATAAATAGACTCCCCGTTAATTTTCATCCAGGCACCTATTTCTTTTAATAAATCGTATGCCTTTTTATCGAGTTTACCATTACCCATCGGACTTACATTTAACAGCATATTTCCGTTTTTTGAAACAATATCAATCAGCTCCTGAACAATTTCAGTTGCCGAACGGTAATTACCATTCTTAACGTAGGTCCAATCGCCAATAGAAGTATCTGTTTGCCAAGGCTGTTTGCGGATAAACGGTAATCGGGCACGCTCAAGATTAAGCGTTGCAATCCCATCCCAGTAATAACCCCATTCGCCTTTAGGTGCTTTCTTGTACCAGTCTTTTATACACATTACGGCCTCATTCATTCCACCATGTCGCTCCATATTTTGATTATATAGATATGAAATCATCTCTAAACCGGTCTTTCCATGATCCTCTCCAGGAAAAGGCACACCACCATCTACATAAAAGAAATCCGGATCGTAATTATCGAATAAATCTTTACATCGTGCTAGCCAGTTTTCCTTCCAATAATCAGGTGCATTAGATGGCTGAGTAGGTTTCATATCTCCATCAGCATCCGGTGGCAGATACAATTCTTCATATTTTTTATCGTTTCCATCATATGGAACTCCTGCATAAGGACCTTCTTTGTCGGCTCCTTTATTGGTCTGGAACCAGCACGAAGCACGTTCAACATGGCTCGTAACTCCCCAACGAATTCCATGTTTCTCATACTTTTTTACGGCATCATAAAACTCCCCAATGACATCACGTTTAGGTCCGTAATTCACCGAGTTCCAACTATGATGTTTTGAATCCCATAGATCGTAATTATCATGATGATTAGCCATGCCCACAATGTACTTGGCTCCTACTTCAACAAATAAATCAACCAGTTCCTGGGCATTAAAACCTTCCCCTTTCCAGTCCTGAATAATATCTTTATACCCAAACACAGATGGATGACCATAATTGGCTACATGATGTTTGTAGTGTGGATGTCCTTCGATATACATGTTACGGGCATACCAATCTCCTACAGCAGTGTGTGCATAAGCATTCCAACAGACCCAAATTCCAAACTTGGCTTCTCCAAACCAATGTGGTGTTTCGTATTGTTGAAGCGATTCTACAGTAGCTTCAAATTTTCCGGTCTTTTCAACCTTGGTTTCACATGATGTAAAAGCCATCACCACGACCATTAACGCAGCAAATAATTTCTTTTTCATTTAGATGTAATTTGAGTTACAATTGACTATATTTTACAAATTCAGGCACTATAATTTTCACATTCAATTTCTTCATAGTCATTTGGCATTCGAAATAAAAACACAAGCCATAAAACACTGAATAACAATAGTTCAAAATTACAAACCCACATACGAACTAAAGAAAACATGACTATATGAAAACTATATTATTGACACTCCCCCTCTAACATAAACTATATTTCGAAGACAAATTCCGTAACTTGTCATCAGAAATAAAAACATGCATATGCAATTGAGGAATTTTCTAGTACTTGCGCTTATTTTTACGTCGGCCCTTTTTGCCTATTCTCAAAATGCCATTGATTCCATATACAAAGTGGAACACTTTAACAGGGAACGATATAAAATGGTACAGAAAAATACTAAGGAGGCTACTTCTTATTTTAAGAACTCTGCGGCATACTATTTAGAAAAAGGAGACACTATTCATCACCTATTAAGTATAGCCCACCTATCTGACATTAAGCACCGCCAAGGAAGGTTTAATCAGGCATTTGATTTGTTATGGGAAGGCCTTCCCCTGGCAACAAATATATCAAACAAAATGCCTCTGCTTGAGTTCCACCAAATGCTAGGAATCCTGTATCAGGTATATGGCAAGGATAGCATAGCTTTATCTCACACAAAGCAAGGATTACAAATTTCGAAAGAGTACGCCATTAAAGATGATAAATACAAAAGTAGATTGGTTTCATGTTATTTAGATGTGGCCATACAATATGAAGCCATGAAAAATTATAATCAGGCTTTGCTTTATCTAGATTCTTGTTATGCCCACGATTCCTCGGGCAAGCGTTTACATTTTGTGGACGGTGTGTATGGGCAGGTTTATCTGGCAAAGAAAGACTATAAAAAGGCGAAGCAATATTTAAAAGGCGTCATCCCTTTTTTGGAAGAAAGGGGAAACGGTTTTCAGACTTCGGCGAACTATTTTTTTGGGAAATTAAAATGGGAACTCAATCAGACAGATAGCGCCATTTATTATTATCAGAAGTCATTGTCAGCAATAGACTCTTTGCAAAACAACTTAAAGCTAAAGCCTGCCGTACTCCAAGACTTAGCCTTTGTATATTCGAAAATAAACTTAAACAAAAAGGCATTTGAATGTATGCAAGAAGCTAAACTTTTAACCGACAGCCTTTTTACAACACAAAGCCAACAAAACAAGGCTCTATTTGAAATTAAAAACAAGTACAAGGAGGATTTAATACAGAAAGAGCAAGAATTATCATCTCAAAATCAACTACTTAAAATTAGCAATGAGGCCCGGTTCAGGTTAAGATTATTAATAGGTGTTTTGATGTTTTTAGCTGTTATTGCGTTTTTTAGCTTTAGAATGAAGGTAAAAATGAAAAAGATAACTTACGAAAAATCGCTGAACGAAGAAAAGAACCAAGCCATCCTTGAAGTTAAAAATAAAGAACTGACGGCTCATGCCCTTCAAATCATCGAGAAAGAACAAACCGTTAAAGAACTGCTAGAGACTATTTTGGTTAAATCGCCGGAAACCCATAATTCACTGCAGCGCAAATATAAACAGAGCAACAAAAAAATATGGGAAGATTTTCACCTTAGGTTTACACAAACCAACGACCAGTTTTATAAACGTTTGTTGGATTTGCACCCGGAGCTCACCCCTACCGACCTGAAACATTGTGCCCTTATCAAGTTAAATTTCGATAGTAAAGAAATGTCGCACCTACTGGGAATTTCAATCAATAGTGTTCATATGGCACGCTCACGCATACGTAAAAAGTTGGGTTTAAACAGAGAGGATAGTTTGAGTAATTATTTAGGAAAAATTTAAATAAATAACTTATAAATCCCCATCCCCACACCTACGTCGTGGAACTTCCCCTTTTGCACATGCAAAAAGGGAAGAACCATAGAACATTCACTTACAATTTACTTCTTAAGTTAGAACAGCTTTGCTACTAAAGCTCACTAAACACACTATTCTTTCTTTAATATTTCACAAAAGTCAGTTCAGCCAGCATTGGCTTTGCATGATGTTTTAAGACGGTTAATCTGAATTTTCTTGCTTTAACCTCCTCAAAGCTACCATTAAAGTTATGCGTCATTGGCTGGTCGCTCTCCACAAGCAATTTCCATTCTCCTTTTACGAACGCTTCAATTTTAAAAGCATCAATGCCTCGCCTGAACTCTCCACAAATCACCTTGTTAAATGTCTTTTTAGAACCAAAGTCCAGTTCAATCCAAGGTTTGTTATCTCCTTCTTTAAAATTCCAACGGGTAAACAAGTCGGCATCAATAATATTCTCGGGCTTGTATTCATCAGAGCTAAAGCTTGATGCGGTTATTTTTACCCCTTCATGAACTGGTTTTAATTCTGGAAGCTCCTTTAAAGGTGCAGATAACTTAACGGCTTCTCCAATTTCTTTTAGTCGTTGAATCACATTTTCGTCCATCAAACCTTTATCGTTGGGAGCAGCATTTAGCAGGTAATTGGAATAATGTGAGTTAGCAAAATTCAGTTCTCTCACCACATCATCAACCGACTTTAGCTCCTGATTTTCATATCCTTTTTCCCAAAACCAGGTGGACTGCAATGTTGGACCTTGTTGAGATGGAATAGTATTATCGTAAGGGCAATGCTGACCGTGGGTTGCCTCGTAATGAACCAGCTGAGTATACTTTAAGTCGGTTCGGCAACTGTGGTTAATTACCAAACAATTAGGCTGGATAGAATGAATATGGTCGGCCAATACTTCGTAGGGCAGTTCTTCAAAGTCGGGACCATTTCCCCATTTAGAACCCCAGCCATCGATAACTATGCAAGCTATATCTCCATAGTTGGTCAGTAGTTCGGTTAACTGTTCTTTGGTAAAATCGATATTTACCTGGTTAATGTTATTGTGCTGAACTCCCTGGTGCCTGTCCCAAACCGAAAAATATAGTCCAACTGTGATTCCTGCTTTTCTGAAAGCATCCGCATATTCTTTTACGATATCGATGTTTTTATATTCTTTTTCAGCAGAAGCAATATCATAATTCGTTGTTTTGGTATCCCATAAACAAAATCCATCATGATGTTTGGTGGTAAAAACTGCATAATTCATTCCGGCCGATTTTGCTGCTGTAGCCCATTGATTACAGTCTAGTTCCGAAGGTTTAAAATCTTTGGGGTCGTGAAATGGATAGGCCCATTGTTCTGCATGATAGGTTCCTGTGTTATAATGGATAAACATTCCAAATTTCAGGTTTAGGAAATCAAGAACGTTTTTATCCGTTTGTTTTTGATTTTGTGCAGATACGCTGATTATCTGGATTGCAAAAAAAAGCATTGCTATAATTCTGTTTCTCATTTGTTTAATTTTTATTTTTTAATCCATTTGTTTACTTATCAACTGCCTCCAAAGAAAAAGACTGTAAGCCTAAACCTTTCCATACACCATCTTTTTGGGGTTGAATGGTTACGGTATATTTTCCGGGTTTGTCGAATTTAACAGTCCCTAATTCTTTGGCAGGGTAATCAAAGTTTTTTTCTTCTTTGCTTAGCTCAGAGGTATGTTCAAAAGTTTGTCCGGCAATACTGACGGAAAGCTCACTACCTGTGTTCTTTTCAAACTTTTCGACATAAGTAATGGAAAGCTTATAGTTGCCCGGCTTGGTGATTATGACATCAGCTTTAGCATGGTCATTGGCATCTGTCCAACCAACTACTTTCATTCTATTCCTATATCCACCATAAACAGGTTGTATTTTGGGATTAGAGAATTCAAAAGCCCGAACAGTAATATACAAATCACCATTAGAAAACTGGCGTTGTATTTTATCATAGTTACATTGGCCTTGGGTTACAATAGTAATAACAGAAACCGTACTTAAGTTATCGTGTTCCGACCAACTAAGGTTTAAGGTATTCTTTTTAGATTTTACTTTTACCTCTTTCTTTCCGTAATTATTGGTTATATATGCTTCTTTTACATTTCCACTAAAACCATCAATTTGAATAGCATTTGTTTTTGGGTCTGAAACATATAAAAATAAGGTGTCCTGTTTTGATCCAACGGTACCCCAATCAAATGTTCGTGGCCAGAACGGATTAGCTTTTGCATCGTATATAGCTTCTCCGTTAATTTTAAGCCAATCTCCCATTTGTAATAAACGCTCTTGCATAATTACCGGGATTCTACCATCGGCAGTAGGGCCAACACATAGCAAGAAATTTCCTCCGCCTGCTGTTACAAAGCAAAGTTGTTCAATTAGTTCATCGGCGCTGTTATAGTCCTGAATACCTTCTCTGCGGTTATATCCATAACTTTGACCAATACCTCGGTCTTCTTGCCATGGGTGTTCCGGCGAAGTCCATTTCCCATATCCGTATTCGCTTTCAAATACATCACCGTTAATTCCTCTTGAACTTCCCCAACGGTCGTTTACCACAACAACATCTTTTACCGGAGAATCGAAATACAACCATTTTGCCAATTCATTATTACGCCACTTTTTTCCATTCATGCCCCAGTCACCATCCAGGAAAATGCTCCAGGGTTTATATTTACTAACCACTTCTTTAAACTTAGGGTGGAAAAAATCGGTCACAAATTTATCTCTATTGGATAACCATAAGGGATGATACCACTCGTACAACGAATAATAAATTCCCATTTTAAGTCCTATTTTATTTCCGGCATCATTCAATTCACCAATGACATCTCGTTTGGGGCCAACCACCATGCTGTTCCACACATTGGTTGATTCGGTTTCGGCATATTGGGTAGGATACATGGCAAAACCATCATGATAATTGGCGGTAGTAACAACATACTTTGCTCCACTTTGCTCAAAGAGTTTACACCATTCATCGGCATCAAAAAAATCAGCGGTAAGGTCGTGTATCAGTTCTTCAACCGGTATGTCGCCATAAACCTTTTTATGAAATTCCTGTGTGCCTTTATCTCCATTTCGTAAGCGAGCCCAATACCATTCGGCATACCCAACCGGCGCATAGGATGGCACGGAATACGGTCCCCAAACCACGAATATTCCGAACTTGGCATTATTAAACCAATCCGGGAGCGGACGCTTGTCAATTTCTGCCCAATCGGCTGAGTATTGCTCATCGGTAACTGGTTTTAACTGATCCATGGTAGGCGCATTTTGTTGAGCATTTGCTTGAAAAAAATGCAAACTCAAATATATTAGGGTTAAAATCTTAATTATTTTCATACCTAATCCTTTTTGTATTATTTCTTTTTCAATTCAAATGCATATGCATGTGCATCAATTGCATCCTTTGGCATTTCAATTTTTAATCCGTCAGCAGTTTGCTCCCATTTTACCTTACCCTTATATCCTAAAAGAGATACTTTCTTAATATTGTCCTTTGCCGAAACCGATTTCATTACAAACTCACCTGTGGGTTTATCCAATACAATTCCGTATACCGTTTTATTATCTTTTGTTCGGGTATAACGGATATCCTTTGCAGAATAAACTAGTTTCTTTTTTATAAAGCTCCCGGTACCCTCCAGTACCGTAGGACCTTCAGCGGCAGTTTTCCATGTGCGTGTACTGTAAATAGCTTCACCATTTGTTTGTAACCAACCGCCCACTTCATGCAGAACATTTTTCTCATATTCTAAAATTGCACCGTTTGAGTTTGGTGCCACATTTAATAACAGGCATCCGTTCTTGCTTACAATATCTGCAAGCATATCAATAATATCATTCGCATCTTTAGTAGGTTTTCTATTTGAGTTAAACCATTGAGGTGCCATAGAATCATCTGTAAGCCATGGTTTGTCTTGCATATCCTTTACTCTGCCTTTCTCATAATCAACAATAGACCCAGGTAGGTATTTGGCGTAGTTTTTACAGGTTGTAGCTACCTGCTTATTTTCATTTATTCCATAATTGTAATAAGAAGCTAAAAAAGGATACATGGTTTCTTCAGGCACTTTACTTTCTCCCATATCAAACCATATCATGTCCGGATTATACTTTTCTATATATTCATCCAATACATCTCGCCACCACTTTTTATAATTATCAGACATTGGATCGTGATATGCATGAGGTTCAAAATATAAATCACGGTATTCTGGATTTGTTCCATCATACGCATAAGAAGGCACAAAATATTGCCATGTTTTACCATGGTGAAACGAAGCAATATAGTTCATGCCTCGTTTGCGGATTTCCTTTTCTAATCCTGCCGATGGATCAATACCAGAATTTTTGCCTGCACACCAACGTGTAACTTCACTGTCCCACATCGCAAAACCATCGTGGTGCATGGCTACTGGTCCGGCAAATTTAGCCCCTGCTTTATGAAATAATTCTGCCCATTCTGCAGCATCAAACTTTTTAGGTTGAAACGTTTTAACCACATCTTTCCATCCAAACTCAGACGGATCGCCATATTTTTTCACATGTGCTGTATACGCCCTATGAGGGCCATCGCTTCGCTTATCTCCGCCATGCGTTAAAACTGAATCCTTTTGATACATATAATAAGGATACCAACCACAAGGCACTAATTCATTTCCTATAGTAGTTGGTGTCCAATGGGTGTAAATTCCAAATTTGGCATCTTGAAACCATTCTGGTACACCATGTTCATCAAGCGATTTAAATGTTGGTTTAAATTGTGCGTTTAGCATTAAAGTAAGCACCCAATAAAACATTACAACGTAGATTTTTACAAATTTCATAACTTTAATAATATTGATTTTAGAAGGAGGTTGTTATTTCTGGCAAATAAACCATAACTAACTGATTTCAAACTATAATTACCAGTACAATATAAGCAAGCGTAAGGCAGAATACACTTTATCCATCATATAAAAAATCTATACATATCCCTTTTTAGACATTTATAAATCTATACTTTTAAAAATTATTGTATAGTTTTATAATTTGTAATAAGTAGTAAATCAAACAGAAATGAAATTCAGAATTTGTTTTATAATAATTATATACATTTCAACAATTAGCACAAGCTACATCCATGCTATACAAAAACAAGAAGACACTTATCGTTTATACAACAAAGCTAACAAGCTAATTTCTGAACAACCTGATTCGGCCTTAATCATGCTAAAATCTATTCTAGATAACGCTCAAGACATTGATGACTCGTTATTATTAAATACTTATTACCATTTAGGGAAACTATCTACACAACTACAAAATTTTTCAGAGGCGTTTGACTATTTTGAACAAGCCTTGCATACTTCGGAAGTTGTTAAAGATTTCATTATGAAGGCCCGTTGTGCTCAAGAATTAGGAAACTTATATACACAATTTGGTAAGGAGGCAATTTCTCACAATTTTCATATACTTTCATTAAATCTGAATAAGTTACTTTATAAAAACGCCATTGTAACATCTAATTCCGTGACTGGCTCTCATTATCACCTAGCCATGCATTACCGCAAGTTTAACAAACTGCAGCTCGCTCTAGCTCATTTAGATACATGCGAAATTATTGGAATTAAAGACAAGCATATAAAAATATACATGAATTACCACAGAGGTGAGCAGGCTTGTATTTATAATGATTTAGGCAGAACTGACTCTTCGAAGGTAATTCTGCACAGAATTAGTGAAGAAATTGAAGATAATTTGAATAACCCCCAAATACAAGATCACGTTAAGGGATATTTAAGTATGATATACTATTACCTTGGTAATGCTTATAAGATTGAGAACAATTATTTATCAGCTATAAAATTTTATACACAGTCGCTACAATTAAATCAAGAATATGGATTATATAACAATATACGTAGCGATGTGCTGGAAAACCTTGCTTATGCTGAGTTTAACGTAAATCGTTTCAGGCAATCCTATATTGATTTAAAACAATCTAAGGCCCTAAGTGACACTAGCTTTAACATAAGTAGTCTGCGTAACAATACCTTAATTGAAATTAAATCGAAATATAAAGATCAATTAGAACAACAAGAGCTAGAGCTACTTGCAAAAGATAAAGTGGTAGCAGAGCAAAGAAGGAGTTTATTACTCATTAGGTCTTTACTTCTTGGTCTCCTGTTAATCATCTTCATTAGCATGTTATTTTACCGGAATCATGTGCAACGCAGACGTTTTAAGCTTGAGAAAGCGGATATGCAACTTAAGCGAAAAGAAGCCAACGAAGCCTTGGAAATAAAAAACAAAGAACTCACAGCCTTTACCCTAAAATTAATTGATAAGGAAGAAACGATTGACGAACTCCTGAAAAGATTAAAAGAAGGAAAAACAGAAGCATCTTCGGTAGAATCCATCGAAAAAAGCATTAAGGCTTCTTCTACAGCCTTATGGGACGAATTTAATACTCGCTTTGTAGAAGTAAACTCAGGTTTTTATGAACGTCTTCAGCAGCAATATCCGGACTTGAGCAAAACAGAACGAAAACATTGCGCACTAATTAGATTAAACTTCTCAGGAAAAGAAATGGCGCATTTATTGGGCATTTCAGTTACCAGTGTTCACGTTTCCAGATATAGGCTACGAAAGCGTTTTGAATTAGAAAAAAGTCAGAATCTAACTAATTTTATTTCCATAATTTGATGCAAGTCCCCTGCAAACCTAAGGCAAGGTTGCATCAGCGATGCAAGTCCCCTGCAAACCTGCGACAGGGTTACATCAGGTACCATATAGCATTTCCTCCTTTATCCTATTTTTACCGATGTCATGGACAGTGCGCCTCCTATCGGTTTATCGTTAAAAATAGATAAACCCTCATTTTTCTCTTGTAAAGCAAGAATGTATAATAATGGTAAATAATGATCGGGGGTTGGTATAGATAACTCAAAAGCTTTACCAAGTCTGGTATAGTTAATTAACTCTTCATGGTTTCCATCTAAAATAAACTGATTCATTTTAAACATGGCTTCCTGGGCCCATTCATGCGCATAAGGCTCATTTATTTTCCTCCAATCCACCAATCTCAGGTTATGAACCAAATTACCACTTCCAACTACCAATACTCCTTTTTTTCTTAATAATGCCAGCTCCTTCCCTATTTCGTAATGCTGCTGTGGCGATTTGGAATAATCTAAACTTAATTGAATAACCGGAACATTGGCTTTGGGGTACATATGTTTGATAACAGACCAGGCCCCATGATCAAGCCCCCATTTATCATCCAATTGCACATTGGTATTGGTAATTAATGCTTGGGTTTCTTTAGCTAACTCAGGGTGCCCAGATGCGGGATATTGTATTTCGTATAATTCACGAGGGAAGCCACTGAAATCGTGAATTGTTTTAGGGTTCTTCATAGCAGTTACCTGAGTGCCTCTGGTTTCCCAATGTGCCGAGATACATAAAATTGCCTTTGGCATTTCTATTTCTTTGGTAACTTTTCTAAAACCTTGAACAAACTCATTTTCTTCGATGGCATTCATTGGGCTACCATGGCCCAGAAATAGAACAGGCATTTTAGGTGTTAGTTCCAGACCGTTAATCAATTTATTTAAATCATTTAGTTTCATAGGTAACAATGTTGCAGGTGCTGCGGCCAAAATATTAGTTAAAAACTGTCTTCGTTTCATACCAAACAAATTAAGTACACCCCAAATGTATGCTATGACCTTGTTTAAAACACTTGACCTATGTTAAGAAATAAAGTGGGAATCTTATTTATTTGCTCTGCTTTCTAATCCTACTTAGGCTTTCTGGTGTTATACCGAGATAGGAGGCTATGTAAACCAATGGTACGCGCTTTAACAGTTCAGGAAGTTCTTTAAGCATTTGTTTATATCGATCTTCTGCGGTTTCCCACATGGTATCGTTCAATCGTTTTAAAGCTTTAAGGTAGGCTTTTTGAAAAAGAATACGGAAATACCTTTCTAAGGTAGGAACTTCGGTATATAATTGCTCAAGGCGATCTGCTGAAATACGAAGAAGCTGGGTGTCTTCAAGAGTCTCGATGTAGTATTTTGATGGTTGTTTTGAGAAGAAACTTTCCAAATCACTGATCCAGCTATTATCCATACGGATTTGATAGATATGTTCTACTCCTTTGTTATCGACATAATATGAACGTACACAACCCTTAACAATAAAGTATATGTAATCGCATTTTTCACCGGGAGCTAGTAGATTTCTTTTCTTTTTAAAAAACAACTCCTCAAACGAAGAAAGAATGATAGGCTCATCTGTTACAGATATTTCTGTCCATTTTTTTAGATAGTATAAAAGTTTGCTTTCCTCCTTCTTGGTCATAAATTTTCAGTTTGAGACTTCCAAAATAAATGGATAATACCAACAAACAAAAATTTATTCATTTACAAACTGCATCAGTCCAAAACTCTTAGGGTTGTGCACATTTTTATCATTACCCTTAAGCGGAAAAATAGTAGACGCGGTTACCCTCTGCCCTTCAACTTCATTCCTATCCTGACGAATGGCCATAAATGTCCAAATGGCTCCTTCTTCGACAGGCGTAACTGGACCCACCGTATAAAAGGCTTCTATCGGAATGGCCATCTCCATGGTCCATCCATTGTCAATATCCGAATTGTCATTGATGGTTCCGTCAATAGTTACCTCAACCTTATATTCAGGATTATAGGCCTTCACCACAAAATTCCCATCTTTATGCACATCGTTGATAAAAACAAAGTCGTTGGCTGTTTTATACAGGTTCAATTCAAAACCGAAATGCATATCTATTTTATCATTGGAAGGAATCAGAAATATTTCGGCACAGTCATCTACAAAGGTCCAACCGTCCCTGTCTTTCATACGGGCAGTGATATATTTGTCCTTACATTCATAAAACAGGTATATGTGATCATCGTCCCAAAGCATTTTTAAAGTTGTGTTTTGCTTGTCGCTGGGTTTCTGAATGTTTTTAAAATAGTTGAATGGGTGAGCTTGTGCTCTTTGCCAGGAAGATTCGTCGGCTCTACCATCAATGATTATTGGCGAAGTTGCTTTGAGGACTTTGATAAGATTCTTTTTATTGCCAGAAGGATTCTGGCAATAAGAGTAACATAGGTTGAAAACTAATATCAAACCTATCGTAGAATATCTATGTAACTTTAAATTCATAATCTTCCAACATTCGACACAAAGCTACTTAGTAAATTCATTACTTCAGTAATGCGTCGACTTTTTTTATACAGAAACCCGAGGTTTCAACTCCGGACTATTAATATTTAACCCCTTCGTGGTTTATTTCTTACTCTAACAACAACTCCTTTTTACCATCAAATATAGGGTCTTTAAATTTCTTCGCCTGCATTAAAAGCTCAGTCTGTAATTTCTTAACGACTTCTTTATATTCCGGATTTTTATAAAAGTTAACCTCCTCATTGGCATCTTTCTTTAAATCAATCAGCCATGGTTTCTCAGATGGCGATAAAATCAATTTATACCTATACGTTAATGCTGCTATCCAATTTTGCGACGAACTGGTCATATAAGTAACCCTATCATCTGTAATGACTTTCTTTTTAGAAGTAAAATCAACAGAAGCATCAATTCCATGTTGTTTTTTAAGTGCAGGCATTCCCATCATCCCTAAAATAGTAGGCGTAAAGTCCGCCGTTGTAAATGCCTTGTTAATTACTTTACCAGGCCTTATTTTACTAGGATAACGAAGTACAAACGGAACCTTGGCTGAAGCTTCGTAAGGGTTACCTTTATTGTGCTTTCGGTGTTCTCCCATTAAATCACCATGATCAGAAGTAAACAATACAATGGTATTATCTGTAAGCTTGTTTTTATCCAAAAAACCAAGAATACGACCTACATTATCGTCGATACATTTTACCATACCGAAATAACGCTGCATTTTCCCCTGATCCAACTCTTTAGCTTCGTTCTTACCTCCAATGGCAGCCCATTTAGGCATCTTATCCTTTGGTGTCTGCATAGTTTTAGGCTCGTTAAAAAACAAATCCTCATACATGGTATCGTATGGAGGTCGCACGGTATTTGGCGTATGTGGATCAGGTATGGAAATCATCATACAGAAAGGCTTGTCTTTGTCCCTCTCTAAAATCTCTAATGCTTTGCTAGCAAGATAATCGGTTGTAAAATTTTCCTTGGTAATTTTTTTAAGGTTTACAGATTGCCTTTGTGTTTGCGCGTCATACTTTCCATACAACACGGGTTTGCCATCTTTTTCATCCAATCCTTTCCAGTGTCCTCGATTGAACATATAACGATTATCTGTAAAACCAAATTTACGATCTGGTTCGAAACCGGGCTTGGCATCTCCATCTAAATGCCATTTTCCCAGGTACGAAGTTGAATAGCCTTCATTTCGCAAAACTTCTGCAAATGTTATTACATCATCATACAAGGGTATATCGTTACGGTACGAACGTGTGGCAATGGGGTATTTCCCTGACACAAAGGAAGCCCTGGAAGGAGTACAAACCGGCGAAGAAGAGTAGAAATTATTACAAACAGCCCCTTCGTGTGCAATACGGTCGATATGAGGTGTTTTTACCTCTACTCCTTTTCCCCAAACAAATGCCTGGTCTTCGTCTAACTGCTCACGGTAACAGCCCAGGGTTCTGAAGTTATGCTCATCGGTAAAGATGATAACAAGATTGGGTTTATCGTTTTGGCTTTCCACCTGTTGAGAAAACAAAAGGATTTCCAATAGCACAAAAGCAAATAATTTTAAGGTTTTCATTGCCAATTTAATTTTTACAACTTCCGATGCAAAGTCATTATAATAGTGTTTGAACTTATTGATGCATCGGTTTTATTAATCGATTATTTAAGGCAGTCCAAAAACTAAATTTAATGCTAAGGCTGTTAAGATCACAAAGTTGGTTATTTTACGGTTCTACACTTTGTTCCATGTTACGGCCTGCTTTGATTACGGCTAACTGAGAACTGCCTGCCAAACACTACTTCAACCTCAGCGGCTCAACCTCACCTAAACCGCCGATGGGTGCATCATGGGCTGTTTTATGCAAGTTAAATTGAGGAAGAATGTTTTGTAACTTCTTGTGCTCATTAATATGTTTTTCAGAAACAGCACTCCAATCGTTAATGACAGGAAAACTGATTAAATCATCCGGATATTTAGACACATCATAAATTTTACCTTTGCCATCTTTCATCACATTCTTTCCTCGTATAAGCTGCATTTCTTTATGATAAGAATATATCCACTTCCTGTGCTCTTTTTTGTTGGTAGTCAGGAACGGCATTAAACTTTCACCGTTTATCTCGTAGCTATCAGGTATTTTCACTCCCCCCAAATCTGCAATCGTCGGTAGAATATCTGCAATATTTGCAAGTACATCTTGCTCACCGCTTTTAGTCATGCTTAGGCATGGTGCATAAATAATCAGAGGTACATGAACCCCTTTTTGGCTTATAGGACTATTTTTTCCATAACCGCTTGTACCATTATCGGCACAAAAAATCAGAACCGTATTGTCTTCTACCCCTAATTCTTTGAATTTCTCAAGATATTGCCATATCTGGTAATCAATATAATTGATATGGGTATGTATACCTCCTTCGGTTACGGTACCATGTGTATTATACTTTCCATTGTCGCCAGTAATTTTAGGTTCTGTTCGGTAGTACTTACCATTTACCCATTCTATTTTAGGCGTTCCAGGCCACTTTTGACGGGTATTTTTATTGATATCTGGACTAAAGAAGTCCCAGCCATCGTGCCCCAAGTGGGTAGTATGGTATACAAAGAACGGTTTTCCCTCCTGATGCTTACGCTCCATAAAGTCAAAAACAAAATCCAACTCTATATCTGGTCCGTAAGTATGTAAACCATAAGAAGCTTTGGATTCTGGCGTATTGGGCCAAATTTCGAATTGAGATTTACTGCCCGGATGGTTCATTAGTTCTACATGAGGTTGCCAATACCAACCAAACTGTTGATAATAATCTACTTCAACACCCGTATCTGTATTGATTAAAATACTTTTGCCGTTCTTCTTTTTCTGCAAAATCTTAAAGTCGGAATAGGCATTATTTTCTTCGTGAACACCGGGTGTAAACACACCCTCATCAAACCCAAATTTATCAACACCACTCATTTGGGTTTTTCCTGCCCAAAGTGTTGCATAACCACCTGCTTTAGCTACAAAAGCATTGGTGTGTGGTGAGCCTTCATAAATAGGCCAGGCTTCTTTTTTACCATCTTCATTAATCCAGGTACCTTTATCTTTGTTGTTCCACCATTTATGTACATGGCCAAACCTACCTGTCATCATCATAGCGCGGCTAGGCATACATACGGTTGATGCCCATGCTGTTTTTATCCAAACTCCCTCATTGGCTATCTTGTCTAGAACAGGAGTTTTCGCCCTGTATATTGGATCAGATGTATCTCCCCCTTGTGGTGGTTTACTCCAAACCGATGAACCGTAGATCGGTATTTCGCGAGCACTAATATCATCGGCAAACACTACAACAATATTTGGCTTACCTGACTTTGATTTTTTCTTTTGTGAGTAAATTGAAAGACTCACACCTATCATCAATAACAATAAAATCGATCGAAACATCCCTTAGAAGTTTTATGAGTATTATTCTATCGGAAAAATAAGATGAAATTTATAATTGTTCCGTCCATTTTTATGCTTTTATACAGGGGTGTTTTGAGTACTTCTGTTGATTTAGTATGAAATAGATGGAATTAAAAACAGAATGATATTGAAGTATTGGATAACATATGGATTTTATTTCGAATCAGGATATGATTGATGTGATAATTAAAATTACTATACGCAAATCCGAAGACAATCAATCAGTCTTTTCGGTAGCATTAGCTTCCATATATGGTAGAACCAATTTTATTCGTGTAAATAAACGAATATTAATAATTCATCCAACCATATAAGATTATATATGGTTGGACGAAAATATCTGAAGCTATTCTTAATAAACTATTAAATACAACCTTTTAAACCTTGATCATTTAAAATAGCTTCTTGGGAAATATATTATTTAATAATAATTTTTTCGGTTATATTACCAACCTGTACAATGTAAAGTCCGGATAGAGGAGTTTGGTACTCAAAATGATTTTGAGCATAAGTTTTAACTAAAACGCCACTGGCATTATAAATATTAATTGGCACTACTTCTTCCGATTGGCTTTTGAAACAAATTTTTCCGTTACCAGCATAGAGTATATATTTCTTTTCATCCGCTTTTTTAATTATATCGGTTGTTAGTGATCGGGGAGTATCGTCATCGTTAACAATAATTTCATCTACTAAACCAAACTTATCTGTGTTATTAAGAATCTGACCTGAGGAATATCTGGAATCACCAATATCAGCACCAATTCTTATTTGTGTAACCTCCAAATCGGAACCCCCTGCAGTTAAAGGAACCACTAAATCCTGCCATTTACTTACATCAGTATAATCATTTGATCTTCTATGGGTCGCTCCATCCGTATTGTAACGAATTCCGAAATCAGGTTGCTCTGCATATAAAACCATGATGTGAATATATTTAGTTGTATTGGCGGGAACAGTAAAACCAATAGGCACATCCACCAATTCCCACCAGACTGTACTTGTTCTTCCTATTTGGAGACACTTATTAGAAGTATTCACACCCGTTTTATCAGGATTATCAATCCAGATAGCTGTAGCTCCAAAATTGGGAGTAACTGATGTTTCTGTTTCAAAATTAACTTCTTGTCCAATTACACTAGCTAAAGGAAGCATAAAGATTGCCAATACTAAACGTAAATTTTTCATATTCATAATATTTTTCAGTTAAAATGTTAATTATGTAGATAAACTTGTTTCTTTATCTAAAGAAATTAATTCGATTAAGAGTAACTAAAACACGATTAGCTTTTCAGTGTGGTTGCCAATTTGTACAATATATAATCCTGCTGCAGGAACCTCAAACTCCAAGTGAGCATCTTCAGCAGATTCAACCAAAACCCCCATGTTGTTATATACGTTTATTTGGGTGTGAAGACCATATAATATCTCCACATAAATTTTTCCATTGCTTGAATAAACTTCATAATCCTGATCTTTAATTCCCTTACCTACAGCAGTATCATAAGATCTTGGAATAGAATTTTCATTTAAGAAGATTTCATCTATCCATCCAAATGTACTTGCCTCAAGAACAAAACCTGCCGGATCATTTTCAAAACCGCAATCTCCCATTAAGCGTAGATTATTTACATCAATTCCGTTGGTACCTCCATTGAGTTCAAAAACCAGGTCCTGCCACTTTCCTAAATCTGTATATGTATTTAAGGGTCTAATATTTCCTTCGTTGCCGGCTTGGTTTAATCGTAAAATAAAATCAGGCTGTTTATCATACAAGACCATCATATGCAGGTAGCGTGTATCTCCGGCAGGTATCGAAAACGAAGTTTCAATGTCAACGAGTTCATACCAATTAGAAGATGTTCTTCCAATCTGCCCACAAGTTGAAGTACCGTTCAATGACCTATTATCGGGATTATCAACAATATTAAAGATGGCCCCATAATCTTCTGTAACCGATACTGGCGACTCAAAGTCAATTAAATTGATACTTGTTTCCTCCAGCGGAGAACCACTTAGCTCAATCTTAAAAATTTCATATTGTCCATTTTTATTAATTTCGAAACTTATTTCATTAGAAGATAATAGTGTTGCGCTTCCTGCTTCTGTTTTATATGGAGCTGCTTTATCTGTTGAGAAGTAATCTTCCGAACGTAACTTTTTTACCGATTTGATATGATCAATGGAAAAACCGCTGACTGTAACGATGACATCGGTTTTTTCGAAATCCTTGCCCATCACAAATAAAACAAGATTATTAGGATCCTGAAGTGCCCCGGTAATCGTTATTCGGTCAGAAACTGTACGAACAACATCACCCTTAAACGAGGCTGCCATTTCACCCAAAATCTGACCGCAAGGAAAAACCACAGACCCGTTCCAGTTTACAATACCTAATCCGGGAACGGAATTATTCACCGGAGGCCAATAGGCAGCTGCATCCACTCCTTCTCTTGCATAGATATGGATAATATCAGGGATAATATTTGCGGCTTCCATATATAGACGTCTCTCATTATAATCCCTGGAAGGCATCCATTCTGACAGATACACAAGCATATCTTTTTGTGAATTGAAATTTTTGGCGCAAGCTTCTATCCGTTCACCTAATTCGCTAATATTATGCGTGTCTGTTGTATAACCCGTATAGGTATGTAGAGCCACACCGTCAACTGCATTATAAGATACAATTTCTGAAAAGTGAGTCTTCATGGCAGTAAATTCCTCGGGAACCGTATAATCACCATTGACAAAAATTTTAAAACTACGAGTCGGAAATTGAGCATGAATATACCCTGTGATCTCCATAGCAATTTTTGAGTACTTCAACAGCTTATTTGCTCTGCTGCTACCTCCTGCAGCCTGTAACCACCACTCATTACCAATTTCAACATATTTTACTTTATCAGGATCAGCTCTTGTAATGGCATCTTTTGCGACTAATTTCAAATTATTAATCGCTGCATCCCATTGCGCTGAACCATATGTTTTTTCCATGGCTGTAACCGTGGGAACAACAATAGAGTAATTCTGTACTTCAGCTTTTAATGATGTAACTGAGGCTCCAGGTTCACTGGGTGTTTTATCCCAACCCGGCGTTGAATTAGAACTCCAGCTATAAAATTCAGACTCCCACCCTCCTGGAAAACGAAACACGCCATAATTGATACTTTCAAAGGAAGTTACAAAATCCGGGAAAGCTGTATTAGAAATCTGTCTCCAGTCATTGTTAATACCAAATAGATCTGAACTTATGGCGACTCTATCATTGGCGTACACTTTTAAGTTGGCAATAGCCTGACCGTTAGAATTTATCAAAATTGTAAAACAGATCAGCAATACTCCTGCAATCCTATGCTTTAAATTAACCATATGATGTATCCTATTTGTATTTATAATAAGGATTTTTTTTAGGCATTTTAGCTCCAACTTCCAATCGCCAATTTCTTAAATCCTGTAATAACTCATCTTTCAAGGCTGGTTGTTCCGGCGACAAATCACGAGATTCGGATATGTCTTTTCTTACATTATAAAGTTCTGCTTTGCCGGTTTCGAAAAGCTCAATTAACTTGTAATCCCCTTTCCTGATAGCTCCTGCTGGCGCATCTCCCTTTCCTCCATAATGCGGATAATGCCAATACAAGGCGTTGCGGTTAAGATTTTTACCTTCTAATAAAGGTAAAAGACTCACACCATCGATTTCTTCAGGATTGGGTATATCAAATCCACAAGCATCTAATAATGTTGGATAAACATCAACTGCATGAACAGGCTCTTTGCAAACACTACCTGGTTTGGTTTTACCTGGAATCTTAACGATGAATGGCTCTCTAATTCCACCCTCGTATAACCAGCCCTTACCGCCACGTAAAGGAGCATTACAAGTAGGAGATGTTTCTGCTGTTGACAAACCACCATTATCAGAAGTAAAAACAACAATGGTATTGTCATCCAGACCGGCACTTTTAAGATAATCCAAGACCCTTCCGATGTTTTCATCCATACTCTCAATTAGTGCTGCATATTCGGCATTATTTTGTACCAGGCGTTCCTTCCAGTGCCACTTTTTTTGTGGCCAGTCATGATACCATTGCACATCCTTTGTAAAGGTGTTCATGGTGTCTAACCCCATTTTTTTGGCTTTTTCATTGTAGTAAGGTATCTTCTCCGGTTTAGGATGGATTGGGGTATGTACCGTGTAAAAAGACAAATACAATAAGAAAGGATCTTTCCTATTATTTTCCATCCAATCAATACTCTCGTTAACCAATCTGTCTGTTAAAAATTCATTTTCCGGACCATCTTCTAAATGTGGGTTATTATAGGGCGTATAATATGAACGATTCCCTTTTCTATTTCCATTAGGCCCACCCTTTAACCAACCTGCTATATTTTTATCAAAACCCTGATATTGTGGGTAGAACAAAGAATCTTCAGCAAGATGCCATTTTCCGACAAAACACGTACTGTAATTTTTAGCTTTAAAAGCATCTCCAAAAGTAGTTTCTTCCAGTGGCAAATTATATACATTTTGAGGGCCTATCATGGCATAATCCGATAACTCTTCCGGTGTTTTCTCCGCTTGATATCCCATGATCCAATCTGTGATCCCTGAACGAGGGGTATATCGCCCGGTTAATAAACTAGCCCTACTCGGCGAACAAACACCGCAAGAGGCATAAGCATCGGTAAACATCATACCTTCGCTAGCAAGTCGATCAAGGTTTGGTGTTTCATAAAATTCACTTCCCTGAAAGCCGGTATCTCTCCAACCGAAGTCATCGGCCATGATGACAACAACGTTAGGCTTGCGTTGAACTTGCTTATTCTTAGTACAGCCTATAAATGTAGTAGTTGCTACAAGCAACAAAACCAAACTCCTGTATATCATATTTATATATTTAAATATTATTTGTTTTCATTTTCAGTGAAAAATCTAAAAATGGTGAATCTAAGAGGAACAACAAGTGTCAGCCAGATTTCTTTTACTTAAAAATTAAGTTTAAAAATTATGATTGATAGGGCACAAAAGAGCCATACGATCCCAATCACTAGATAATAGTTAGAAAGAAAAGTCTTTATGGTTTTCATTCCATTTATATTTTTAATTAGTTCAGTATGCTATTTGTTTGATTCAGTGTTCCAAGCAGGAGTCTTCTCTCCTTTTAAATGTTTTATAAAGAAATCGCGACGTTTACGTTCTCCGTAATTTCCTCCTAAGGTGTGGTTTACTCCCGGCAAAACAACTAGCTCAAAATTCTTGTTTGCTTTTATTAATGCGTCTGCCACTTGCATGGTAGATGCTGGGTCGACGTTATCGTCCACCTCACCCAGAATCAGCATTAAATTTCCCTGTAATTTATGTGCGTTAACCACGTTTGAACATTCTTCGTACTGTTTTTCAATGGGGTAGCCCATCCATTGTTCGTTCCACCATATTTTATCCATTCGGTTATCATGACAGCCGCAAGATGAAACCGCAACATCGTAAAACTCCGGGTGAAACAAAACGGCACCGGTTGAACTTTGTCCACCTGCCGAGCCTCCAAAAATCCCCACATGCTCAATGTCCATATACGGGTATTTTTCAGCTGCCGCCTGCATCCATTTGATCCTGTCGGGGAAACCGGCATCTTTTAAGTTTTTCCAACACACATCATGAAAAGCTTTAGAACGGTTCGATGTACCC
Source organism: Saccharicrinis sp. GN24d3 (assembly GCF_052400645.1). NCBI lineage: Bacteria > Pseudomonadati > Bacteroidota > Bacteroidia > Marinilabiliales > Marinilabiliaceae > Saccharicrinis > Saccharicrinis sp. GN24d3. The sequence goes on from NZ_JBQTGI010000004.1 coordinate 204,677, forward strand.
ATTCCATCAATTTGAACCAGGATAAAACCTAGTTCAGCCAAGCCTGCAAAGCGGCGATTAATTCCGAGAAATGATTTTGGAACAAATGAATTATGCGGTCCGGCATAAATATATTCTATCACCGGATATTTTTTTGCGGGGTCGAAATTAGAGGGGCGGTAGATCAGTCCCCAAATATCGGTTTCACCATCTCTCCCTTTGGCAGAAAAGACCTCTGGCATATTCCAATCGGTTTCTTTTAACGTAACAATATCCGTTTCTTCTAAAGTCCTAATGACTTTCCCATTCTGAGCATTACACAGTACTGTTTTTCCGGGTAAATCGGCTCGTGAATAATAGTCAACAAAGTATTTAAAATCGTGGGAGAAAGTAACTTCATGATTGGCGTTTTCTGTTGTTAATGCTTTTAAACCTTTCCCATCAAATCCAATTCGATAGTAATGTAAATGATACGGGTCTTCATTCTTATTTTTCCCGCTGGCACAAAAAATAATTTCACGTTTTTCTTCATCAACATGAACTACTTTGCGCACCACCCAATTACCTTGCGTAATTTTATTTTTCACTTTGCCGGAATTATCGTACAAATACAAATGGTTCCAGCCATCACGCTCCGACATCCAAATCATCTCTGCCCCGTCATTTATATCATACCGATATCTTTTTCCAGTATAGAAAAAAAATGTTTCAGGGTTTTCTTCTGCAAGTACGGATAGATTACCCGTATTCGCATTCACTTCAAGAACCGTATATTTTTGATGGCCACGTTGGTTGTACTCAACAGTAAACGCCCTGCTATCTTTTCGCCAGTCTGGGTCTGACACGCCATATTGATTCATGTAACTACTAATGTCTACAGGAATCCGGCTCATCGACTCAATACTAAATAAACAGGGTTGTTTAATGGGTAAAGCATCGCCGGGTTTAAAATACTCCACCTGCTTTAATTTGGGTTGTAACTGCCCTTTTGGAGAAGACTCCACAAACTTAATAAATCGTTTTTCCGACGGTCGGAATTTATTTAAAGCGATGCATTTTGAGTTGGGCGACCATCTTAAATATGAACTATAAAACTCACCTGGCGAACCATCAAAGGTTAACTGTGTAGCTTTCCCTGTACTATCTTTTACAAACAAATTATTCTCATGAATGTAAGCTGTATATTTTTTATCTGGTGAAAGAATTGGCTCCTGACCCAGTTCATCTCTGGCTATTGCCCAATGCTTTTTAGTTGCTGGTGTTTTTACTCTGTCTTTTTGAATTAATTGATTTTTACTGGTTAGATAAAGCCAATTATATCCCTGGCTTTTGAATAGAAAAGTATCCGCATTTGCTGAAACCTTCTCATCGGTTAAAGTCAGTTTCTTCCAATCTTGCTCTTTTTCCTGAATATCCGATAATTGTTTGAGCAATTCGTTCTGATCAAACACTTCCTGCTTTTTCTCGCTTTCTGCATCTACAAACCAATATTGATTCCCTTCTGCCGTATGGGTTTTATACCACATGTTCGAGGAATTGTTAATCGGATGAACACTCTTCACCTGGTTATAAATCAGTTTCGACATCTGGTTAACAAGAGAATCCGCCTCTGAGTATATTTTACCCGAATACTGTGCTGATGAATAAACCGATGCACCTAATAAGAGCACTATGAAAAATAATCTTAATTGCATAACAAGCATAATTAATTTCAAAATAAGATGGTACTTTCTTTTCCCTTCAAATTAAAAAGGAGTCAAACTAATAATTTCATCTGCCTGAACCTCCGTCTGCGGTTTAAAGTTATCACCGCTCATATATTTTTTTAAGCTGAACAATAGCTGACGAGCTTCAGGACGGGTTTCCAAATCCGATTGCAAATCAACACCAGTCATAATTAGCTTTCCAATGCCAACCTTTGCCTCAAATATTAATGCCAGATTTCGGTTGGTTACCCAATCGTCTATAATACGAACTATCGGATCTGGTTTATTAGCAAAATCTTCAAGCGAAATGGCATTTGAATGGCTCATGGCATCCCACCATTGCCAGTTGCTGTGGTATTCGCTGGGGAATTCAGAAAGTGCTGGATGGTCGGGATTACATAAAATACCCAGCGTATGTGGTTTCTGTCCGTTGGTCCATGCAGTATTCCAAAACATACTTGAAAAGCCAACAGCCACTTCCCCGCCCTTGCCTTCTTTTATACTGCCTTTTTTAACCGTCAAAAGCACTTTGCCTCCTTCTTCCAGAGTTTCCAATGCCGTTTTATTCAGGGTTGAAACCACCAGAATATCATTCCCAACTTCGGGTAATTTATCTGGATACACCCAAAAATCCCATGAATTAACAAAACCAGCTACGTCAACTTGCAATTGGAATTTTGAAGCCGATTCTACTTCAAAAGTTTCACTTATTGAACCCAATTTCTGGTTATGCCCCCAATGCAAATCCTGTTTATTAAACGCTCCCTTACGAACAAGCTGACCTTTCTCATCCACTACTTTCCATGTAGGAACTTCCGAAGTCATTTCATGTTCACCGTAATGAGCGACCTCAATATCCGCTTCTATTTTCTCGTCACTGGTAAAAATCATTTTTGTGAATCGTGCAAGGGGCACTGTTTCGTTACTAAACTGACGGAATTCTTCGGGAGAAATATATCCTTTCTCATCCCAAAATGGGTCGAGCACTCCAACCAAAGCCGTTCCCTGCCCAGGAAAATCATGTAAGTCGAGTAGTTGAAATCCGCCAAAGCCTTTGGTACGCAATGCCGCTTCAATATCCGCTTTATAACAAAGTGCTTGTAATTTACCTGATGCCTTTACAAAATCGTCGGCCAGATGCAGCATACCATGTGCCTCAAGGCTTTTCTGGAAGATTTCGAAGTTTGTAGCTTTAAGCACGCCATCGTATTTAGGAATCTCTTTAAAGTTGGGATAAACACACCATTGCCCAATCTCATGACTTACCATAGGAGCAGTTAACTCAGCTACAGTTTTCTCCCAATCGTAATCGCTTCGAGGCGCTTCTTTATTTATAATACTGTTCAGATTTTGATTCCATCCCTGTATGCGTGTTCCTCTATGCACATTATGAAAATCATTCTCGGGAATAATTGGCCATCCTGCACCCGTAGTATAAACCCGACGTGAATCTCTAGCCTTCCAATACTTCACAAATTCAGTTAAATAGGCTTTATGATTTTTGCCATGAGGTTCGTTTCCATAGGGCATGAGGCAAAACGAAGGATGATTACCATACGCTGCTACCATACGCTCACTCTCTTCGTATAACCATTGATCTACACCGTTGCCAGCCCCCAGATTCGTTGCCCAGGAAGAAGCTTCAACCTGGTAATAAAAACCCAATTTATCAGCTGCCCGGAAAGCGGCTTTGGGTGGACACCATGAATGAAAACGGATGTGATTTAAACCGTGCGCCTTACAAACATTTATAATTCGTTCCCAAGCTTCAACATCAGTCGAAGGGTAACCTGTTTTTGGAAAAATGGCACACTCCAATGTTCCCCTAAGAAATACCGGACGACCGTTAATCGAAAAGCCTCTATCTTGTGCGCGGAACTCACGCATACCAAAGTTCCCGGTCCATAAGTCGCTGTTATCACCCGACTGCAGCTCCACACGTAGTTCATACAAATTAGGATGAAATTCGTCCCATAGAAGAACCTCATCACCCAATGGTAAGTTGACTATAACAGAGGAAGAATCAGTCCCACTATCAAAAGCGACTTCTATACTTTTTACATCTTGTACCTTTTCACTATTGAAGACAGATGCAGCTATTTTTAATTGACCTGATTGCTTCTGCTGGCTGCTATTCTTAAGCTCAATTTCTAAACGTGCTGAATTTTTCGCTATATCCGGGAAAATTCTCACATTAGAAATAGCTATGACATCCTTTCTTATTAATTGAATATCGCCAACAATCCCATTCCAGTTACTTTGTGTATTGTCGCTAATGCTATGCGCATCTATTCCTACATTAATATCATTTACACGGTTATCTATGCAAATGGTAATGATATTTGAACCCACTTTCAGGAACTTACTTAAATCGTAGGTATGAGGAACACCCAAGGCATTCTTTAAACCTACATAGGCATTATTCACCCAAAGCTGGGTCTCCCAATGAGGACGTTCTAAATACAACTCAATACTTTTGTCCTTCCAACCTTCAGGTAAGGTAATCTCTTTTTGATACCAGGCTCTGCCAACATAATGATAATCGGAAATTAACCAAAATGGGTATCTAAACTTATCATCGCTTAAATATGGCTTATAATTTTCATCGTCAAACCAGGACTTACCCGCTGGATATTCTTTCCATGTATTACCGGTAAATTTGGTATGGTAGCCTACAGGTAAGCCTTTTTGTTGTTCTGGCATTGAGCCTGGAAGTATAATTGAATCAGAAAATTCCCTGGCATACCATCTTTCTCTAATTCCTTGATCCAAACTATCAATTTGGAATTTCCATTGTCCGGATAAATTAATTTTATCTACCTCTTGGGTTGAGCAACTATACAATAATGACACACAACACACAAAAAAGCATAAACTAATGATATTTAAAAACTTATTCATAGTTATATAATATTTCTAAGGACCTATCAATAATTTCTGGTATCCTATATTTTAACGATTCTTTTAACAGCTTTTGTTTTATGCCCAAGCAATTCTATTAAATATCCGCCTGGTTGCATATTACGCGTAGTGATTCTTAACTTCTGATTTTCAGTTATTATGTCCTTGTTTATTAGGGTTCCATCAATCGAATAAATACGGTAGTGATTAAAATCTGCCCTATTATTCCATTCTACATTTATCTGATTCTGAAATGGATTTGGAAAAACCTTAATATCTACGTACACTAGATTATCCCTTATGCCTACGTTACGATATTGACCTTTTATATACAGCTCGGCAACATTGGTATAAGGAGTACTGTTGACATCAGACAACGCAACAAATTTAATGTACTTACAATTCACCGTCTGACCCAAATCAATAGTTTTCAAGGTGTTATCACCATTAAATTTACCCATTGATAAAGCCTCACCCCAATTATTAAGATCATTAGTTCCATAGAATTCATAGTCTATCACATTTCCATTGGTTTTTCCATCCTGGCGTGGTAGATACTTAAAACCGCTTATATCTGCTGTTTCACCTAAATCTATTTGTACCTCATGGGGATGTGCAGGCTGACTACCTGACCATTGTGTAAACCAAAAAGTATAAGGGTTGTTATCAAAAGCATCAACAGCCAGATGGGGATTTTCTTCATCCTGACTATCTGCACTAAGCAAGCTCCATGTATCTTGCTTAAGCAATGTAGGATCTATTTCTGTTTCACTCAATGATTTCCAAACACGAATATAGTCCACCTGTGTTTCGGTCAAATAACCAAGCGGTAAATCAATAAAATACTGATCGCCACTTAACCCAAAACTTGCCCCATTGGAAAGCCAAAGAAACTCGGGACTTTTCACTACCCATTTAGGATCTGAATATCTTACTTTAAAAACACCATCATAATAGATATCCATAAATTGTTCAGTCCAATGAAATCCCCAGGTATGAAATCCCGAATGTATGCCTGGTGTATCATATTTTTTGGTATTCGCTTTATGATCTGCTCCATATCCATCAATATGAACAACGGACTTTGTATAGTCCTCTGTCCAGGCTGTTTCAAAGATATCAATCTCAGCCCCATCATTGGCGGTTCCATCTACATTACCCATATTTGGACCTTGCAACCAAAAGGCTGTATGCGTGCCTTTTGCAGCATCACCCACCTTTATTCGTGCTTCGAAATAGCCATATTGGGTTGAATACTTATTATGACTTTGTATTGATCCGTTGGTCATGGCATTGTTTCCGGTTTTATGAACCTTTAAAATCAAATTGCCGTTCAGAACAGAAACATTCTCAGGTTTCCATCTCCAATCATAAATTCCAATATTAGGTCGTGCATTTCTCGATTTGGTGCTGTTATCAATATTCCATTTAACCGTATTTACTTCTGTTCCATTAAATTCATCACTGAAATCCAGTTTCCATTCCTTACTAATTATATCGTTTGCTGGTTTTGCATTTTCAGGTGTTTCAGCATCGATAAACTGAGAATAAACATTGCCTACCAATAGCAACAATAATATAGTTGAAAAAGAAAATTTCATATACTTAATAAATAAGAGATTATTAGACAAAATATAATAGACTACGAACACAAGCTGTTCTGTCAAAGCGATACAGCTTGTGCAAGTTTCATCTATTTATTTTTTAATTACAGTTTTAGATATACTTCCCTTCTCTCCTGATAACCTTACAATATAAACGCCTGGTATTATATCTTGAACCCTAATGCTAACTTGATTCTGATATTCTGAGACATCGCCTTTTTTAATCATCCTTCCAGACATATCTAATAGTTCCCACTCAGAAAATAAATTGCTTATTTCATAACTAATATGTAATTCATTTATAAATGGATTTGGATAAATCTTTATATCCTCTTCATCAATCAAATCATAGATGCCCACATTAGAAAATTCTTTTGAGCCAATTGTTATGGTATCTGAATACGCTGAGTTTCCTATATCGTTAAAAGCATAAACCCTAAACCAATAAGTTTCATCCTTATTTGTATTTTGGAGATTATAAGTAGTCGCATCCTTACCTGAAGTATAAATAGGTGTGAATGCATTGTCTACAAATTGTTCAACGACAAACCCTTTTTCATCCTTAGACAAATCCATCCATACCAGCTCTATTTGCGTATCAGATAACCTTCCACCTTGAACAAACTGAGGAGCATTCGGTAACGTTGGTTCTAATCTTTTAGTAAGGATTGACAATTCTGCACAACTCGCAAAGTTAGTTCCATTAACACCCGATAAACCAACTAGTTTAATATACCTGGCATTTTTACTTCCCGAAAAATACACCTCTTTTAAATCTGAAGAACCTTCCCAGGTTCCGCTACCAGCCTTAGTCCACGTTGCATTATCATTAGAAATATAAAACTCATAATCTTTAATGCTTCCATTTGTTTTTCCATCCTGTCGTGGCATATAGCTAAAACCGATAAAGCTATGCGTTTCATTCATATCGATAACAATTTCATGAGGATAAGGAGGTTGTCCGCCAGACCATTGCGTAAACCAGAATGTTCCGGGATTATCATCAAAAGCATAAGTTGCTAATTGTGGATTTACATAATCTTCACTATCAACGCTTACTAACGTCCAAGTTTTTTTAGAAACAGTGCCTTCCGATATAGCCTTAATAACAACATAGTTAGAATAATAAGATTCATCATTTGAATGAAACGCTTTTACTCTATATTGATAACTTCCTTCTTCAAGAACATCAGGTTCGATATACGAAACGGTGTTGGCGCTTACACTGGCTACTTGCTGAAAAACACCATTTCTTGCTCGTTCAATAATAAAACCTTCTTCATTATCCGAATTATCTTCCCACTGAAGGCTAATTGTGCCTTCACTTCCTACTTCGGCAACTAAATTATCAGGGTATATAATATTCTGGAAATTCTCATCGATTTTAAAGGTTAATATACCACTCCCATAAGTTGCAAACTTAACTGCATTTTGTTTTGTTATAAACTCAACATCAGTATACTCTACGTAAGGAATTGATGCGTCATTCATCTCATACCACCTATCATCATCTACAGAGTAAACCCATATACCTCCAGAACCACATGCCGCATAAATAAATTTCTCATCAGCGGATAAATCAAAATCTCGTATCCTATATACATCCAAACCATTATTATGGTTGGTAAAGGTTTTACCGCCATCTTGACTAATCAAAAAAACTTTTCCAACACCGGCATAATAAACTACTTCTTCATTCATATTCGAGGCCCTTATAATATGCTGATTTCTATGGTAATTATATGATTGGTCATTTGCTTTAGGCACTGAACCCAAATAAGTAGTTTTCTCAAATGTTTGTCCGCCATCCAAGGAATACAGGAAAACGCCATTTTTAACAGAAACATACCATCGCTTTGTGTTAATGGGTGAGTATCCAAAGCCGGTAATTTCACTACCCGTTTCTTTTTCAAAATCGAAATAATGCTTTGTTTGAATAATCGATTGCTGCTCAGGGTTAAATGTTAATTTAGATAAATTATTTCCATAAGCTAAATATACAGCATCCTCATTTTTGTTAGGAGAAGGAATCATTGGTGCAGCCCACCAATTACCTGTCGGGTAATTAATTGAGATAAGACCCGAGTTTTCTGCCAAAAAATTTGATTTATGGTAAATCGTTCCAAAATACATCCAAGTCCAAACAGAAGCATCATTATTTGCTAATGTCACTCTTAATCCGTCAGTTGTTCGCACATCCTCTGTGACTGCCTCATTTGAAGAAGTCAAAAAGCCAACAGTTCCTCTATCCTGGGTGCTGGTGAACGAACTGTAATAATTTTGTCCATGATCTGCATCGTAACACATTTGGGCTGGCGCTCCATAGTTCAACGATACATAACTTGACCAAAGCTCAGGCGTATCGGATATATAACATCCGAAATCTTTACCTAAAAAGAAAAAACAACTATTATCTTTTCTCTTATAAAATTTCATATGGTGTACATCCCAACCTAAGCGGTGACCGAAATTACTAAAAGATGTACCATAATTTATTGATACATTAGCATCTAAGTATCCTCTTACTATTACATTGGGTTTATTTGGGTGTACATCTCTGGCATTTGTATCTCCACTTTCATTGCTTATATCTATCTGCTTATGTGTCCAGCTTGCTCCTTTATCTGTTGAATAGTAAATATTTGAATATTTTGTTGCAACGTAAAAATGGTAGTTCCCATTATAATAAGTCCCAAAAATCCTATCCAAACTAACAAAGGTATTTGATGATGTATTTACTAATGTAAAATCGTGAGCATCTACAGCATGCTCATAAATGCTGACTTTGGAATCGGCATAATTATACACGGCTAGAAACACTGATTCAGAATTATGGACTCTAAACATTTTTACATAATAGCTGCTGGGGTTAAATTTTGTTGAGAGTGGCAAGTATGTTGTTCCATCATCACTGGATACATAAACCTGTTGGTTATTTGAACTTGTTTTAACCAGTACAAATACTTTATTGCCGTTTTCTGTTTTTACAATGGCTCCTTCGTATGTGTTAGCAGTAAACTGCACGCCGCTTGCATTAATCCATTCCTTTCCTTCATTGTCGCTATATTGCATCCTGCTGGCAGCGCTGCGAATCATCCTGAAAGATTGATCTGCTTTATTTAAACCGTCAATATAAGAGGTACTGAAGTTTCCTGTGTGATTCATCACTTCCCAATCGGTTTTCGAATCATCTCCGGACTCTCTGTTAATTTTCCAAATATGTCCGGCATAGCTTATAGCATAAATAACATCATTGGCTTGGTCGTATACAGACCCTACTGTTCTAAATCCATATGGACTCCCATCGTATGTTAAAAACCTAAACTGCTCCCACGTCCCAGTGATTTGCCCATCCGCATAAGATGATGTGTTGGAAACACTCTTTAAGGCATTCTCCGCTTTTAATGATCTTTCCTGACGTCTTTTGTTTACGGCTTTTTCTTCGGCTGAAAGAGTAAGTTTAGGACGTTCTTCATGTTCTTTATCTGTTTTAAGTTCTGCTTGCTCTGTATAGCCTAATTTTTGAATTGGTCTTGATTTATGAAAAATCAATCCAACAATAACACCAACAGTCACTAACAAAAATATTACTACATTCTTTTTCATATTAAAGCGATTAATCATTTGTAACTGCACTACCCCACCAATCATTGTCAGGATTAAAATCCTTTGAGAGAAAATTCAACCTTTGTTTTTCCAGGTTAGGTAATAAGGTCTCCTCTCTATATTTTTTGCTCTCTTTGGCTTTATTCTCATTATAATTTGGATCCTTTTCAGGAAACTTTGCATTTACAGAATGTAAGTAGTTAAAAAGCTGTTCATGAAGTTCTTTCACCTGAAATGGATGTTGTACCGCCAGATCATTTTGTTCACCTAGGTCTGTCTTTAAGTTATATAATTCTTCTAATCCTGTTTCGTAATAATGTATCAATTTCCAGTGACCCAAACGAATTATAGAAACGGGATCTCCCCCTTGATTCCCATAGTGTGGATAATGCCATATCAAAGGCCTATCAGGAATTGTTTCTCCTTTTAAAAGAGGCAATAAACTTACTCCATCCGAATGCTCCTCGGGGCGTAAATTAACTTTCGCCAAATCCAAAATTGTAGGATATAAATCGACGGCAGAAACCGGACTATGGCAGGTCAATCCTCCATCAGTTAATCCCGGAACTTTAATAAAATAAGGTTCACGAATTCCACCTTCGTACTGGTAGCCTTTACCTCCACGAAGTGGTAGATTCGAGGTTGAAAAATTGTCACCCGAAGCAACCCCACCATTGTCGGCTGTGAAAATCACAATGGTATTTTCATCTAATCCAAGCTCTTTTAATGTGTTTAACACAAGTCCCACAGCATCGTCCATTGTTTCAATTAAACCAGCATATATAGGATTATCTTGTACATTTCGAATAGGTAAGCGTGCTTCCATTTCAAAGCCTGAATCAGCAATACCTTGTTCTTCAGCTTTATCTCTGTATTTTGACCATTTCTCGTGAGTCGTTTGAATGGGAGCATGTACTGCATAAAAAGACAGATAGGCTAAAAATGATGTGTCTTTATGTGCTTCAATAAAGTCTGCAGTTTCCTGTGCAAGTCGCATGGTTAAACTTTCTCCATCAGGACCACTAGGCAAGTTAGGATTTTTCCATGGTGCATAAAAGCCACCTTTAGGACTTCCAACATCCCATCCTCCAATATTAATATCGAAGCCATGATCCTCAGGCCATGATCCTTTATCGCCAACATGCCATTTTCCTGCAAAAAACGTTTTATAACCAGCCTCTTTTAGTGCTTCCGGCAAAGTGATATATTCATTTGATAAACGATGATTGTATTCAGGAGGCATTAATTTTGTGTTATAACCAGCATCACTCCATGTTTTACCTGTAGCGGCACCAATCCAGTCGGTAATACCATGCCGAGCCGGAAATTTTCCTGATATTAAACTGGCTCGAGAGGGGCTACATACCTGACAAGCTGCATAGCCGTCAGTAAAAACCATACCTTCACCTGCTATCTGGTCAATATTCGGTGTTTCATAATAAGTACTTCCCATGCAGCTCAAATCATGATAACCCAGATCATCTGCAACTATAAAAAGCACATTGGGTTTAGTTTGAGGTCCATTTTTAGTACAGGAAAACAGTAAAATACTTAAGACACAAAATAGTATGCTGTTGAATCTATACATCTTCTTAAATTCTTATTTGTTAATAATATTTTCGATTTACTCTGCTTGCCAAAACACATAATTACCATGATCATCATTCATTTTCTCAAGCCAATGATCAAATTTAGCTTGTAGTTCTTTGGCTTTTTCAGACTCAATTTCTATCAGATTATTTCTTTCTCCGATATCCTCCTTTAAATTATACAATGCTAACTTTCCACTATTTGAACCTAACATAATCTGAGAAGTAATGGGGCGCCATTTCGGACAATAATCCTCTGCAAAAACAAGTTTCCAACCATTATCAATAATAGCCCATTGCTTATCAAACTTAAAGCACAATGGTTGCTTTGATATTAGTGTAGGTTCGTTCTTAACAACTGGTTGTAACAAGCTACCACCATCAAACGTTATAGATTTATCTGCTTTTATTCCTGCAGCTTCCAGACAGGTTGGTACTATATCCATAGTGGATACCCGATGCTTATATAATTTCCCGGATGGTAACTCTTTTGGCCATGACATAATAAAAGGCACGCGAATTCCACCTTCGTGCATTGTGTATTTCGATCCGCTCAGCGGCAAGTTATTCGCACCAGTTAGTGGCTCTCCTCCATTATCCGAAACCAACATGATCAAAGTATTATCAAGTAAGTTATGTTCATTTAAACGATCTAACAGGCGACCAATATTATCATCCAGACAATTTAAGTTGGCCAGATAAAGTTTTCTTTTTCCTTCATCTGTTATTTCTCCCACTTTGGTATATTTATAATAGTAATCGTTATATGTTCCCATGGAGGGATCATAATTCGGTATTTTGGGAGCATCCCATTTTTCACGGTATTTCTCGGGTACCTGATGAATTAATTCATGTACTGCATTATAAGCTAAATCCAGAAAAAAAGTTTTATCCTTATTTTTATCAATAAATTGTAAGGCCTCATCTGTATAAAGGTCAGTACTATAAGTATCTTTAAATCCAACTTTATCTTTGTTCCTGAATATTCTACCCAGCGAAGCACTTTCTCCATACGGATCGGGAGTAGCTTTTTCAATGTCTTCGTCCAGCAAAAAGAAATCGTGGGCATGGGCACTAAATCCAATAAAGCTTTCATAACCATGGTTGTTAGGAAAATCCCTTGCTTCCGGATTGTGGTAATTTCTTCCAAAATCACTTTTCCCTACCTTTCCGGTTGTATAACCATTTTTCTTAAGTAATTCAGCAATAGTAAAAACGTTAACAGGTAGTCCTGGACCCCAGCTCATCTTTTCATCCCATCGTTCCTGGTATTTCCCTGTATAAATAGCTGCACGCGATGGGCTACAAACTGGTCCGGAAACATAACACTGATCAAACAGAACACCGTTTCGAGCTATTCGATCCATATTAGGTGTTTTACAATTGGCCGAAACATGTTTATATGCACTTAAATCAGCATACCCCTGATCATCGGTAACTATCAGAATAATATTGGGTTGCTTTTTATTTGAATCCGCTGATTTAACAGGATTAGTGCATTTCACAAATAAAAATATGGTTGCTATTAGTAAAATATATCGCATGCTGTATTTGAATTATAAATTTCTTAAAAAAGTGCTTTTGCCAATTCTATGAACACAACCTGATGCCCTAAACTATTAGGGTGGTTATTCTGACTCATAAATAACTTCAAATCCACACCTTCCCTTTTCATTTTCTTAAACTGAGCATAAACATCTACTACGGGAATTTTATATTCTTCGCCCAACCTCTTAATCAAATTACTATATCCGGCAAGCTTTGTATTATCGTTAAGGATGTCTTCCTTTAAATCAGGGGTTGGTGTAAGCAGTACAAGTTTTATTTTTGATGATAAAGCTTTCTTAATCATAAACCGCCATGCTTTCTCTGTTCTTTCCAAACCAATGCCCCTATCGTTTAACGCATAATCAATAAAAAGCAAATCCGGCTTTAAGGGCAATACATCTTTTTTAAATCGTTTAGCTCCTTGTTCTGACTGCTCTCCTCCAATGGAAGTAGTAATGCAATTAATTACTGCATTGGGATAGTTCTCTTTTAAATATTCAAGAAATAAATGTGGATAGGCAGAAAGCGTGTTCACCTTTGGCGTTCTGTAATAACCGGAAGGTACACTATGACCATGAAAAACAATATTAATGGTTCTGTTTTTGGGCCATACTAATACAAGCTGTTCTTTCAGTTCGGCTAAATAATCACTGTCCTTTTGTTGCTTGTCATTTTCCTGGGCATCTAAAGCTTTATGACTTCCTAAAAAAAGAATAACACCAAACACCAACCTTATACCCAAACCACGAAACACCAACACCTTATCTTTACTTATTTTATTTACCATTGCTTATTTTTTTATTTAATATTCTGAAGTCTTTAAACCCACGATACTCAGAAAATCCTTACATGCAGATTTAACACTATTATCCTGATTGGGAACCTTATAAACCGACTTAACTACCTCAATAAAGTCATCTTTATTATCCTGATACAATAGAAAATTTACTGCCATTAATGCGATATCCTTGTTTTTACTTTTACAGGATTCTGCTAATTTGATTTTTGCATCGGCATGGTCAAAGTTATGAGATGCTACCGCTGCAGCCGTTACGGCAACCGGTGGATATTCATCGTCAATCAGGCCAAGAATATCATCCTTATATGCTTTTATACATTTTGCAGACTGCGAGCGCATTCCTGTAATAGCCCAGTAGCGCACTATTTTATTCGAATTTTTCAATAATTTCTGCTGTCTCCTTGCCGCCTCATCCCCTCTACTTCCAGATAAAGAAGCCGCTTTATAAATTTTCTTTACTGAAAACCGTTTATTATCCATCCGGTATTCATAAGGGGTTTCGTTCTTAGATATGGATGCCATTTCATATTCTGGCAGAAAGAGCACATCGCGTGAGCCCAATATCCTTTTTTCCAACTGTTTCCTCATTGCTAACAGTATCTTTCTGTATTCCGGGTCGTCAACCAGATTGCGTGTCTCCCATATATCATTCTCTATGTCGTAGAGATATTCGGTAGGACGTTCCGAAAAAATCGATTTTTGCATCGCATTTAAATACCCTTTCCCGTAATCCTTCCTCATTTGTACGCTTATATCTCCAATTTCAAAATAATTGATATAGCGGAACTGTGGCATAAAAGGCATATAGTTTCTAGAATAGATAAACCTACCATCTGTTATGCTGCGCACAAGGTCTATTCCATTATCCACCCTATCGGTAGACAATTCAATATACTTTGCTGGATCAGCAACTTTATCCCCAATAAAAACACGCCCCTTCATATATTCCGGAACAATACCTCCAGTCAAATGAATTAATGTAGGTGCCAAATCTTTAAAATCAATCAGTTCATCGGTAACTACACCTCCTGTTCCCCAGGGGGAAAGATGTTTGTACATCTCAGGAAACCAGACTACAAATGGAACCCGATATCCCAGATTAATGCCATTGGCCTTACATCTGGGTATTCCTTCGCCATGATCAGCATAAAAGAAGATAATGGTACTATCCCTTAAATTATCTTGTTCAAGCCAACGTAATATTTCACCTATTCGCACATCGGTTAGTTTAATAGAATTATATACCCGTGCAAAATGCTTTCGCATTTCTGGTGTGTCATTATAAAATGGAGGCATTTTGAATTCATCCTCAGCAATCCTTTGCTCTGGAGAAAGCCTCTCCAATACATTTTTCTGATACCACTCATACGAATTTGTCATGGTCCTGGACTGATGAGAATCGGCAATATTAAACACTGAGAAAAAAGGCTGACCAGGTTGACGTTTCCACCAACCCGCCTTGTTGGAGCTTTCGTGCCAAGCCTCGTTTGTAAACTCATCGGCATTCGCGATGTTATAATCTGTTTTACTATTATTGCTTACATAGTAACCTTGTTGCTTAAGAAAATATGGAAATCCTTTAATGAAATCTGGGATAGGATAGGCACTTCGCTGGTGCCCGGTTCCCATCTCAAAAGTATGAACACCTGTGATGATTGTACTCCTGCTTGAAGAACAAACCGTTCCGGTAGAAAAGGCGTTCTCAAATCGCACACCTTTCAATGCCAGTTTATCTATCTCAGGGGTGCGTGCATCTTTATTACCGTAGCATCCAATAAATTGTGGTGATGTATCTTCAATAGTCACCCATAAGATATTGGGTCTGTTTTGCCCTAAAACATCCCCACAGCTTAGAAACAACAGGATCAACAAACAGTTTAATATGCCTTGAGTACCAGGTGTCATAAATTTATTATTCATCATAAATATCAGAAGCCTTGAATTGCTTTTTAGTTTTCTCATCCATAAAATCAAGATCTTCCATGTTTACCGAACCAGATGGATTAAAGTCCTGACTTACCATATATTTTAAAAGACTTGACCTTAGTTGACGGGCAACTGGTCGCTTTTCAAGTTCATTCATTAAATCAATAGATGAAAAGATCAGTTTTCCATTTCCAACCTTCGTTTCAAAAACATTCGTCAAATGATGATTGGTAACAAAATTATCAATAACACGCACAATAGGTGTAACATCCAAGCTATCTACAATTAAAGACTTAGATTGAATACATAAATCCCACCATTGCCATTCTGTATAACCTTTCGTTGGGAAATCATTAAATGCCTTATGGTTTTCATCCATTAGCAGACCCATGGTACTCGGTTGATTTGGAAAGTGAACTGGACTCCAAAATACTGGAACAAAACGTCCATTAACTCCTTTTATATTTTTATAATCAGGATTTAACAGTACCGTTTTACCTTTACTTAACTCTTTTTTCGCTTTTTCATAAGAGTTGGTAATGATCACTTTATCGGAGGATGTTTTCACTTTCTTTGGATAAAACCAAACATGCCATTTATTTTTATATTCGGTACCTTTTAAAGCGAGATTAAAGGTTAATTCTGCAGCCTTTTCAACATTCACATCTATTTCTATATTGCCCAAATTGATATTATTACCAATTTTCAAATCAACACCTTTAATAACTCCGGCTTTTACTTTTTCACCAACTTTATTCGTAAGAGACCATTCTAAATCCTGCCCTTTCATCTCTTTATAAAAGTTGGCAATTTCTAATGAAGCACTAAACTTCTCGCCATTTTCATAAACAGCCTTTTCAAACCGGATAAGAGGTACAACCTCTGAATTAAACTCTCTGAACTCTTCAGCACTTATTGCGCCTTTCGATTCCCAGAAAGCATTTAACAAACCAACTAATGCAGTTCCTTGCCCGGGAAAATCCTGCAACTGCAATAACTGAAAACCATCAAAAGCTGGCGTTTTTAAGGCTCTTTCAATCTCTTCCTTGTATAGCATAGCTGCAAGTTTCCCTGACGCATAAGTAAACTCATCAGACAAATCCATTAGTCCTTTTTTCTCCAGTTCGTTTCTTATTGCCATAAAGTTTAATGGCTGTAAAACACCAGTATACTTTTCAATCTCTGTCATATCAGGATATACCGAATATTGACCAATCTCATGAGAAATAATAGGAACGGGAACATGTTCACTGGTTGCACTATAATCCTCGTTGAAATGAGGTGGCTTTGCATTGAAAATTCCCTGACCACGCACCCAACCTTTATCCGTTTTTTGCGTCACAAAAAAGTCATCTTGTGGTTGAGCTACCAATCCTAACGGACGTTGAAATGAGTAACAGGTTGTCATATATAAATGACGGTTGTCTTTAGCCTTTAACTTGGCTACAGTTGAATTCAACAAATCCACATCTCCCTCCAATTCATTCCCTAAAGCCATTAACACAAAGGAAGGATGATTCCCATATTCATTTAATATTCTATTGCCTTCACTCACTAGAAAATCAGTAGTTTTTTGATCTTTACCAAACATCAAACTCCAATGAGGTAATTCGACCTGACAATAAAACCCGGCTTCATCAGCGGCTTCAAAAGCAGCTTTGGGAGGACACCACGAATGAAAACGCAAGTGGTTTAATCCATAAGCTTTTGCTTGAGCAATTAACTTTGCCCATTCAGCTTTTTCCATCGGAGGATGTCCGGTTAATGGAAATATGGCACATTCAAGATTTCCTCGAAGGAAAATACGTTGGTTGTTTAGCGTTAGTACTTTATTGTTCTTTTGAATTTCCCTATAACCAAACTGAACAGAAGTTGTATCGGTACCAGCAATTAAATTAAAGTTGTACAAATTGGGAGTAAACTCATCCCAAAGCTTCATTTTGTGAGGTTTCTGTATTATTATGGTATTTACTCCTTTACTGAATCCATTTGCAATCACCTCACCATCTGTTGAAGATATTTGGTAGTTTAATTCCAAATCTGTATTTGAAATTCCTTCAAATGTTACTTTAATTGTTCCCTCGGAAACATTTGAGTATACTTGAAGATTCTCTACTTTATTTGTTTTGTTGGCAGTTAGTTTGATATCACCAATTATGCCGTTCCATTTAATTTGCGTGTGGTTGGTATAGGCATGTGCCATGTCCTGATTTACCGGATCTGGATATTTGTTACCTTTAACATTTATGAATGGATATAAGTTTGAGTTATCTATCCTGATAGTCAAGGTATGTTTACCTGGAGTTAAAACCGAACTTAGGTCGTACCTGTGAGGCGCAATTAAACTTTCATTTTTCCCTATCAATACGCCATCAACAAATAGTTTAGATTCCCAAATAACACGTTCTAACTCTAATGTTAATTGCTTTCCGTTCCATTCACCAGGTATAAATATCTCTTTTTGATACCAGGCCGCCCCTATATACTGGTGCTTTCGCGTTAACGCACATAATATGTCGTTGTTCATTTCAGGCTTACGCGTGTTTTTTGTTCCTAATCCGGCATCATCCAAGGTGCCGGGCAACTGAATGGGAGTTCCATTCAGTTTATTTTTCGCCCATTCCTCAGATAAGCCAACATTTGCAGAATCTAAAACAACTGTCCATTCTCCTTCAAGATTTATTTCTTCAACCGAAGAAGATGTACAACTTGCCATAATTACGACTAAGAGTAATGCTATAATTCTCGATATTGACTTCATATTTTATTTTTTTAAATTATGGCAGACCTAAAGAGAAATCTGTTCCAATAGTTCTTTTGCCCCAACATGCATCGAATTCAATACCAAAACTTCCTTAAGTATATCCTTTGCATTTTTGGTATTTCCAAGTCCAACCTCAGCAAGTCCAATTAAATATTTTGCATCAATGGTATTTCTCTTCTGAATATCATCTTCAAATACCA
Organism: Saccharicrinis sp. GN24d3; assembly: GCF_052400645.1. Lineage (NCBI taxonomy): Bacteria > Pseudomonadati > Bacteroidota > Bacteroidia > Marinilabiliales > Marinilabiliaceae > Saccharicrinis > Saccharicrinis sp. GN24d3. Next base: position 223,299 of record NZ_JBQTGI010000004.1, read on the forward strand.
GAAGTAATGGCAATGAAGTTGCGAAATAGTCAATTTCCGCTTCTTCTTTTAATTTGGCCTCAGCAAATGCTTTAATGTTTTTCAGTAAGGTTTCAGCCTCTTTCTTTTTTCCTAACTCCATTAATGAAAGTGCTTTGAAGTATGACAACTCGGAATATGCACTTACAGCCATGTTAATAAAATCACCTTCTTCAAGGGTACTTTTTGTGAAAAGTGCATTTGCATTTTTCTTCTTACCCATTGCTTTTAGTGCCATCGCTTTCCAATAATTGATATGTGCAACAGCTTGAAGTGGATGATATTTTTCTCCCAGGTTATCTGGTGTGTTCATCGATTTTTCAAAATACTGTAAGGCAGTTTTAGCATCACCTTTCTTCAATGCTTCCTGTCCTAATTTAAGGCAAGCTTCAGTAAATTGCTTTAAAACCTGACCTTCACCACCTTCCCATGGATGGAAGCTACGGTTCTCCATTAAATCCAGCGCTTTGCGATGTTGACCGTTAAAGTTGTATAATGCTGCCAACTCTACAGAAAAATCATCACGTGTTTTAATTTTCTCTAGCATAGGTTCTAAACTTGCTAAGCGCTCTTTTGGACTATCGTTTAATTTCTTTCTAAGTTGGTCGTATTCATAACGGATTCGCATATCCTCAGGCGAGAACCCAATAGCCTTTAAATAAGCCTCTCTTGCCTTTTCACCTTCACCACGTGCATTCCAATATGCAATTCCCAGACTACGGTATAACGTTCCGTATTTGCTATTGGCTGCTACAGCTATTTCCCATGATTTTATAGCATCCTCATGTCTTTTTAGGTTAAAGTAATAGTTACCTAAACCATATGCTGCAAGTGACTTAAGCTCTGCTTTCTCAATTGCCCACTCCAACACCAATTGCTCATTAAGCCTTGATGGGAAAAAGTAGTCGTACGAAGCATCCTTCGCTTTACTTAGTACTTTAGTACAATTTGATTCATCACCTGCTTTATCATATAACCAAGCCAGTACAAACTGTGTCATTACCGATTTACCCATAGGGTTTGGTACAACACATTTCGGGATTTCATTTTTATGATGAAGTTCGATTAAATCAATCGCTTCCTTATAAAAACCAGCTTCTGCATAATCAAATGCTATGTCGATAATTGTTTGTGCATCATTTCTTGACGATTGAATAAAATCATCGTAATTACCCGACAGGTTTGCTGCTTCAAATTTTGCCCACTGATCAAGAGCGTCAGTTTTGAAAAGCGCTTTTAAGGTTTCCTGAGCAAGCGCTTTTTTGTCTTGTCTTTTCTGAATAACCGCTTTTAAAATTATTGCTTTATTATTTTGTCTGTTGGTATTTAGCGACTCTTCAAGATGTTCCAATGCCGTATCATAATCGTTGTTCATACAATCAATTGTTGCCAACTGATAATATGATGCTGAACGCCATTCGAAATTCCAGGTAGCTTTATAGAATAAACCATAAGCTTCGCCATATTTACCTTGAAGCGCACAAGCCAGTCCACAAAAATGGTGTGCCTCTCCTGACGCAGGATTTGGATGATAAGTAGTCATTATTTCAATGGCTGCCTTAAGATTCTTTTCTGCCTCAGCAAATTTTCCACTTTTAAGCGCTAAACGTCCCAGTCCAATGTAAGACTTATAACTTTTAGGATCGCGCTTAATCGCTTCTTTCCAATATGTTTCCGGATAACGCGTGGGGTGACGATACAACTCAAGATGTTCTCCTATCAATTCAAGATCGTTAGCACTTTCAACTTTTTTAGGCTCTTCTGGTTCAAACGCCAATTTTCTGTTACGTTCTTTATTGATTTCACGATGATGGTAAGCTAATAACTCTTTACCATTCTCATCCTGAACGATTAATGAAACAGTATTTTTCTGTCCATCTTTAATCTTAATGGTATTATCTTGCCATGGCTCATTCGGAGTTACTGTTTTGTTTTCAAAAGTTCTCTCATTATCACCAATCTTCAAAATGAATTTTAGGTTCTCTAGTTTGCGACTACTTGCTACCCCTAAATCCAACTTATTGTTCTCTTGAATTTCAAGACGAATGGCCAAGTCTTTGTTGGCATTTTGTACGGGACCAAGTTTTTTAAATGACCACCAATATTGAGAGAATGTTTTTGTTTCGTACGGGAGCAAATAGGTAAAATCGGGTTGATTATCCGTATACACACCTGCCATAAGTTCAAAGTACGGTCCGCCTTCATCAGTCAATTCACGATCCCAGGCCCTTCCAAAGTCATGATTACCCCAAGTCCATTGCTTTTTTCCCGGAGCAATATGGCGGTTGGCCACATGAATAAATCCACCATCAGCTTTGAAATCATAACCTCCAAAAAAGTCGTATTTTGTATCGCAAACCATGTAACTGGTAGGTACAGGAATATTATCATAATTACGCAAATCGTTTTTGCCAGGTCTCTCATGATACGGTATTCCATAATAATCGTTTTCGGCATTTGGAAAACTACTTTGTGCACGAACAGCGTGGTCGGCCACATAATGTACATCAGGTGGAAAGAAGCTACGGTAATCTTTATGTACTTCAACCGCTACATTGGCCCACCACAAAAATGTTTGTGTTAAAGGCGTACGATTAAAAAGTCTTCCGCGTAGCTCAACAAGAGAGCTTCCCGGACGAATCCGGATGCCGTGCATACCTTTTAAACGGTACATTGGATCGTATTCCGACATCCATAATGTTTTTGCCCCATCCGCTTCCTCTTCAATGTAAACATCGCTCGGCAGATACGTGCCGGGACGGTGATGTTGTGGCCAGTTAAATTCTACACCGCCACTAATCCAAGGGCCTGCCAAACCAACTAAGGCCGGTTTAATTACCTTTTGTTGATAGAAAAAATTGTAATTATCATTGGTTTTATCTTGTGCCTCAAAAATTCTCCCACCTATTTCGGGTAACATTACCAAGCGCACAAATTCGTTTTCAAGGACTACCGATTCGTAGGTTTCATCCGTTTTTTCGTCATAAACCTTATCGATAAAAGGAACTGGATAAACCTTACCTGACGAGCCCTGGTAAACTCGTTTTTCAAAAAATACCGGGTTAATCTCTGGTTTCCCCAAACCGTATGTTGGTAGTATAATCTTCTGTTTACGGGCATTTACGCTATTTTCACCTTTGCTGTTGTCGGCTATTGAGTCAGTCTGTACGATCGAATTACTCAAACTCCCCGAGTGCATTTCTTCCGTCATCTCCATATTATCCCGTTTCGAAAAACTACTCAACATCGTTATTGAAAAGACAACTAATGCGAAATTTCTAACACTTTCATAAATCCGTGTTTTCATGTTTATTTGTGTTTTCATGTTTCTTCTCTTCCTTATGTTTATTATTAATTCTGTTTTAATATCCGTTCATTGGCAATGACTAAAGTTGACACAGATCGTTTAGGCAGCAACAACTCTTTGTTCCTCACTTTCTTTTTATCCAGATTTCTTTCCTTATCTGTAATATAAATAGATGCATCCTTCCACTTAATTCCATCCAACTTAACCAGCCTATCTTCCTCTTTATGATTAATGAATACCAACACAACTTTTGCTTTTGAAGCATCCTTAAATGCAGAAACTTGTAGATCCGTTGCTTGATCCAGTAAACTTAAGTCACTCTCTAATTCCACATCAATACGTGTCATCCCTGGCCGAACAAAGCGTGAATAATTTCCGAATGCCCATAATAATTTGGTTTCGGAAATATTTCCATTGAACATCAATTGATGATTAAGCTTAGATGTATCACTTTCTACTCCATTCCCTAAACCATCATCAAGATGAATTAAACCATCTTTAAAGTTGAATTGAGACAATGCGGTCCACCACTCCCAGGATCTTGCATTGGCAATCGTCAAATCAGAATGAATCACGCGGGCCACATACAATGCGGTTGCCATTCCTGTATCGCGACCCCAACCTCCTTTTATTTCGGAATTCTTTTCGAGGATACAGAATTCTGTTTGATGATAATCGATTTTTGGGTTGATCTCTTTAATTCTGGCAGCCAATTTCTGACGATATAATATTTGCTGATCTAACGGCCAGGTTGTAAAGTAGGAATGTGAAGTAATGGCATACTCCAGGTTTTCAAAATCTCCGATGTATAAATCTGACGCTGGATTATAAAATGCGTTTATTTGATCGCCATTATTATTTTTACCTTTTTTCTGATACAAATAACCAACATCTCCAGCCTCACCTACAAGCAACTTTGTTTTTACACCTCTTGAGGCCATCTCCACGGATAGAACTTTTACATAATTAAAAAGCTCAGTATTGGTTGCTGGAGTACCTTCCTGATTGCTTTTGTCCCATGCCCATTGAGGCTCATTAAATGGACTTAAAAAATCAAAATATATATTTTCCCTTTTTTCAAAATGTTCGATAACGTCAACCAGATACTTGGAATAAGCCTTATAGTATTCTGGTTTTAAATTAAATCCTAAATCACCCTTGGTAGCATGTGCTAATCCATTTTTGGTATAAAAAACCGGAGGTGAAATGGTGTAGGCTGTAAATACAGGGACTCCATTTTCTTTGGCTGCATTTAAAAACCATCGCTGTCCTTTGTACTTGGTCCAATCATAATGGCCATTGGCATCCAAGAAACATTCGGACCTGCGCCACACGTTACGTATATCTGACTGATCCCCTTGTTCAGCAGAACCCGCCCCCAAATAAAAACGCCAATTTGAAAGCCCTATACCTAAGGGGTTTCCATCCTTATCCATTTCAAGGCTAAAAAGTAATTCTGCAATCTTTTTCCGTGTTTCAATTGGCCAGTGTTCACCAACAAACTGACATCTCCAGGAATCCGATGCACCAAAGCATTTAATTTTCTGATGGGTTTTTTCAAAGTCTATCTCAACTTTCACCTCTGAATGGTTCTGGGAAAAAGATGGAAGTGCCCAAAAGATAATCAGTATGTATAGTATGTTTTTCATTTGCTTTGATTAATATTACTATTGTCAAAATTGCTTGATTTTGTTCATATTCAATGGCTCGAAACCATAACCTTTGTTGTACTAACATTAACGCCGTCTATACCTGCCAACAGGTAAACTCCTTGCACCAAATGAGAAGAACGAATAGTCATCTCTCTTAGTCCTTTACTAATGGGATTTACACTTAATAAATTTCCAGTTGTATTATATAGACGTATTTCCTTCAATGATGAATTCTCTTTGAACCTAACTATTATATCATTATTAATCTTATTATAATAAGCTTTAAACTCCGGGACTTTCAAAAACGAGTTTGCAGAGATATTAGATGAAATATCCGCTGTATAAGTAATTACTGAATGAGCAGGAACAATCAGGTTATTGGATGAAAAATCAAATTCTTGTTTAGATAAATTAACAAACTCATCTGTTAAATATAATTGAGCGTTTTGCAGCCTTTTATCTCCAACACCTTTCAATAAAATCTTTGATTCTATTGCTTCGTTGGTATAGTTGGCCCCAACTAGTACCAACTTTTTTTCATTGTCATCGGTATAAACTGAATAAATAATATCAGAGGTTTCTTCTGAGATTGTCAAATTATCAGAACGCGTATAGCTTACCCGCTTCATTCCAGGACGAATGAAATGAGAAAAGTTACCCAACGTGTAAAAAAGTTTATTGAGATGATAATCGCCATCAGAATTATCATTCTTGGTTAGTGCTTCAATTAGGGCAAACCTTGATTCACCCCCATGTTTTCCTTGACCGAATGTACTCCACCATTGCCAACCAGTTGTATTAGCAACATTTAAGTCGGCCATAAGAACTTTCGAAAGCGATAAAGCACATTCCATTTCTGTTAGCACGTATCCATCGGCATAGCCGTCTCTATAACCTCCACCTAACAGAGAATATTCAGTTTGCCATGCCATGGGAACGGGATCCAACTGAAGGCTTTGATCCAGAAAAGTCTTCCGTTCACTTACTAAAGCAGATCCAAAATCTTTCCAGTAACTATGATAGGAAACTATATTAGAAAACGAAGGTGTTCCTACCAATGAGAGGGTGGAATTCTGATTCCAAAAATTGTCCAACTGGTTACTGGCATGACCTGTACCTCCTGTATGATAACTGATTGAGCCAGCTTCTGAAATAAACAATTTTGTATCGATATTTTGCTTGGTAAACTCATTATCAATAGCAACTACAACATCATGTATTTCCTGATTGGTCCATGGGGTACCTTCTTGACTAACGTTTCCTCCGACTTCCGAAGGCGCCCAAGCATATTGAGGCTCATTTAATGGACTTATATAATCAATCTTAATTCCTTCATTTTTAAAATGTTTGGATACCTCTGCAAGAAAACGTGCAAAATCGTCGAAGTATTCTTGTTTTAATATGGTTGACATTGCTGCCCCATATTCTCTAAAACCGAGATTATTATCAGTATAAAGGACCGGTGGACTATTTTGCCAGCCAATGATGTGATTTATATTATAATTGACCGCTGCTTGTTTTAAAAACCATTGCTGGCCAGCTTGTTTATTCCAGTTGTAATTTTTTCCGTCAGCATTGAGAAAACATTCGGTCCTTCTCCATTCCTGGGTGATCCGGCTTGCCTCTTCTTGTTCTGCAGTCCCGGCTCCTATATTGAAACGCCATGCAGACAGTCCTAATCCTTTAGGATTTCCATGCGCATCTTTTTCTGAACTAAATAGTAACTCTGCTAACTTCTCTTTTTTGGTTTCCGGCCAATATTTCCCTATTCTCTCAGCATTCCATCCATCAGAAGAACCAAAATTCTGAATAGTTTGTTTTTTATCGGTAATATCAATTTCTATTTGTATGGGATTACCTGCTGTTTCCCAACGTGTTTTATTATTTTCCGGTGCCGGTATTTGGGTTTCACGAGCTAAGGCCTGGATTTGATTGGCACTAAGAGATTTGTTGAATATTTTAATATCATCTAACCTTGCCGACATATAATAATTGTTCGAACGATTAGGATTACCACCCAAATACAATGAATTTGTTTGAACCGATTTTGGTGTAAACATGATATAACCTCGAGAAACTTCCTCACCGTCAACATATATGGTTGCCAATTTATCAGCAAATGTTATCGCCACATGCAACCAGGTATTTTTAACAATAGGTCGGGCGTTAAGTGCTTCATAATTACTATATTCTTTATTATCACTAATTACTGAGCTCATATTATTACCCCAACCGTTTTGAGGGGTGAAAAATAAATTGTTATTCGTATCCGGATCATGAAGTTCAAACAATTGATGCCAGGAACTGGCGTTGTTACTTTCCCAGTAAAAGAAAAAGGAAATACTACACGAATCTGAATCCAGAAGCTTTTTATTAAATACCGCATAACTCTTTGATTCAGCAGAAAACCGCAATACCGAACCTCTTTGAGAATCGTTGTATAAAGATGCCTGATTATAAAGATTAATAACAGAATTAACCATTTCGTCTACAGCAGAATCGTTATCAAAACTATAGCTTGCTATAGGCGTATAATAATCCTGAGCCACTATATTTCTCTCAATAAGAGATAGGTAGATAACCGTTATTAATATTTTTAATAATAAACGCATACTGAAAAGTCTAATAACCAGACGAAATAATTGATATGTATGGATTAAGGAGAAGATGTTGCAACAAACACCTTCTCCTCAATAGTATGATGGGAATGACTAATAAATGGTCATCTTTTTAGTATCAACAACACCGTTTTCAGTTGTAATCCGAACAATGTAGATGCCTCTATTCAAAGGAATAGACACGGAATTTCTACTTGTTTGTTGAGTATCAACCATCGATCCTGTTAGGCTAAAGACAGCATATTTAACAATAACATCCGAAGATTGGATATTTAAGGACTGGCCACCTTGCGAATAGATGATTTTAGGTTCACTTTCAGGAATAGCACGCTCTATTATTTCAGGAATGACTTCCTGGTTTTGAGGAATTGCTTCTTCGTAAACAGGGGTTATGGTTTTAAGTAAAACCTGAAACTCATCATATACTATCCACTGACCTGCCGGCACTCCATTATTATCCCCTTGACCTCTAATACCAAAACTTAAAGTACCATCGGAAACTGTTATTTCGATTTCACTTTTTGTTAAATCTTGTTCGCCGTTATTATACAAGGGCAAAGGCAAGTCAACGATATTAGCCCCACTTTCTGCAAACAAACCAATCGCACCTTCACTACTATTTCTATAAACGCAACTTATTTTATAAGTACCATTTGAGATATTGTTAATCGATTGGTAAACCATCATCTGATAGTCGGAACCTCTCCACCAGGTAATACTGCGAGAACCATCTATTCCCCGATTTTGAGCGTAGGCTGCTTCAGGAGTCGGAGAATCCACCAACCAATCCGTTAGATCTGCATTAAAGCCTGCATTTACAACAGGTATATTCGGCATCCTAACCACCTCTACATTATCAAATACAACCCAGTTACCTGCCGGTACAGCATTGTTCTCTCCAGCTCCATGAACACCAACAGTAAGTGTACCATCGGTAACCGTTACAACAGTCTTAAACTTCATTAGCTGATTGCCTGTTACAGGCACCATTGACTCAACACCTGCACTTTCACCAGAAACCACAAAGGCATTATCCACATTGGTTTTTGCCATTGCACTCACCGCATAGGTACCATTTTCCAATCCGGATAATGTTTTTGAAACTGAGATGGCATAATCGGCACCTCCATAACAGGTAATGCTTCTAGATCCATCAACACCCTTATTTTCTGGGTAAGCCCGACTTACGTCTCCTTCTACCGACCAATCCGTCAAATCGTTTTCAAAATCACCATTGGTAACTTTAGTTTGCGACGCCCATTTAACTTCAAAAGCATCAAAAACAACCCAACTTCCTGCTGGCACCATATTATCAGATCCACTACCTTTTAAGCCAAACTCAAGCATTCCGTTGGTAACTTCAATTTCAACTGTTCTTTGGGTAAGAGTACCATTGTTTACTAATGGAAGTACCTGATAATTTGCATCACTTGCCGCAAACAACGAAAAATCATCCGTTGTCCTCACCGTTGCAAAACAACTTACTGTATAAGTACCATTAGGTATCCCACTAATGGATTGATATACTCTCATTTGATATTCAGAACCTTTCCAACAAGTAATACTTCTTGAACCATCAACACCTTTATTTTCAGGGTATGCTGCACTTGGGGTCGGCGAATCAACAACCCAGTCGGCAAGGTCACTTTCAAAACCTGCGTTTAGCAATTCAACCAACGTATCTCCTGCTTCCAATGCTTTTTGGAAAGTTTTAATAGCCTCTTGCATAGCTGCAATACTTGCATCTAACTCTTCGGAAGTAACATCAACCGTATTTATTGCCACAATGGCTGCTTCAATGGCTGTACTTAAAATTTCTTTTGCTTCTTCAAACTCTTGTGTTCCCTCAAGTAGTTCAGTAGCAGTATTTATTTCAAGTATGGTATCCTCCATTTTTTCAAGATGCAGTATTGCAGCGTTATATGCATCAGCATTGCCCTGTGCGGAAATCAAAATAGCTTTTGCGCTACTAACAGCGTTAGCCACTCCGCTGCGTAACCTGCTATCAAGGCCAGTTAATGATGTACCGAATGTTTGTGCAGCTATAATGGCCTCCACCAATTCTTTTGCAGCTGCAATATCTAGTGTAATAACTTCAATATCTTCTGAACTTAAACTCCCCGCGTTAAATGCTTCATCCGCATTATTTACTAAAGCCGTGAATGAGGTTTTTACGTCACTATCTGCATCTGATGCATTAATAAAGGTCAAAGCATCAGTCAACATGGTATCAAACTCAACCACCCTGGTAAATTTGGCAATGGCTTCGTAGATCATATCCTGAGAGGCCAATATTTCCGATTCTGTGGCAAATACTCTTGCTTCCCGCCCTTTCTCAAGTGCATAGAAGAAATCGTAACGTGCTGTCTCCGGAGCATTGGGGTAGGTTTTATACAAGTTTTCACCGATTTCCAGAGAATTATCATATGCTGTTAATGGGTCAAATTCTACGAAGCGAAAGACATTATTGATCATATTTTGTGGAGTAACATCTGCACTTTTAACGTCACTAAACGAAACAAAACCTTCCGCCTTCAGATTTAATGCATCCGCACCCGGTGTATAGGCTATACCGTTAAGTCCATCTTCCTTTTCTATGGTTTCAAATTTATACCAACCATCGGCTACTTCTATAAAGCGGTACTGCATTTCAGGAGAATCAGCAGGATCCCGGTTAGCCCCTAAATAAGCATTCCAGTTCCACGACATCAAATGGTGAGCCTCAGTTAAATTTTCATCATGGTTAAATACGCTATAGTAACCCGGATACATTGCTGTTGCTTTAAAAGTCCATAATTGGCTTAAAGACCCGTCAAAGAAGTCTGCTAACTGAATTTTAGTTTGCCAGCTTGGGTGTGCTGCATTCTGATACAATATCTTTTCGTTGGTTTCGCCATCGTAAACTTGAATATAATACTTTGTACCATCAACTTTCGGCTCAAAAGCTTGCTGAGCCCACCCCATTGTCATGGAGCAGGTTATTATTAATATGCTAACTAAATATTTCATGTGTCTAAATTTAATTTTTCAATGGCCACATGGAACTCGCCACCTTAGTCATACTCTTGTATAAGTAGTATTTCACATGGCTCGTTTCATGATTTTAGCTTTTAATGTTTATACACTTAACTCTTACCATCCCGGGTTTTGTTCCAAACCATTGTTTACATCCCTTTGTGGAATCGGGTATAAATTCATTCTTTCCTCAAAATAACGGTCTTCCAACTTTTGCTTTGAATAATTGAATGAACCATCAGTGTTCATTGTTACCTCCATTTTGTACAGAGCAGCACCTAATACATCTTTTGCAATACCCCAGCGTCTTAAATCCCAGGCACGTTGTCCTTCAAAAGCCAGTTCTAAAAATCTTTCTTCGCGAATACGCTCTCTTAATTCTTCTTTATTTATACCGGTTAGCGGCAATTCATCCAATCCACCATGTCGAACAATGGTTTGGTTAAGAATTGTTGTTGCAGTAAGGTACGAATCTCCTCGATCGGTTGGTCCCCACACTTCATTCACGGCCTCTGCCCAAATGAGCACAATATCAGCAAATCTAAATATAGGCCACTCTTTGTTTGAACCTTGCTGTTGCCTTAAATCCAAACCTGTATCTACAAACTTTTTCAGATAATATCCGGTTCTTGTTCCATATGGGCGATCCATACCATCCCTTCCACCTCTATATATGTCAACAGTTCGCGGTTCAACATTACGTTCATTCCAACCGCTGCCGTTGTATAGAATAGTTTGTGCTAAACGGTCATCTCTGTTTGCATACGGATTTGAAGGATCATACCCAGAACCTGGCTCATCTATGCTCATGCCATTTTTCATGCGATATGCATCCACCAGGTTTTGCGACGGGTTGGTTGCTCCCGAAAATTCAGGTGTCTTTCTTTCGCTGCCTATCGGATAATTTCTGATTTCAAAGTTACCTGAATTTGCATGACGATAACCAAGTATCACCTCTGGGCTTGTACCATCAAATACATCGTATGGTCCAAATGTAAATACCCTGTCAAATGCAATATCTTCGGCCGTTGCTGCAACTGCCTTCCAATATTCCATTTGTTCCGCAGAACCTTCTGTTATTGCTGTATTATACACCGGACTGGCAAGCAACAATTGTGTTTTACATTTCAACGCCTTTGCAGCAGTTCCATTGGGTCTCCCCTGATCAGCACCTTCATCGAGCAACGGAAGCAATTCATTATCGATAATATAGTCACATTCGCTTATGATATATTCTGCACAATTTTTAAAGGTAGACCTGCCTGCTTTGAAGGCATCGTTTCGCACATCCTCAAGGCTATCAACAGCCGCATCTCCAACCAGGACTACACCTCCATAATGTTTAATCAACTCGTAATAAAACAAAGCTCTTAAAAAACGCATTTCAACTTTGTAACCCTCAAGTTCTTTCATATATAATGATCTTTTACTTGGAGCGTAGCTCTCATAAGTAATGGGCTCAGTTCTTTCAAGAAAATGATTTATCTTATAAATGTTTTGATAATGTCTATTCCAGATATTATCAATAAAACCTGTAGTAGAATTCCAGTTACCTGTATTCATATTTTGCACGGCATGCCTTGGATTTGAATTTTCCGCTTCATCGGTGGCATTGGCATATAGTGCCCAACCAAACTCAAGATTATTATACCCTGTGGGCATATTACTAATAACGTTAGTAACATATCTGGTAACATACGAAGGATTATCCCATTGTAATTCATCACTAATACCTGTGTCTTCAAGCATTTCAAGGTCCTGACATGCGGAAAAAGTAAATGCTGCAAGAATTATTACTGATAATATTTTTATATGAATTTTCATCTCATTATATTTTAAGTTTTTGGTATTCAATGGAAACCGCCTATAATTATTCTTAGTTAGATAACATTCCGTGGCTGGTTTCATATCTTAATAATTTTTAACCGCTTGAAGTCTAAAAATCTATATTAACACCTAGCAAATAAGATTTCATAGGTGGATATCCTATAGAAGTATATTCGGGATCGGTATATTTCCACTTGCTCATTGTAAGAACATTAACCCCCCTTACAAAAAATCTTACTTTCTTCATGTTAAGGTCAGACAGTACATTTGTTCCTAGCGAATACCCCAGTTCAATGTTTCTAAGCTTAACGAAGTCCCCTTTTCTAACCCAATATGATGAACTTTGGTAATTGTTCATATTTGACAAGGTTAAAGCCGGGAATCCTTCTTCTTCAGCAATTTCGTTTACCGCATTACCATGGATAAAGGGCTCTGCTAATTCATTTCCGTTTAAATTAATATCGCGATTGAACTGCCCCTGCAACATGGCTTCTATATCGAAATTTTTATACGAAGCTCCTAGTCTAAGCCCAAGATCAATATTGGCCATGTAATCTCCAATAACGGTCATATCCCTTGAATCGATGATATCATCGTTATTCATATCTTTATATTTCAAGTCACCCACTCTTGGTGTACCGAAGGTTTGTGTTGGGGATGATTGTATATCGGCACCACTCTCATAATAACCGACAGTTTTATAACCGTAAATTGAAGTAGCTGAATTGCCCGTTTTATTCAGATGTGCCAAATCGCCTGTATTAAGGGACTCTCCCATCTCATCAACGGAATTATCATAATAAGAGAATACTAAATCTGCATACCATTTCAACACCTTGCTATTTTCGGTATATCCAATATTTACATCAACACCTGTATCAGTTAGTTCTCCTATATTTTCATAGGGTAGGGTAGCTCCTGATATTGATGGAATAGTATAATCTACATAAAGTACATTGGTCCTTTTGTTTTGATAATAATCTGCTTCCACAGATAATTTATTAAACATCTCCAACTCCAAACCAATGTTCATCTTATTGGATATTTCCCATTGAACATCTTCATTTGCTAGCACACCAGGCTGTGTTCCACCAAACCATGCCCAGTCTGTACCAAATGGGAAGCCGCCATTGTTGGTATAAAACTGAGCATAAGGGTATCTGCCATTTACAGCCCTGTTATATCCGGTAATACCATATGAAGCTTTTATTTTACCATAAGTAAAAAGGGCACTGTTTTCTGCAAAGTCTTCATTGGTAAACACCCATCCTGCCGATGCAGAAGGAAAAAATCCATATTGTTTCCCTTCAGCATATTGGTCAGATCCAAAGTAACTCGCGGCAAGTTCTAATAGGTACTTGTTGTCTTTTGAATAATTAATTCTACCGGCATAATTATTAGTCAAATAGGGCGATAAGTCGTTGTTGGTTCTATATTGCTGGTCGCCTTGGTAACGTAATAAAACATTTAGCTTGTTTCCATTCTTCTCAGGCATATCGTAGGCAATATCACCTGTATAAATAATAAACCTGTTACTTTCGGCATTACTCCATTTGCTAAAAGGATAGTTTTCTCTATACGATTCATAGGTATACTCATCACCTACTTGACCGGTTACCTGTCTTACTCTAAAATGTCTCCAGGTTCCATCTCCGTTTGTTGAACCATTATCAAGCGCATAACCTAAACCTACAGAAAGTCCTTCAGTAATCATTCCCAGGTCTTGTTGCAATTTAAAGCTCGCATTGAATATGCGACTCAATGAATTGCTATCTCCGGTATACTCCAACATTCCTAAAGGGTTGTTGTACGACAAGTATGAACCTCCATAACTGCCATCAGGGTTCACCGCATTAAATTCATTTGGAGGTAAAGTCAATATCGAACTCCAAAGCTTGGATGCATTATCTGCCGGATGTATATTCTTGTCAACACTTCCGGCCAAATCCAATGAGAACACCGTGTTATTTGTAACCTGCACATCAATGTTCGACCTTATATTTAAACGCATTAGACTAACATTAGCGTTCATTTCAGGATTTTCGGGTTTATATATACCATTGTTGTATAAACCACCAACGTTAAAAAAATACTTAATGTATTCTGATCCTCCTGTTAATCCGATATTTGCTCTTGTAATATTGGTAAAATCTTTAATTACCAAATCTTTCCAATTAACATTCGGATATAACGGTGAAGTGCCTGCAGCGGCTATATCAGCTGTCGAGTATTTAGCAGGTAAACCATCGTTTAATGCAGCCTGATTATACATAGTCATGTATTGGGTAGCATTCAATACTCCCATTGTGCTTTGGGGAGTTTGTATACCAGACTGAATACTAACACTAAGTTTACGTCTTTGAATCTCACCCCTTTTGGTAGTAATCAGTATAGCTCCATTAGCTCCTTTCATACCATATAGGGCCAGGGCTGAAGCATCTTTTAATACAGAAACAGATTCAATTTCTTCCGGGGCAATGTAAGTCATATCCCTCTCAAACCCATCTATCATTATTAATGGTGCATGACCAGCTCCTCTTATTCTTAATGTAGGAGAATTGTTACCTGGCTCTCCACCGCCTTGCATAACAAATAACCCGGGAAGCTTACCCATCAATGCGTTACCGAAATTGGATACAGATCCTTTTTCGAGTTCTTCTCCAGAAACCGCAGATATTGAAGAAGACACATTATTTTTTTCCTGTTCCCCATAGGCAATACTTATTTTGCCGTTTGAAATTACCTCCTTATTATTTTGTATCGTGTCGGACTGTGACCACCCTTGAGTTGCAATGGCACAACAAACAACAAGGAATATATATGATCTAATATATTTTTTCATAATTATTAACGTATTAATTCCTGAATTAAATGGATTAGTAAGCCGGATTTTGGTATAGCCCAGGGGTAGTGTTTACCCATGTTTTTGCATGGAAGGGGTGAAAATAAAGTTTGTCATCCCAAGAATTGGTCCAATTTAAATATGTTCTTGAAACTACACCATTGTTAACTGCCTGCCCCACCATAGTCAATTGAAGATCTTCACCATTTTTCCATCTTCTTAAATCGAAATAACGTTGTCCTTCCAGGTAAAACTCCACTCTTCTTTCGTACTTAATGGCATTTTGGAATTGTTCCTCTGCAGCAGATCCCTTATAGTTCTCGGCAGCATAATCAGGCATGCCCGAGCGAGATCGAATTTGATTCAGATAATTTATAGCTTCGGCATCTGGCCCGTTATTAAATCTATTAAGTGCCTCGGCATATAACAAGTAAATATCTGCCAACCGAATAATAGGATGTATAGGCGTATAAGTTACCGATTCAGACTCTCCGATCGCTTCGTTAACAAATTTACGCACCATAAAACCAGATATAAAGTTAGCCCAATCACCATGTGTTCTATCCGGAACTGATTTATCAAGATCGAAATTTATTAGTTTGTCATTGTAGGACTCACCAAATGTAGAGCCATGATAGACAATATTCTGATGGAAACGGGGATCTCTGTTTTTAGCAAAATCCTGATCGCTGTAGCCCGCATCAATACCTGCTTGAGAAATAATAGGTTTGGTACCATCTCCACCTTCATAGCCTTCAATCGGAAATTTCCCATTACTCATTTGGTATGCATCTACGTGCTGAAATGTTGGCTGCATGGCCAAATCAGCTCTATTAGAGTAGGCAATTCCATAAGGATAGTTCATCATATTATGTGCATATGCCCAGTTTACAATAGATCCATTGGATAATCTTTGCCATAAAATATGTTCGTCTGTTTTATTAATGGCCAACTCATAAACATTCTTTTCTTCTCCCCCGCCAGTATACAACTGATGACCAGCAGCATGTGCTGCATCAATGGCCTCTTTACAGGCATCGGCAGCACGCTTCCAGCGTTGTTGGTCATAACTTCCATACCCCAATACTTCCGAATGCTCATAACCGGCAGCATATGATGGCGTAGGACCATTGTACAGGTCACTTGCCGCATAAACCAATACTTTTGCTTTTAGGGCTTTTGCTGCAACACTGGTAAATCTTCCTTCCCATCTATCCTCCCATTTCTCGGGCAGCATGGATGCTGCAATATCTAAACGAGAAACTATACTGTCCACCAGCTCATTAAATGGTGCCCTTGGAATAGGATCTTCTCCACCTACCAATACTCTGTTAATCCAGGGTAAACTACCCCATATTCTAAATCCTTTAAAATATTGATAGGCCAGGTTGGCATGTGCCTCACCCCGCATATAGTTTATGTATTTTTCGTCGTCTGCAGAAACCGGTGTTATATTTGCCGCTTTTTGCAAATACACATTCGCCATACGTACGGCAAAAAACAAGTGTGGTAATTTGTACAGTTGATTACTATTAGAGCTCATAGTTCCATCGACATATTGCCAGTGTCTTACCCAGGGTGCTTTAGGATAATAAAGATCCTCACCCATACATGACCAACTTAGCCATGCAGCGTCATCCCACCAGTTAACCGGAATATTATCAGGGCTAAAATAACGATCCTGATAAAGGGTCATTATAATCTGTTGTGCATTCGTTGATGTAGTAAATACTGTATCGATGGTGATATCACTACCAGCAGGTTTTTCTAAAAAGTCCTTTTCGCATGAGGCAAATAATGTTACCATTAATGCCAGAAAAGCAATGGACTTAAAACTATATATTATATATTTTTTCATGTCTAATTACTTATAAATTAAAATTGAACTTGAACTCCAAGATTTATAACTCTACTGCGCGGATATCTCAACACACCGTTTGTAGTTTCAGGATCTATATATTTAATATCACTAATGGTTAACAAATTATACCCATTGGCAAAAACTCTAACATTGTCCAGTCCTAGTTTTTCAATGAATTTATCCGTTTTATCAAAAGTATAAGCTATCTCAGTATTCTTTAACCTTATGTAACTTGCATTTCTCATCCAATATGAGCCCACATATTTCCAGTTATCATTAGAGGCCAGTAAACGAGGAAATTCAATTTTTTCGCCAGCCGCATATCGTTCCGGAGTATACCTGTTCATTACAAAATCCAGTGCCGTACCTTTGCTTAAAGTTGGTGAGTTATCCGTTCTTACATTAATTGCATAATCCGCACCTCCCTGAAACATAAATGAAAATGAAAGCTTTTTATGAGTAACACCAGCTCCAAACCCAAACATGGTTTCCGGGAATGTTGGAATATCCAGATATCCGGCATCATCGGTAGTAATTAAACCATCATTGTTACGGTCAATAAACTTAAGGTCTCCCGCTGACACATCACTACCGTCGTCAAATATTTTGTACGCCTGATAATCATTTTTACTTGCTCCCGGGTTCAGTTCGCTATAGGTTGCCCATAATTCATCTTTATACGTTTCCGCTTCTTCTACCGTTTTAAAGAAATCTTCTTGTTGATACCCCCATGCTTCACCAACACGTGTTCCTGTTTTTTGCCTATAGGGTAAATCTACCTCCGGCTCATCAATTTCAATAATTTTGTTTCTGGTATGTGTATAGTTGGCATTTGCCCAAATTCTTGTATTGCTATTTAGCTTTTTATTAAAACCTAATTCAATTTCATACCCTTCGTTATGAACCTGCCCCAGGTTTAACGCTAAAGCACCGGTTTGCTGATAAATAGGCACAACTTGTTGATCAATTAAAATGTCGGTACGGTCTTCTGTGAAATAATCAATATTAAGAGATATCAAATCCTGAACAAAAGACAGGTCTGCACCATAATTGATTTTTTTTGACTTTTCCCAGGTTACATTAGGATTACCTGTTCTTCCCGGTAAGGCATGCGCATAGTATTGCAAAGCGCCTAACTGACCAAATTGTGGCCCCCAGTAATTTGAGTTACCCATTGTATAGGTATCCGGTAGATATAAAAACCTATTCCCCCCCATTTTATCATTTCCAACAGTACCATAAGAGAATCTAAACTTACCATAGGTAAGAATATTTTCGCCTATCAGGTTTTTTAACCATGGTTCCTCGGTAAATGTCCATCCGGCTGAATAAGCAGGAAAAAAACCAAATCTTTTACCTTCAAGAAAATTTTCTGAACCATTATAACCAATATTAAACTCGGCCATATATCTGCTTTTGAAGTTATAGGTTGCCCTACCCGAAAAACCTAAATATGAACGAGGAATATCACTAAATTCGCTCAAATAATAAAAAGATTTATCAGCATTGAATAATCCCATTAAAGACACATTATGGATATCATTAATGCTTCTTTGGTAATTCAAGGTAAACTCGTAATATTCTTTTCTTCTTTTATCCTGAGATGTACTATTAGCCGGCAAAATATCTTCTTTCTCTCTGTAAAAACTTACTGTACCATCGCTGTTTAAAAAAGGCGAATAATAAGGGAGGTTTTTATCATTCTTCTCTCTTCGAATATAATTACTAAAGTAACTCACAAACGAGGCTGTAGCTTTAGCAGACAGCCCTTCTGTAATAAAATCGAGCTTTTGATCTATAATAAACGAATAGTCGCTGGTATTTTCCAACTCTAGATTATACCCCCGAAAATCACTGTTCAGCATTACATTATTCGCATTTTCCTGAAGCATCACCAGCTTGCCATCATGAACATAGCCGTCCCAAGGTGAAGAGTGCACCACTAAATTCCAATAAAAGCTTCGTGCAGGCTCATTTCCTCCTTGTCCTAATGAAATGTTTTGGTTAAAACTACCGCCAATATTAACTTTTGCAGTTGTTGTATTTGTTAATTTAATATCCAGGTTTGTGCGATAGTTATACCTTTGATAATTGGTTGATTTATCTAAATCAGGATTGATATTTTTAAACATTCCATCCTGATCGAAGTAACCTAACGAAGCAAAATATTTAAACTTGTCGCTACCTCCTCTAATGGTAAAATTATGTTGTTTTTGAAACGCGTAATCCTTAAGCATCAAATCGGCATAATTGGTACTTGGGTAAAAGAATGGATCACTCGGTTCCACAGGGTTACCATCAATTACTGCTTTATACCTATCCCGAACACTTTTGGGGTATGGTGCAATTGGATCTTCAGAATCCTCTGCAAATCCTGAATATTCGTTCAAAAGGCCTTGTTGCTGATAACTATTAACCAGTTTGATGCTCCTATCAGGAATCATCACAGCCATAGTTGTTTTGTACATTACCTTCGCCGGCCCTTCTTTTCCTCGTTTTGTAGTTACAAGAATAACCCCGTTAGCTCCCCTTACACCAAAAACGGCAGTTGAAGAGGCATCTTTCAGTATTGATAAGGTTTCAATCTCGTTGGGATCTAAAAAGTTAAGTTCACTTTGCTGACGCTCAACTCCATCAATTAAAACAAGGGGACTTGAACCTGCCCCCTCATCAAGGGTAGCAATACCCCTAATTTTAATGGTGGCTCCATCTTTACCTGGTCGTCCTCCGGATTGATTTGCAATTAATCCAGGCAATTTACCTGCCAAAGCCTGCGTTACACTACTTACTGGTTGCTTTGTAAGCTCTTCTGAACTTACCGAAGACAATGAGCCAGTTACAGTTTCTTTTTTCTGCGTACCATATCCCACCACCACAACTTCATCAAGTTTGGCGATATCCTCTTTTAATACTATATTAAGCTGTGACGTTTGCGGCGTCACCACAATTTCTTGCGTTGCAAAACCAATAAATGAAACTACAATGCTACTGTTAATTGAAGCTTTTAAAGAGAAATTACCATCTATATCGGTAATGGTGCCGATGCTCGTTCCTTTTATTACTATACTTACTCCAGGAATTGGAGCTCCTGTTTGGTCTACTATGGTTCCCTGAATTTTTACTTCCTCTTGTTGAATAAAGTTAGATTCTTCTTCAAACGAAATAGATGCAAATAGTGAAGCTGCGTCAAACAGAAGGAAAAACACCACCACAAACCATATGGAGCGGTGATTTCCAAACAACTTGCTAATTCTGATCTGATTAGTCATAAGCTTAATGTTTAATTATATATCATTTAAGTTTTGTAATCTATTAGCTAACGTTATCACGTTGACTAATTTTTTGCAGTTAATCTAATAGATTATGCAATTAATTATTGTTTACATTTTTTTAAAATTTTAATTAATTCAAACTTAAGAAGAAATAACAGCTCATAATATGGCTCAAATGTTCAACCCGACCTGCCATCCGCCATCATCCTGTATTCCAACGGGTTTACAAACCTAAAAAGCAATTA
Organism: Saccharicrinis sp. GN24d3; assembly: GCF_052400645.1. Taxonomy (NCBI): domain Bacteria; kingdom Pseudomonadati; phylum Bacteroidota; class Bacteroidia; order Marinilabiliales; family Marinilabiliaceae; genus Saccharicrinis; species Saccharicrinis sp. GN24d3. The sequence goes on from NZ_JBQTGI010000004.1 coordinate 243,956, forward strand.
ACCACTAAAGTTTGAGCAATTACCCACCTATAATCAAGGAGAAAAAAAAAAGCATTAACAATTTATCCCCTAACTTTGATTGTAGTTATTAACAAGCATTAATATTGTATGAACAAAAGTGCACACATCGTTATGATCTTGCTTTTTTCTTTGACGGTTAAATTATTGGCCCTCGAAGGAAATATAAATCATGTTAATATTGATTCGATTTATTTTGAGACGATCTCAGCAAAAGAAAACTTACCCAACAGTATCATTTATAATATAGAACAAGATTCACTTGGTTTTTTATGGCTTAGCTCAGATGACGGACTTTTTAGGTACGATGGCAAAAACTTCCGGATATTCAGAAACACTCCACGAAACCCCAATTCTCTGGTTTACAACTCATTTAACGATATGCATCTTGATCATTTCGGTAATCCATGGATTTTATATTCAAGTGGGCTAGACAAACTGGACTCAAAAACAGGTCTACTAAAACATTTCCAACAGGAACCTACTTCAAACGAAAACCTGTTTATGTACAATACCTATAAATTTACAATCACTCCCGAGAATAATATATTTATTTCATCACGCAACAATGGGCTATTTTATTTAAATCACAATGATTCAGTAATAAAGAATCTTCATCAAGAAAAACAAAAATTCCCAGCTATTAACGATGGACTTGAAGCTATTGCCTACAAGAACAATTGCCTTTTTGTAGGGAAACAACAAGACGGAATATTTCAAATCAGCTTAACCGAAGACAATTCTAAAATACTAAATGTTACAAAGATCGCAGACACTAAACATACTTTAATTTATACCATCTTTCCTGATAATAATAATAACATTTGGGTTGGAACAAAGCAGGGGATTATATACATTAATCTCTCGACCGGAGAAACGGTTCATTTTGAATCGCAATTAAGGAATAACCAATTTCTTCCGAGAAGTGAAGTATTATCTCTTCTTGTTGATGATAATAACAACTTATGGATAGGCACAAGGGAAGAAGGCTTAAGTATTGTTTCTATTGCAGATATTGAATCTAATGCGGATCAAGCAAAAAGCATCCGATACACACCTAATAATCAAAATGGTAGTCTTTCAAACCGATGTATTAACAAAATTTTTAAAGATAGTGATGGTAATATTTGGTTAGGAACATTTAGCGGAGGAGTACAGCTCGTCTCTAATTACAATAAGAAAATTCATTCTTTAGCGTATAATCCAGGTCATCCGGAAAGTATCTCACACCCCAAAGTATGGGGAATTACAGAAGATTATAATGGAAATATTTGGATAGGGACAGATGGAGGCGGAATTGATATTTGGAATCCTCGAAAGGGTATTTTTAAAAGATTATCCAAAAAAAACGGACTCAGCGACAATGCAATACTTTGTGCTTTAACAGATGCTAAAGGAGAGCTATGGTTTGGTACCTACAGGGGTGGTATCAATAGAATTAACCCAGATAACGGACGAATAAAAATCTATCAAAACATCCCCACTCCTTATCCCGGATCTTATACTGCAGATATCAGGATACTTTACCAAAGTCCGTCAGGAAAGATATGGGCTGGTACTAACCTTAACGGGCTAAGCTATTATGATTCTAAAACTGATTCGTTTATCAACATCCCGGAACTCGATTATATTGATGTAAGAGCAATACTCGAACCCACTAAGGGAGATTTATGGGTTGGTACTCATGCCAATGGACTTATATATTACAATTTAAATACCAAGACAAAAAAGTATTTTACTGTTAATACATCATTAAATAATAGTATACCCTCTAATAACATTAATTTCTTAGCGAAAGGAGATTCAGCTAAAATTTGGATTGGCACCGAATATGGTGGCTTGTCATGTTTGAACACACAAAACGGTAATTTTGAGAATTTCGATAGCCGGGATGGTTTAGCCAATAACACAGTACTTTCTATCCTGAAAGACCCAAAGGGATATTTATGGTTGAGTACCAATGTCGGGATTTCTCGTTTTGATCCATCTAATCATAGTTTTATTAATTATAATAAAGAAAATGGAGTACTTCCGGGTGAATTCCTGAATAGTTCATGTATCAATTCCAAGGTTGGCATTTTTTATTTCGGCAGTTCCAGCGGCCTTAACTTCCTAAACCCCCAACACATACAACCTTCAGAAAACAAGCCAAAAGTTGTTTTTACCAACTTAAAAATATTTAATGAACACGTTCTACCTGGAAATGGCATCATAGATAAGAATATTGAATTCAATCCGATCATTCATTTAAACCATAAACAATCGGTTTTCACCATAGAATTCCAAGCGATTCAATATCCTTTTGCCAATAAATGCAAATATAGTTTTAAACTGGAAGGTTATGATCAGGAATGGAATATGGCTGGAATAAATAATTCAGCCACATACCGACAACTTCCAGCCGGAACCTACTTTTTAAAAGTGAAAGCCTCTAATACTGATGGTATCTGGAGTGATGATATTGCATCCATTCAAATTGAAGTGATACCCCCATTCTGGCTAACCATATGGGCATATATCTTATATGCATTTACTCTGTTAGTCATAACCCTTTTGGTGTCACGATTTAGAACCAACCAGGTAAAAACCGTAAATCAACTTCATTATGAACAAAAAATCAGACAAGAGGAACAACGAATTCATCAAGAAAGGTTAGTGTTTTTTACAAACATTTCTCATGAGTTGCGCACGCCTCTGACTATGGTTGAATGTGCTGTAGAGGACTTAAAAACAGCCTTAAAAAATACAAGGAATAAAAAAGTAAGTGAACTCATAAAAACTGCCAGCTTTCATTCTACCAGGCTGCTTGAATTAGTTAATCAATTACTTGAATTTAGAAGGGTTGAAACTGGCACACCACAAATTTCGGTTGAATATTTAAATATTAATGAATGGCTATCGACTTATATTTCAAACTTTAAAGAAATGGCCAAAAGCAAATCAATAGATTTAAAGCTATCTATGTCGGTTAATAGTACAATGTTATATGTTGACCCTGATAAACTATCCATGATTATGAATAACCTTATTTCCAATGCATTTAAATATACACCTAAACATGGCATAATAAAAGTAAACACCGAAGATCGAAACGACGTTATTAATATTGAAGTAATAAATTCAGGAGCAGGAATTTCAAGAAAAGCCCTGCCTAATATTTTTGATCGCTATTTTAAAACAGAAAATAATTCCACTAGTACTGGAATTGGTCTTTCTCTAACAAAATCATTAGTAGAGCTGCACAGAGGTAAGATTAGCGTAAGTACAATTGCAGGAGAAGAATCTAAATTTACTTTAACTTTCTTAAAGGGAAACAATCATTTTGAACCTGGTCAACTTAAACCTATCGAATCCTCTGAAGAAATTGAATCAGACATCTTAATTGATGAAAGAGAGATAACTCCGATTAGGAATGAAGACAATCAGGTCATGCTGATTATTGAAGACAATCATGATATCTCTTCCTTGCTAGCATCCAAGTTTTCATCCAAGTTTGAGGTGAAGATTGCTGAAAATGGTGAAAAAGGAATAGAAATAGCTCAGGAAGTTATTCCGGACATTATAATATCAGATATTATGATGCCTGGTATACAGGGAACCGAAGTATGCACAACACTAAAAACCAGTCCTACTACCAGTCACGTTCCAATCATTTTACTAACTGCCAAAGGCACTGTTGAGGATGAACTAATTGGGTTAACAACAGGAGCTGACGACTATATTTCCAAACCTTTTAATTTCAGAATTTTGGAAGCGAGAGTGATTGCATTGCTAAAAAACAGAATTAGTCTTTTGAACTATTTTAATGAAAACAAAACAGAAAATGTAGAGATTGAAATAAATGAGGCGCAACAACTAGAACATGAGTTCCTACAAGAAATAGAGCAATTGATTCTTAAAAAGTACTTAAATTCTGATTCTTCGGTATTTGAACTTGCAGAAGATTTGAACTTTAGTCGCTCTTCCCTATATCGGAAAATTAAAATGTTAACAGGTAAATCGATTAATGAATTTATTCGATCGGTAAAAATTAAAGAAGCAGCAAATTTACTTGCCAACAAAAACATTACTGTCTCTGAAGTCGCTTATCAAGTAGGGTTTAATGATCTCAGACATTTTAGGGAAAATTTTGTCAAGCAAGTTGGAGAGACTCCTTCTGCTTTCAAAAAGAAAACACGGTCAAGTTAAACTAATAGTAGGTAGTGCTAATAACTTGTCTCGGAAAGTCATAACCATTGTGCTATTATTTAAATAGTATTTTAGACTTTGATATTGAAAGCATGATTGGATGTACTAATCAAAGTCCCTGAAACAATCAATATATAAAAACCGGGTAAATTTCTTCCTTTACCCGGCTAAACCAATAAAGAACTGATTGATAGTTCTGCTAACAATTATATTAACTTTGTCTATTTTGTATACTTAATTTTGTATGTGCCTGAACCCAATATAACAATAGAGTTATTGACTAATTTAATTTTGTTTTCTTGTTGATATCTCAACCATTCCTCATCATTAACTTTTAATGACTTCAATTCCTCCGCCGCTAACACCAATTTTGCCTTGGTATTAAATGGCACTTCTAATTCCATTGAAAAAGATTCTTGAGTCATATGCCAACTATTAAATATATTTCCATATGGAGTTGGTACATTCACTGTGGTTTCTGTTATTTCCTTTTGAAAGACAGGATTAACGGTAAACTCCTTATAACCTGCAGTGTTATAATCAGTTTTTATTCCTCCTAATGATTCAAAGAAGTAAGCAGCAAACCCACTATGCATCGGATGGTTCAACGAATTGCTCAAGCCTTCCATATCCTCCCAGAAAAATTGACGTTCGGGCCAGGTGGTGAATCCGTAATTCATCACATACGTTTGACTTGGAAAAGTAGGTGTGGTTAATATTTTATGCGCCAACCCGGCCTTACCATATTTATTTAAAACCGTGTAAATATATCGGTTACCATGGATACCTGTGGCATGATGACCTCCTTTTACAGCAACAATATTATAAGCTAGTCCATCTACCACCGTTTCAACTTTCTCATCGGGAACCATTCCAAACTGTAACGCCATCACGGTTGCTGTCTGGCTTCCATACCATAGGTGTGGAGCCATAGGAATGGATTGTAAATACTCAGCATTAAAGGCTTTAAAAAGTGACTCCTGCTCCTCTTTCATTTTAGCCTCAAACGCTGCATCCTTGTTCATGGTAGCAAAAGCTTCCATGATACCAAGAATATCGTAAAAATAAGCATTAGCAGAGACAACCGGATGACACTCCATAGCCAATGGGTTTCTTTTTCTATCCCAACGTGGAGGACACCAGTCTCCCATACCATTATCAATAATACCTTTTTCATTTTTAAAGGTTAGATAATAGTTTGTCAGTTCTTTCATATCCTCGTAATACTCCTTTACTATGGATGAATCGCCGTAATACACGTAGTTGTACCAGGGCAAATATATCGCAGCGATACCCCAATCCAATTTAGCGATGGTAGAGGTTCGTTTTCCTGGTGCAATCATCGTAGGTACCCGGAACTTTTCACCTGACTTATTATTACCATCAACTATTTTTCTTTGCGTTCGGATATCTTCCATATACTTTTTATAGAAATTACCCAACTCGTAGTTATATAAGGCATATTCACAGAAAGCATGAGCATCGCCTAGCCAACCACATTTTTCGCGGTGCGGACAATCTTCCGGTATTCCATGCAAATTATCAACAATAGTCCATTTACTGATGGTATCCATTTTATTCAATAACGGATCCGAACACAAAAAACTTCCTTGCTGTTCAACATCCGTAGCCACTAAAACGGCTTTTATCATTTGGGCATCGGGCTTGGTTGACACACCGGTTATTTCGGCATAACGGAAACCGTGATACGAAAATTTAGGCTCCCAGCTTTCAAGTCCTTTACCCTTGCAGATGTATGTATACAACTGTGGCATACCGTTGGCTCCCCCACCTGTAGAGCCGGGGTAAATATCTTCTCCTGATTGCGTTAGAGCTTCGGTCGGAGTAATGTTGATCACCTGCCCTTTTTTCTCTTTCACATTAATTTTAACCCAACCAGCAATGTTTTGTCCAAAATCCACAATCCAATTGCCTTTTACAGATTTGAATACTCTTTGAGGTTTTAACTCTTTTAATTTACGAATTGGCGGCATTTGATTGGCACTAACCTTGTTTAGTTTTGGAGAAATGGTTTTTACCTTCGTCCACTTTCTATCGTTAAAATCAAGGGTATTCCATCCGTTAATTTCAAAACGGGCATCGTAAGTATCACCTCCGTAAACATTGTCGAATACAATGGGGCCTGTGGAGTTTTTCCAGTGCTCGTCAGAATAAAACTCATCTTGGGAGTTATCTTCATAAGTAACCTTAATTATCAATCGGGCCGCAGGTGCACCATACGAAAGGTCATTTTCCGACTCAGGGTCTCTTTTCCATGAAATATTTTGCCCATAAAAACCATTCCCAAGAATGATACCGATGGAATTTTTACCCGTTTTAATTTGTTGGGTAACATCATAAGTCACATAATACGCTTGTTTGTCGTAATTTGAAGGGGCAGGATCCAATACATGATCGCCTGTTTTTTCTCCATTGATATACAACTCATAATAACCTAAACCACATATATAAGCACGTGCACTTTTAATTTCTTTTTCAGCATCAATTACATTTCTGAAATAGCCCACAGCTTGACTTGTTAGTTTTATGGGTTCTTTCATTCCTCCGGTTTTGTAATCACGGAAACGATATTCTGAGGAACGGGTGTCTTTACTTAAACTTATCCATTTTGCATTGCCCCAATTAGCATCTTCCATTAAACCAGTTTCAAAACTATTGGCTGCTGACCAATCTGATGCATTACCTTTTTCATCCCAAATTTTTACTTTCCACCAATATTTCTGTGTTGGCAATAATTTGTCTCCTCTGTATTTTACATGAGTAGATTGTGAGCTAATTACTTTACCCGAATTCCAGAGATCGGCATTCTCATCTTTCAACAATTCCATTTCAGAAGCCACCAATACCTGATAAGCCGTTTGTGAGCGATTAAAACCCTCCGCTTTAACTATCCATGACAAAAGTGGATGTTGCCCCTCAATGGCCATTGGATTAGTTTGTGAATTGCAGCTTAGTAATTTAAATTCTAATGGTTGCGCAAAAAAGGGTTTGGAGAGAAACAACAGAATTAAGGTTAACAACTGATTTTTAAACATCACGATTTGTTTTTATTTCTTACTATTTATAGTATAAAACAAAAAAGGAGCCATCTCAATAATAATTTCACCTTAAAAAGGAAAAATTAACGTGCCCTTAAAGATGCTCCTTTTTATTATGGTAATTTTATTTTACTATTTCCCTCCTACTAATTTATACACCTCAGAACCTGCACTCAAGAAAGCACCTGTTCCATATACTTCTGTTTTATCAGCCCATGCTTTACCAGGTGCAGCACCAATAGGCTGAACGTATCCTAACATCCCATCTTCTGTGATATGACTTACCAATGATTTCCAGCCTTTGATTACGGCAGGCTCGTACTTCTCTTTATCAAGAATTCCGTTATTAATACCCCAGGCTAAACCGAATATATAAAAGGCAGATCCACTGGTCTCCGGTGTTGGATAATACTTATCGCCCAATAAACTCATAGCCCAGTGACCTTTTTCTGTTTGAATCTCAATTAATCGAGCAGACATTTTCTTAAATATTTTCAAGAAATACTTGTACTCTTTTGATGCAGGATCAAGCTCCTCCATAATGTTTACCAGTCCTCCAAGAACCCATCCGTTACCTCGTCCCCAGAAAATTTTCGTACCGTTATCAAGCTTACCCATGTAACTTTGATCGCGATAATACAAATTCTCTTTTTTATCAAATAAGAAATCGGTAGTTGCCTTGAACTCTTTCATCATAAAATCCAGGTACATTTTATCTCCTGTTTCTTTATATAGCTTTGCCCAAACTGGAGGAGACATAAATAACGCATCACACCAACTCCAACGGTCATGTTTATAATTTTTATTTCCTACCCAATGCAACGATGTTTTTGCCGGATGAAAATAAATATACCTTAGAGCCTCTTTGGTTGGAGCAATCATTTTCTTATCACCATACTTACGATATAACTCTATATACATTTGCCCTACGGTATGATCATCTGCATGGTACATACGCTTGTGCAATTTCCACTCGTTATCTTCAGCAATGCTTTTCATCCACTCCCAATAGGTGTCATCATCAGCCATGTCTGCCCATTTAACCATACCTACATATAAGGCTCCATTGGTCCATGCCAATGGGTGATGTGGCTCTTTTCTATTACTGTAGTTATCGCGAAAATGCTCGATTTGCCAATCAGCCACACGCCTCATGTCATTTTTGATTTCCTCAGGTTTAGGTTTCTGCCCATACGAACTAACGCTCAATACGCTTAATATTAACAATAAGGATAATGTTTTCATAACAGTTTAATTATTATATGTTTAAAAATTTATTATTACTTGTATAAATACAATAAGGCATCCTTCGTAAAAGGACTGTCCATTTTCTCTTTTTCTTTAATGAGCTGCGCCAATAACATGTACTGGTATACCATCTGACCCATTGGTTCTTTGCTTTTGATCTACAAAATAAGGCTGAAAAGTATAAGAAGAATGAGAATCCCAAATAACATTTTTTGTTGGAAGAAACTGTTTCATCTCCTCTATCTTATTTTTATAATCCGGGTTAGATGCTAAATTCTCCCATTCATTAGGATCTGTTTTGTGGTCGTACAACTCCTGTCCGCCATCTTCGTATTGGATATATCTGAATCCGTTAGCCTTAACACCATGGTTATTCATACCAAAAGTACAAACTGCAAAGGCTTTATCATCCTCTCCTCTGTTCATCATAGCAGAAACCAAACTTCTGCCTTCATTTCGGTCGTAAGCAGGAAGGCCACATAATTCGATAAGCGTAGGGTAAATCGATAACATTTCGGCCGGGGTATCAATGACTTTACCTTTGGGAAGGTTAGGAGCCGCAAACATCAAGGGAGCTTTTGTAGCAGGCTCCCATAAGGCATGTTTGGCAAAAGTTCCTTTTTCTCCCAATCGATATCCATGGTCAGACCATAGTACAATAACGGTATTATCTGCCTTTCCACTTTTTTCAAGGGCATCCAACACTCTTCCCACCTCGTAATCCACAAAACTAACGCAAGCTAAATAAGCTTGAATAATCTTTTTCCACTCGCCTGTTTCTTTTGCCCATTCGGTAGATGGCATCATGGGCAAATCATTTATTTTCAATGCAACAGGGGGAACATCGTCCAAATCATCAGATTTATACGGAGCTACCTGTATTCCTTCAAGTGGATGCATATCAAACCACTTTTGTGGTACATACAATGGCACATGCGGGCGTAAGAATCCAACTCCTAAAAAGAATGGTTTGTCATACTCCCTGTAAATTCTTGCTATTGCCCAGTTAGCAGACTCGTGATCGGGCATTAATGAATCCACCTCGGGGAAAGCCCCCCAATCGGTACTTGTTCTACCATATTTTTTTCTATCCGAATTGCCTCTCCCATCCCAAACAAAACGTTTCTCCGGAAGCGGACCAAAACCTTTTACACGGCCACCTGACTCATCAAATACGCCATCTGGTGCATGGATGTGAAACAACTTACCAATACCCATGGTATGGTAACCATTGTTTCTAAAATACTCTGAAAGAAAGACAATGTCCTTTGTCTCAGGCTTATCCTCTCTTCTGATCTTACCGTCAGGAATCATTCCATAAATCCCTGTGGTGGACGGTCGTAAACCCGACATTATTGAAGCCCGCGAAGGACCGCATAAAGGAGCCTGACAATGTGCATTGGTAAATAACACGCCCTTTGAGGCTAAACGGTCCATGTTTGGAGTTTTGCTGTTAGAGTACCCACTCATACAACCCAACCAGGTATTTAAATCATCTACTGCAATAAACAATACATTGGGCTTCTGAAGCTCAGCATTACTTGCTTGCTGTTTGCTTTTTGTACCGCATGCCGATAGGATAAAAATACCCAAAAGCACAATGGCGTAATTTATTGTTTTCATACTTAAATTACTTTAAATTCCATTTCCTTACTTGATTTATAGCCAATCCGGTGCGCCTTTACTTTTAAGGTTGCACCTTTGGGCAATGCGATAGGCAATTGGTAAATTGTCCAGGAATTTGGAGCCTTAGCGTTCATTGGAATCACTTTATAACCAATGGATGCCCCGGTAGTGGCACAACTTATTTCAATTTTCCCATTCTTTTCGCTTATAACCGGATCTATTGTTACAGGCTGTACATCTCCGTCCCACAGTTGTTCAATAAGCTCCTTTTCCGGCAGGTTAGGTTGATCACCTATTTCCTGGATCCAACGGTCCATCTCCAATCTCAGTTCAACCAGTTTCTCTTTATACTCAGGAAGACCTGCAATATCATTTACTTCGTGGGGATCGGCCTCACAATCAAACAATTCTTCTGTTGGTTTGCTCTTTCGGAACCAAAGGGCCCGGATACTATCAAGCTCTCCTGCATCTCTCAATCGCAATAATTCCTGCATGGTAGGGATTCTTTCGCGATATTTAACCGGCAAGTAATATCCCTGATTCGGACGATAATTGCGAATGTATTTAAATCGCTTATCCCTAACTGCACGAATTGCATCAGTTTCTGCATCAAATCGGTCGGCAGCACCATAAATATAATTTCTTTTTTTTGCTGAAGGATATCTCCCCATAAAGGCTTGCCCCTGCAAATATTCAGGAGGATTTACACCAGCTAAAGAAAGCAATGTGGGTGCAAAATCCACAAAGCTTATCAATTGATCATCAACATCTCCTGCCAATTGCTTTTGCGGGAAACGAATAATCATTGGCGTATTTAAACCCGAATCGTAAATCAAACGTTTTTGACGCGGATAAGGTCCACCATGATCTCCATAAAAAAAGATAATCGTGTTTTCCAATAGTCCGTCATCTTCCAATTGCTTAAGTACAGCACCCACCTGACGATCCATTTCGGCGATGTTGTTATATTCCTTCCAGATATCGCGACGCACCACATCATTGTCGGGCAGATAAGGTGGAATGTCAAATTTTGTTTCTTTCGATAAATGAACAGGTGTTTGCTCTTCTTTCATACGTCCATCTTCCCACTCATATCTTCGGTCGCCAGAATGATAATGTCTGGTTTCTATATGACGATACCCATATGGTTCAAACAATCCCGACTCGTGTGTTTCGGTAAAGTTAAATACGGCATAAAAAGGTTGTCCCTCTTTTCTGTTGCGCCAGTGTGCATATGGACTACATTCATCCCAGGCTGTAAGGGGATGTTTAAACTGATAGTCGGTTTTGTAGTTATTCGTACAATAGTAACCTTGCTTACGAAGCATTTCACTTAACATTTTAACATCGGCAGGAGGAATAGCCTCATAAGCTGGTAATCCGGTTTCTTCAGTATAGGAGTTAACGCGCATATGACTCCCTCCTATACTTGTAGGATACATACCTGTGGCAATGGCACAACGACTTGGAGCACATACTCCTGCCACTGAATAAAGATTTGGGTACCTTATCCCCTCTGAAGCCAGACGACTTAAGTTTGGTGTTTTAATTGTAGAATCGCCAAACGCAGGAATATACGCACTCATATCCTCTGTTACCAGCCAAAGTATATTGGGTTTTTCAGGTAACTGAACTCCGGAATAATCAAGAGATGACTCCTGATTTCTATTGTGATTACCTTGACATGCCACAATGGCTATACAAAGCAAGATTGATAATACATTCTTTCGCACTTTATTTTTATTTTATCTTGTTTACAATTTCTTATAAATCTCAATTGCATTTAATACCGGTTCTCCAACCACTTTTTTGAAATCAACAATAATCGGTTCTCCTACTTTAACACTGATTTCCGATTTAAACTTTACAGCTCTATATTCACCATACTGCCCTAATATATCCATCTTATCCAACACTGTTTTATCATTGATTTCCACGGAGAAAGTACGATTGGTAAATTTAGCAACATCGTCACTCTCATCGGTTAAATCATATGGTAAATGCTTAGCTTTTGTTCCTTCCAATTCTGCAAAATGTAGCTTTATTTCATAAACCCCGGCAGGCACATCAAAGCGGTATTGTTCTATTCCGATTAGCTGGGTTTGGTAAATAGGATCATTTGTAGTTCCAGCAATGACTTGTTTTGCACCATAGGGCTGTTGTTTCCTATTTCCCGGTCTTACGTATGGCACTCCTCCAAAATGTCCCCAGCTTCCTTCTTTATATTCTTTGTCAAACATCCATGCCTGATCAATATTATCATCATAAAAGAAACGCTTGTCTCCAACATTTATCGATATTCCCCTTGCAGGAAACTCTTTTAATGAAAGTGGAAGAACATTGATCCGAACCTCTGAAAAATCCTCAACATATTCTGATGACTGATTAATTGCTCTTAACTTATTTATACCATTAATAAAAGGCACATCAAATACAGCAATTGCATCTTCTACGTTTTTTATTCCTAAACTTTTACCATTGACTGTCAGCTCAATTTTATCCTGATTGGAAAATACTTGAACAGGCATGGTTGAAATTCGGGACCCTTCTCTATCCTCAACATTTGTTCGTTGATTCCAGCTTTTGGTAGCGATAGCAATAAATGGATCTTTTAACAACGAAGCCTGATAATAATAAAAAGCATCTTTAGGAGTACGGTCTAAACCAACTAATCCTTTATTGTTGATACTTTGAACTGCATCAACACGGCCTTCTGAATTAAAATCTGCATAATTCCATACATTTGCCCCTGCAATATATGGTTTACTCTTTATGGTATTTAGGTAATGTTTATGTTGTTCTGTACCATACTCATGGGTAAAATCAAAGCGTATTGGTTCTAAGGTATGGAGACGCGGGTCAATACCAGCACCATATTCTGTTATTATTATCGGTTGTTTAACACCTTGCCTAAACTCTTCTAAACGATTTTCGAGTAACTCATACCCTCCACCATACCAACCTAAATAAATATTAAAACCTATAATCTTCGGAATATCGGTTAAACCGGCATCTTTATATTTATCAACATTGTTATGATTAGGAATCATTGTATATCGATATGGATCTTCGGCACGAGTAAGATCCTCTATGCTCTGAGCCAGTTTATTTAAATAGCTGCAATATTTCTGATACCGTTCTTTATCATTTTTATACGGAGGGTGTAGAAGTACTTCGTTCATGTATGCCCAGATCAATAAACTTGGGTGATTGTAATTCTGACGTATCATCTCCAATTGGGCACTTAAACAGTTTTGGGCAAATTCTTCCGATTCTGTTACCGTATCAATGATCGGTGTTTCTGCCGAAGTAATGATTCCCAAACGATCACACAACTCCAGTATAATAGGATCTTGCGGATAATGTGCAATACGCAGAAAATTACTTCCCATAGCTTTCATACGTAATAAGTCCTCGGTATGGATGTGGTCAGGCACAGCATTGCCTATATCTTTAAAATCTTGATGACGGTTAGTTCCTATTAATTTTAAATGCTTACCATTTAAGAAAAATCCTTTTTCTGCATCAAACGAGAACCAACGGAACCCTAATGAATTGATGGATTCATCTATCTTTGCTTTGGTCTTGACATCATAAATCTCGCAAACCACTTTATATAAATTTGGTGCATCCGGAGTCCATAATTGCGGATTGGCTACCGGTTTCATTTGTAAGTCAAATTCATTCGACTTGCCTACCATCAGCTTTAGGGACTTAGATTCGGTATTTACCAACTCATTTTTAGGCCCGTATATTTTTGTAACCAACTTCACTTTTTGTGTTGATGTAGCATCGTTTTTAATCTTTACCTTAAGATTAACATCTCCGCTCTCGGCAGATACATTAGGAGTTGTGATGAATACGCCATTGGCTGCGTAATCCTCCACATTAAAGTGTACTTTTTCTGTTACTACCAGATTTACATCACGGTATACTCCACCAAAAAAGGTAAAATCGGCGTGCAATGGGGGCACATTGGGGTCTTCGCTATTGTCCGCTTTAACCACCACATTAAACGTGGCAAACTCTTTATCCTCATTAAACTCAACATATTTAGAAACCGGTACAACAAAACGTGTAAAACCACCTACATGGCGCTTTGCCAATTGTTTGTTTATGTAAACCTCTGCTACCATAGCAACACCCTCGAAAAACAAGAATACCTGTTTATCCTTATAAGCTGTTGGTATTCTAATTTCCTTGGTATACCATCCTGCACCACGGTAAAAACCTTCATTTTCATCCACCACATCTTTATCGTTCCAGGTATGTGGCAGATCAATTATTTCAGCTTTATCCTGAAGTAATAAAAATTCATTCACGTCAGTAATATTGTTGTCCTTGATGTAATGCCACGATTCGTTTACAGTGTATCGCAATTGCTGTCCACATAGCACGGTTAACATACTAAAAAAGAACGCACAGGTAACACTTAATTTAATTCCCATGATTTACTTATATACTATTCTATTTAAAAACTTACTTTAAGCTCAATACAAATACATCATTTATCAGGCTGAGCTTCTAACTCAAATCCTTTATCCGATATGCTCAATATACTTGTTTTTTCAAGATGCTATTTACAGTTAAACTTTTCATTTTAATGATACTTTAAACAAGTATGCACTTGCTATTACCGTTGTTTTCTGACTTGGAAAGATTACCTGAGCCTCGCATTTAACGGAAACTTTCACTTTGTCTTCATCGAACCCCCTCGTTTGAATGCGGGCATCAATAAGTTTTACTTGTGCAAACAAGCAAGTCCCACATATCAATATCTGAATGATTAATACGTATTTTTTCATAGTTCTTGTGCTACAAATAAGTCATGTCTTTCCATGCAAATTCTTTTATTATTGTCCATTATACTACTTCAATACTAATTTTCACCTCTTTTTTTCATTAACAAAATATGCCATAATAGGCAGCGCTTCAACCCCAGGCACCATCAGGCCTTGATACATTATCACCCCACTCCATTAGTGCTATGCCTGCATCCAGATATTTATGATCTTCAGTAACCTTGGCCATATACAAGAAAGGATAAACAGCGTCCATTAAACGCGTGTGCACATTGCTACACGAAGGACACTCTAACATCCCATGTACATTTGGGTAGGAAGGTTTAACTACTTGAATTTTTATCATTCCATCACACCAATCCATGAGTAATTCGAAGACTAACTTTTTATATTCGGCAGAATGTACAGTATTTTTATTGTGCAAACATGAACTAAGCACGGATGTTGATGAAAATGTTAAACTAATACCTGCCAAAGTTGATACCTGTAAAAAATCTCTTCGCTTCATATGATTAATATTTCCGCTATTTCTAATATACGGGTCCAATTCAAACAGGCATCCAACACTCCAGAAAAAGTCATGCTTCCTGTTGAATCCGGACCGACAATAAGGAAAAGGTTTATCTCATAATCGTTTCTTTTGGGAAATTATATTTCAAAAGACTATACCTACCAAAAGTACATTAGCAATACAAACTTTAATTTCAATAGAATACCAGATTAATGAACATATAATTCAAGTATGAACACATGCACCAAATTGAACTATTTGTTCAACTCTGCAATAATTAACCTAAAGATTAAAAGAATGGAAGTTAGTTTTGTTAAGAGGAAATAAAACAGTAATTACCTATTGTAATTGATGATTATATAAATCAGCTTTTTATGAACGATAATCAAAAATCTGTCTTACCTCATCCCAGTTATTCGGATTTACAAAAATACTGGCAGAAAGTTCAACTCTTTTTTGATTCAATGAAGGTTGGATGTAAATTGGCGTAGTTCCATCTTATCTTTATTTGTTCTGCCTTAGCAATAACTTCGCGTAAAACTTCTTAATGCATCTTTTTCTGCAGCGGTGACCTGTCCCCAGCCTACTATTAAATTAACAACTTTTCTTTTTCGTTGCAAACACAAACAATATCAAAACAACCAAACAATTCTACTATCATACAACACTTTACCCTAATGTTATATTTCTGGCGACCTATTTTCTGAAAAATATGAATAGGTCACATATCGGTCTCATTTTTCTGCTATTCTGATGCTTTTATATGACTTTTTACAAAACAAAAAAAAGCGCTTAAAACTCTCATTTTAAACGCTTTTTATTACAATTGACATATTGCGAAGTGACCCCAAACGGTCAAATTTCGAACTATATACTTGAAGATTTAGAGGCAATTTCTAATGTAATCCGTAGCGGAGTACTTGATTAACTTATTAAAGTCCGAGATATGTTAATCAATCCACTTCAAATAAATTCAAACGAAAACTTTCAGCAATTTTCAGCTAAAATTATATATTTGCCTTTGCTAATTGTCAAGGGTGTAATTTTTATAATTATGCCGAAAATACATGCCGATTCTTTTAAAACAAGCTCCGTTCAGGGGCTTTTCGTGTTTATAGTCCCTAAGTGTTTTTTGATTTGTTGCCTTATGTTTCGATTTGTTATCCGAAATATCAAGGTTCAACACTTGCATTCTATTCTCACCGTCAATTCCTCTTAAAATATTTCAGTTATCTAAATAAAATTCATCGCTATGATAAATCGCAGAACAATATTAAAGCAAGAGTTAGTAACAAAGTTATATCCCAATAGTGTCTCAATTAAATCTGCCATGCAGCATCTAAGGCGTGAAATAGATACTTGTCCGGATTTAAAAAAACGGATTGCAAAAGCAGGACATACTAAACGGCACTACTACAACAAACAGCAGCTTTTATTAATACTTGAACATTTTTGTGTTGAGCCGGAAGAATTTGAGGAGCTGTAATACTCCATATTAGACGATACTCCCCCCCCGAAATGAGTAGTCAATTTTTTGTTTAATTAAATTTTAAAATTATGAAGATTAGAACATTTAATGTTTCGGCAGATTTGATGGTTGAATTTGCCGGGTTATTGGGAGAGTATGAACTTAAAGGTGCAATCATTGGCACAAATGAAGATGATGAAATCCTTGTTAAAGTAGAATACGAACCTGAGGAACACAGCCAGGCGATTCTTGAAATGATTGACCACCTAGAAGACCTGGACGAAGATTACTCAGAAGAAGATGACGAGTAAGGTAATGGTAAGTTATAGGTTAATATTATTAGCCCATAACTTCAAACTTATACGTTTAGAATCCCTTTCTTTTGCTCAATAGTACTGAAAAGTCTATTAGAAGTAGATCTAAGTTAAAATCAGAAAAGGAGTTAAAAAAAATAATAGATGAGCAGTAACTATAAATAACTGCAAAACTTAAAAAAGTAGCTGTTTAGTAGAATTTAATTGCTCACAAAAGGTAATAATCGCTGCAAAGTTGGTCATAATAGCTTTTTATAGAAAAATGTACCTGACCAATAGCTGATAATACCATAAGAATTAAGTACAACATAAAAAAATGCGACAATGAAGGAAAAATATAGCAATTTACAAGATGCCATATATCGGAATTTGCAGGAAAACGCAACTTACGCTTATGAAATATTAGTCGAAGACATTTCAGGACATATACTGATTGTTCCCCGAACCAATAATATCGAGGCTTTTAATGAGAACATGAAATCGGCTAAAGATATTGTCAAGCAAGATGGCGGTAATATCAAAGTAGATATTTATCGTGGTAAAAGTCCAAAAGCCGGATTAGTTACACGATACAACATTGATTTAGATGATAACAGCAAAACTGAGAAACCTGAAACAAATCAGTCGCAAATAGAACAAGCTGTTGATATGGCTATTAAAAAATACCAATTTAGTAATAATATAGGTGGATTGGGAAGTATTGAAAACCTCAATATGTTATTTGGTGCATTAACAGGTAATGATGCAGACAATGAAAACAAAGGCAATACCCTAAATGGATTAGCAGGATTATTGGGAGCTGTCAATAACTCACGGTATGAAAATACCTTGATGCAGTTTGAGAAAAAACTCAGCGATTACAAACAGGAAACCGAACTCAACACATTGAAAAAGCAGTTGCATGAAATAACTACTGAACGAGATAGCCTAAAAACCCAAAATCAGGAATTAGAAAAAGCAAATACGGCATACAAAACTGAGGTGTCCGACCTTGAAACCCGACTTGCAGGGTATTCAAACACGGAATTATTAAAACGTGTAGCAACGGGTGTACTATCAGGCATCGGTAGTAAGATACTTGGGAATAGCCCAAAGGCTGCTGAATTAATGGGCTTATCAAAAGATGAGCTACAAGCTGCCCTGGGTTTTGTTGAAGAGGATGAAGAATTGCAAGGACATTCTTCTACTGTTCAGCACGATGTTGAAATTGAAGAAATGCCTATTCCAAAAACAGAACAGCAAAAACAAATCTTTAATGCCATAAATGATACTGCAAAAGCTCTCAAGCAAAGCGATATTCAATTTGCTATTTACATGATAACAATAATTGGCAATTGCATGGAAAGCAAAGAGCTTACGAATAGTATGGTTCAGCATCTCGAAAAGGAAAAACAGCGTTTGAGCATTGAAGAAGATGATGAAAGCATAGCGAAAGAATAATAAAAGGATTTAAACAGCCAGGTTATGGCTCAATAACATTGCAGATGCAGACAATTGAAAAAGTAAAGCAAATTGATATAAAAGCACTTATTGAAAAGGAAACCGGAACTTGCTTCAATAAAACTAATCAACTGGAAAAATGTCCTTTTTGTGGTAGCGGTAAAGGCACGAATCAGTCTCCGGCTTTTAGCATTAAAAAGAAAAATAATTTCTACAAATGTTTTTCATGTGGTTCTTGTGGCAGTACCATTGATTTCTTGATTTCCCTAAACTCAGGTTGGAACGAACATAAGGCGATCAAATATTTACAGGAGGAATATCTCGGTATAAAAGAGACGTTCCAGCCATCACAAAATGTAACAAGTGCTTTCAAAAAAATGCTTTTTGCCATAAAAAACAATCCAAAAGAAACAGCTACAGAGTACCTAAAATCTCGTGGAATTAGTTTTATTGATGCTTTGCCTGACGATAGTTATTGGTACGATTCACACGCTAATGCGATTGTTTTTACTGATGCCAACAATCAACTCATTAACCGCAGGATGATTAATCCTACAAAGGGTAAGCCGAAAGCAAAGAATAACGGAACGTTAAACGGCAGCATCTATGATAAAATGTACAATCCTGATTATGATGTTGTTTTTATACAGGAGGGCGTTGTAAATGCATTATCTATGAAAGGCTGTTCATCCATAGCTTTGTTTTCCACAGAGAATAAAATCAAGAATCCTAAAATCCTTCAAAAGTATATTGAAGGGAAAATAGTTGTTTTAGCAATGGATAACGATAGTGCAGGAAATAAATGTGCTGAGTATTATCAAGATTTTATTTTGTCCAACCGTTTTGACATTAAATCGCTTCGTAGGTTGATATTACCTGAGAATAAGGATGCCAATGATTTACTTCAAGATAAAACAATAGTTGACTTTCTTCAAAATATGAACAATTACCAATTGCTTTGGGAAGATATTATTAATAAGCCTATTCCAAAATTTAGTATTGATGAACTAACCGACATTGAAGAATACAACTTTTATAAGAAAAATGGATGTTACTATGCCAATGAGTTTCATAAAAGCAAACCTGTTGAAAGAAAGCTATCCAACTTCCTGATGGATTCGGTTTATCACTTAATGGATGGCACAAAAGAAAGCAAACGCTTGATTAAGTTTCAAAGAAATACCGGAGAGATTACAGTAAATGAAATTACAAGCTCAGAGCTTAACCTCGATAAGTTTAAGAAAGTAATTCGTAGCATATCCGGGCGTGGCTTAACTTTCTTTGGGAACACACAAAATCTTGACACTATCCTGACTTACCTGTACGATAATGAGAAAAATGCCATCGCTGTTAATCAGCTTGGTTATCAGCGAGAATCAAAAAACTATTGTTTTGCTGATGCCACAATAACCCATGACAACAAATTGCTATATCCTGATAAGCTTGGCATTGTGAATCATGGTAAATCTCCCTATTATTTGCCTCCATTTGCATACACAAACCTTGATGATAAAAGCTATTCCGGACAACGTAAATTTACATACAAAGCAGGAAACCTGAGTTTTAAGGAATGGTCGGAACTAATTTATAAAGCTTATGGTATTAATGGCGCAATTGGTATATCCTTCATCATACTTGCCTTGTATCGTGATTTTATACTTGAATTGACAGGTTTTTTCCCATTCCTGTTCCTTTTTGGAGACCAGGGAGCCGGGAAATCAAATTTTGTCAACTTTTTTCTACATCTGTTTGGCGAGCCAAATCATGGCATATCATTACTAAACTCAACCGATAAAGGTTTTTCTCGTTCGATTACACAACGAAATAATGCACTTTATTATCTGAAAGAATACACTAATGCCATTGATAAGAAAACTGTTGATGTATTTAAAACTGGCTACGATGGAGAGCTTTACACTATGGCTCAAAAGAGTAACGATAATAAAACCACAACGCTTGAAATTAGTTCTGCCTGTATGGTTGATGGCAACGAGCTGCCAACATCTGAAGCTGCATTATTTGCCCGAATGATTGTACTACATTTTGAGGACAATAAGTTTTCAGACGAAAGCACTCATGCTTATAAAACACTTTTAAAAGAAAAAGAACAAGGCTTTTGTAACATAACCAGGGAACTTCTAAAATACAGGAATGTAATTGAGACGAAGTTTAAAACGGTGTTTGATTCTATATTTTATGAACTTAAACCGGAAATAACGGCTGTTACTGAAATATCTGACCGACAGATTAAGCATATAGCTTTATTGCTAACTTCTGTTCAGCTATTACAAAACAATTTGGAGCTTCCGTTTGATTATTCAACATACAAACAGTCCGTTATTGAGAATACAATTAAGCAAAATGAGATGGCCAGTACCATTAAAGATGTCACCATATTTTGGGAAGCAATTGCTTTTAAACTAAGCCAACCAAAAAGTGAGATTAAGGTAAACACTCATTACTTAAAAGACCCGGTAAATAAAAACCTGTTTATAAAATTCCCTCTCCTGTTTCCATATTACAAGGAATATGTGAAAAAGAACGGATTAAACGATTTGGATGCGAACTCATTGAAATCATTGCTCACATCAAAAGGCAATACATCTTTCATTCAAAATACAACTCAGAAGTCAAGAGACAAGGCAATTAATAAAAAACCTTTGGGGAGCTGTTATCGGTTTAAATATGAAGACATACCCGAAGGCATTGGGATAATAATAAATGATGTTGAACTAAACTTATAATACAAATTGTTTTTTCAAAGAGCTTTAAGCGATATTTAAAAATTACAATTGTTAATGCCGATACACAAATAAAGAGACTTAAAGAGTAGAGCGAATTTAAGTCTCATTTTATTTGGTAATCGGTATAATACCGTTTTAATCGGTATTTTTTTTGTCCTTATTAAACTTGAAAAGATGTTGAACGAAAAACTTTGTTAACTATGTTAACCGTGTTAACCACATGTCATATTATTCAGTATTACAACTATTTAGTGGTTAACATGATGTAAACATGGTTAACATACCTACATATTTTAATTTCTTATTAATAGTTCTAATTAGCAAATGTTTTTGAATCGGTTAACACAGGTTAACATGTGATTTGCATTTGCATTAACCTTTAAATAACAGAATTACTGCAACTTAGAAGCGTGGTTAACAAAGTTGACACGGTTAACATGTTTTTTTGAGTGTTGGGCTGCACATATCATTATTTAATGAGAATAGAGCAATGTATAGTTAATCTCAATAGCTTAAATGTTATTACTATTTATTGCCTTTTCTTATTATTTAGTGACTTATTTTCTTATTTTTGACATTAATTGACAATAGAACATCCGATTTTTGTCAAAAGTCACTGAGTATTTTGGTAATTATTGCTATTAATGAATAAAACCGCATTTGTAACAGGCGCAAGAATAGGCACAAGAGGTGAAGATTTCTTGATTACAGACATAAAAGAGAACTTTGATGGTTCTTTCCTAATTGATGCAGAAGGCATAAGTGAATTGGTAAAAGGAAAAACCTTTAAGTTTGATACTAAAATTGACCGTGACATTCAGGTACTAGACCCTGCCAAAACGAAATTAGTAGCTGATACTGATTTCGGTTATAGACGAACCCGATTATTCCTGGAAACACAATTAAGGCATTCGACCAATTATTCTAAAAAAATAACAGTTGCTCATAAAGCAGCGTTTGATATTTCCAATTATCAATTCGACCCTACATTAAAGTCTTTTAAGCTACCACGTGCAAGAATGCTTATTGCTGATGGTGTTGGCTTAGGTAAGACTATTGAAGTTGGAATCTTCTTGAGTGAGATGATGAAACGAGGAAAAGGTAAACGAATAATGGTATTGGCATTAAAATCAATCCTTGCGCAGTTTCAACAAGAAATTTGGAATCGTTTTTCTATCCCGTTAGTTCGGTTAGATTCTCATGGAATAGCACAAATCAAAACCGAGCTTCCTGCAAATAAGAATCCCTTTGAATATTACGACAAAACTATTGTTTCAATAGATACACTAAAAAACAACGCAAAGTTCAGGCATCACATAGAAAAATCGCATTGGGATATTATTGTTATTGATGAGTGCCATACTGTTGCCAATGCCTCAAGTCAAAGAGGAGATTTAGCTCAATTCTTAGCAACTAAATGTGAATCCCTGGTACTTACTTCTGCAACTCCCCATAACGGTAAAAAGCAAACCTTCGCCAATCTGATAAACATGATTGAGCCAACTGCAATACCAAAAAATGGAGAATATTTAAAAGAAGATGTTGAACCATACTATGTAAGGCGATTCAAACAGCACATTCTTGATGAAAAAGTACGTTCAAACTTTCAGGATAGAGAAATAATACCTCTTCACGCCAGTCTTAGTGATTTGGAAGAAGATTTCCTTAAAGTTCAGCAAAAGATAAAATACAATGCCCTTAGTGCCGTTGAAAATAATGGTGGAAAGAATCTATTTGGTGAAGCAGATACTAAAGAAAAAAAGGACTTACTGTTTTCAATAGGTCTTTTTAAGGGTTATATGTCTTCGCCACTCGCAGCTTTAAATAGCTTAAAAAGACGAATTGAAAAGCTAGAACAAAGAACCGATAAATCAGAAGCTGTTGAAGACAATATTGACTTACTGAAAGATTTGTGTACAAAACTTGAAGCTATTATCAGTAAAGGCAAAGATGCAAAGTATAATGCTTTCAAAGAAAAGCTTATCGAATTGGGTTGGTCAGGAAGAAAAAACGATAATCGAATTGTAGTTTTTGCCGAAAGAATTGATACAATCAAGTATTTGAAAGCCAAAATTCAAGAAGATTTTAATATCAACGATAAAGCCATTGAAACCTTCCATGGCGGATTAACAGATATTGAGCAACAAGCATTGGTTGAAGACTTTGGAAAAAAAGATTCTGACATAAGGATTCTAATCACTTCCGATGCTGGTTCGCAAGGGGTTAACTTACATTATTACTGTAACACAATGTTTAATTATGACATCCCCTGGTCACTAATTACCTTGGAACAAAGGAATGGTAGAATTGACAGGTATGGTCAAACACAAACGCCATACATCTATTATCTGATTTCAAAAAGTGATATGGAAGGGCTAAAAACAGACTTACATATCATCGAAAATCTAACTAAGAAAGAAGAAGAAGTATATAAAACGTTAGGTGATGCTGGTTCTGTGATGAGCCTTTATGACGTTAAATCAGAAGAAAATCAGGTTGAGAAAGCGATTGCCGGAGGAGAGGAAGACTTCTTGGGTGATTTTGACCTTAACTTACTTTTTGGCGATGGAGAATCTGACATTACAGAATCGTTGATTGAAGAAGAACCGATAGAAGAAGAGTACTCGCTTTATAAACAGGACTATCTATATTTTAAAGACTTGATAGACCAATTAAAAACAGATAGCCTATTGGAAGCAGACGAAGCGGAGTTTATAGACCCAACCTACCTTGAGGTTAAAAACAATAAAGAATTAAATCGGGTATTATTTGATTTACCACGTCAAGCTAAACCTTCGCTTAATGAACCTTACCGATTATCATTAGATAAAAATACGGTACAAAATGCCATTGCAGAAGCACGCAAGAAAAAAGGAGAATGGGCTAAATTTCAAATGCTTTATGACCTTCATCCGGTTATTAAGTATTTAATGACAAAGCTTGAAGCCAGCGTTGATAAAGACGTTGCTTTAGTTTCTAAACTAAAAGATTTACCACAAAATACAGCCTGGTATGTAATACATGGCCAGGTTTCAAATAATATTGGACAGGCAGTAATATCAGACTTTTTTGTTGTTCCACTTTTTATCAGCGGAGGCTTGGCAGAGCAGCCCTTAATGATAAAAGATTTCTTCAAGAAATTTAATGTTAGTGATGAGATGGTCACCTTAAAAGTTCCCGATGGAGATATTCAGGAACTAACTGCCCTATTACCCGAAGTAATTAGGTGGGGTGTTGATATGCACATGGGGCAACGACAGCAATTGATGCAAATTGAAATGGAGAAGCAAATGGCTGTTTATACCGAGAAACTTAAAAATTGGGAACGTGATGCTAAAAATCAAATGTCCATTGACTTTGAGGATAAAGCCATGACCGGGTTTGTTAAAAGACGATTTGAAGACAGAGAGCTTGAAATAAAAACGATTCTTGAAAAATCAAGCCAGTATTTTAAAGATTTAACCTCACTAAATCAGGATGCTTATTTAAAAGTTATTTCTGTTTTTTATAACAAGTGATTGGTGATTAGTAATTGGTAATTAGGATGAAAGATTTTAGGAAATTAGAAATATGGAAAAAAGGTATCGAATTAGTTAAGCAAGTATATGGGCTAACTAAAAAGTTACCTCAAAACGAACAATATGGTTTAGTAAGCCAAATGAACCGGTGTGCAGTTTCTGTGCCATCCAATATTGCAGAAGGTTGTTCCCGGTCTTCCGATATTGAATTGGTGCGCTTTATTGAGATAGCATTAGGCTCTGCATTTGAATTAGAAACCCAAATGATTATTATGAGGGAGGTTTATCAAATTAACGTTGATGAATTCTCGATAAACCTAAACCAACTTCAGAAAATGATTAACGCATACCGTTCAAAGCTGAAAGCTAGCCCAAATACTAATTACCAACAACCAATCACTAATCACTAAAGAATGATAAAGTTCATCCACAATATAGGCGATTATTTCTCATCCAATTATTTTGATGAAGACTTCATTAAAAAGGTATTGGATAAAACCGGGTATGCAGCCGAAGATATAAAGCAATTACAGAAAAATATTAGTGCTTTAAAAGATAAGTATTTCCGTTACAAGCAAACCATACTTGAAGGACGTTTAAGAATTAAAGATAAGGTTACTGAAACCCATCAGTTCCATACTATTGTCTTAAATGCCTTGGGATACAATGGCAATAATCCCGAATACAAGGAACTGTATCTTGTAGATGAAAAATCGGCACTTCCTGTTCGTAATATCTTATACAGGGGCAACCAGCCACATTTGATGATTATGGAAATGCAATCGTTAATTAAAGAGGGCGATGAAGAACCGGACGGATTATTTGAACAGCGATATAATGTAGAGGAAGAAGAATCCCAAACACCACCCCAGAAATACCACCGTTCTCAATGGGAGAATGTGTTTAAAGTACCTGACGGAGTAAGTATATCTCCAATGGTTATTAATAAAGCAGTATCTCAATTGTTTTTGTTGGATGCCCATCGCAGACCTAAATTTATATTGCTGTGTGCAGGGAATGTATATTATATACTTGAACAAGAAAAGTGGTTCAGAGGTAGTTATTTGGAATTCGACTTGGAAAGCTTGTTCGATGAAGCAAGTATAAAGCGTGATTACTATGGTTTATTCTATTTCCTTTTAGCAAAAGAAACCCTTGCTCCAAAATCAGAGATTGTATTAATGGAGCAACTGGATGAAGACAGCCATAAAAGTGCCTACGAGGTTACACAAGATTTGAAGGAAGGTGTTATTCATGCGGTTGAAGCCATTGCAAACGAAGCAGTCTATTATCTAAGCACTAATAACCAAGGACTAATCACTAACCTAAATGCCGAAACGTTAAAGAATGAGTGCTTAAACTATGTTTATCGCTTGCTATTCTTATTTTATGCTGAATCAAGAGATGACCTTGATATTTTACCTGCCGATGATGCCATTTACCAACATGGTTATTCATTAGAAATGTTGCGTGACCTGGAGCAAGTGCCATTAAATACGGCAAGTAGCCAAAATGGATTCTTCTTTCACGATTCGTTAAACCGACTTTTTGAACTATTAAGTTCCGGATATCGAGAACAGGATAAATCAAATCGCAGTTTTAAAATCAGGCATTTAGATTCTCCTATGTTTGATGATAAGCAATTGGAAATATTACCAAATGTGAGACTACGCAACGTTATTTGGCAAGATGTAATTTGCCAACTATCGTTATCGAAGAAACAAAACAAAAAAGCTCGTGGGCGTATATCGTATGCCAACCTTGGCATTAACCAATTAGGTAGTGTATATGAAAGCCTTTTAGCTTTCCGAGGATTCTTTGCCGAGACAGATTATATAGAGGTGCATCGTAAGCGAAAAGCCAAAGAAACATCTAAAAAGATAGTAAATACCGATGGCTCATACCTTGTGCCACGCCATCGCAGAGATGATTTTGATGCCTTGGAAGTGTATACCGATAGTAAAACTGACGAAGAACGAATTATTCCTAAAGGTACTTTTATCTATCGACTGAGTGGACGTGACCGACAAAAATCGGCATCGTATTATACCCCGGAAGTATTAACCCAATGCACGGTTAAATACACCCTGAAACCAATTCTTGAAAAATTGGATAAGGGTGAAATGAAAGCTCATGAGTTATTGGAGCTTAAAATACTGGAACCTGCTATGGGTGCAGCAGCTTTCCATAATGAGGTAATTAACCAATTGGCAGAAGCGTACTTGCAATACCGACAAGTTGAATTAAAAACTAAAGTTGCGCCTGATAAATACCGTGAGGAAACACAAAAGGTAAAAGCATACATTGCGCTAAATAATGTTTACGGTGTCGATTTAAACCCAACCGCTATTGAGTTGGGTAAACTCTCTTTGTGGCTTAATGTTATCCATAAAGACATGCAGACACCTTTTTTTGGATACCGTTTAGGAACAGGTAATGCGGTGGTTGGCTCATGGTTAAAAGCTTATGACGTTAAGGATATTAATGTTGAATACCCAAAAACAGGAACTCCGGCACAACGCAAAAAACCAATAAAAAAGGAATGGTGGAGCAAAGCTCCCAAACATTTAAAGTTCCACAAAACCAATAACCAATTACTAAGAACCAATGACCTAATTTACCATTTCTTATTACCAGACAAAGGAATGCTACCATCTGCCAATATCCGCTTATTACGAGATGATATTAGGAACAACATTGAAGAAAGCACAGAGAATGCTGTACAGGCAGAAAAGCAGATAGCCGCATTTGATAAAATTGTTAGTGAGTGGCGTAATCAATTCTGTCAGCCGTTGAGTGGCGATGAGATTCAAACTTTACAAAAGATATGCTCAAAGATTGATACACTTATTGAAGACCACTACCAACACCAAAAACGAATAAACGCATTGACTGCCGGGAAAGTAGCCTTATTTGGTGAGCCAGCACCAGAATTGGGAATGGAAAGCTACGAAGAAAAAGAACGATTGGCTGCCGAGCGTTTAAATTATAATGCCCCTTATTTTAAATTAAAAATGGTAATGGACTATTGGTGTGCCTTATGGTTTTGGGATGTACGCCAAGCGGAACACCTTCCCACAAGACAAGAATGGCACAACGATATATGGTATATTCTCAATTACGGCGAAGCCCCTAATCCCCAATTACCACTTACTAATGACTCTTCTAATAACCAATCACTAATAACTAATAACTCAACCAATTACCAATTACCAATAACTAATAACTTAGCGCGCCCCGATACCATCACAAAAAAAATAGCTGACAATGCTCAAAAAACCACCCTATACGAAAACGAACGCCTAAAGCTGGTGCGCACTTACGCCCAAACCTACCGCTTTTTCCATTACCAATTGGAGTTTATTGAGGTATTTAAAGAACGGGGTGGTTTTGATGTGGCAGTTGGTAATCCACCATGGTTAAAAATAACCTTTGAAGAAAAAGGCTTGATGAGCGAAACATTTCCTGAACTAGAAATACGCAAGGTATCAGCACCTCAAGTAAGAAAATTACAGTCAGATTTTCTAGAAATAGAAATCCAGAAAGATGGATACTTTTCTGAATTTATTGAGATAGAGTCATCCTCAACTTTCATGAACGCATTTCAAAATTACCCTTTGCTTAAAGGACAACAAACTAATTTATATAAATGTGTTTTGGAAAATGGTTTTAACTGGATTTCAGAAAAAGGTTATTTAGGATTGATACACCCTGAAAGTGTCTATGATGACCCCAAAGGGCAACCTTTAAGGAAAGAAATTTATAAACGCTTGAAGTATCATTTTCAATTCCAAAATGCTTATAATTTATTTGCAGAAGTAGCTCACCGTGAAAAATATGGTAGTCATATTTATTCAGGAAAATCAAAAGAGGCTGATTTTCAATCAATCAACAATCTATTTCAACCGTCAACTATTGATGGTTGTTTTATCCATCCTGGTAATGAAGCCTGTGCTGGAATTAAGAGAAAGGATGATGCAACAAACTCCTTTATATGGAATATAAAACCTCATAAATCTCGGTTAGTACATTTTACAAAAAACGAGTTGAAAATTCTTGCTCAGACTTTTGAAGGTTCTGATAGATGGGAAGATGCAAAATTAGTAAGCGTGCATGCCCAGGAAATAATGAGTGTTTTAGAAAAAATAGGCAAGTTCTCTACTTCTGTTAATAATTTTGAATGCAAGGCTACAGAAGGGTGGCACGAATCGAATGCTCAGATAAATGGTATCCTTGAAAGAAAAACGACTAAGGTAGAAATTGACAATTATCAATTTATCTACAGTGGCCCACACTTTTATGTTGGACAACCTTTTTATAAAACACCAAGAACAATTTGTGAAGAAAAAGGTGATTACGATATAATCGTATCAACAAATATAGAAGACGACTTTCTACCTTTAACTAATTTTATTCCATCAGAAGACATTGACACATTTAAAAGTCGAATTCTTGGATTTAATGATGAACCTTATTTTGATTCTTTTAAATTAATCTGGAGTAGAATGGTTAACCTTGCTGGTGAAAGGAGTTTTCAAACAACAATTGCTTTACCCAAAACAGGACATGTCAACACCATTAATTCAGTTATTTTTAA
Source organism: Saccharicrinis sp. GN24d3 (assembly GCF_052400645.1). Classification (NCBI taxonomy): domain Bacteria; kingdom Pseudomonadati; phylum Bacteroidota; class Bacteroidia; order Marinilabiliales; family Marinilabiliaceae; genus Saccharicrinis; species Saccharicrinis sp. GN24d3. Next base: position 273,489 of record NZ_JBQTGI010000004.1, read on the forward strand.
AGAGGAATCGAGTTTAATAGAGTTGGCAGGTATTTCTTCTTCCACTTTATACGATTTTTTTATAAAATCCATAGGGAAAGGAGACTTTAGAGCAAGTAACTTAAATTCTTTGCCTTTAGGTATTGAGCAAAAATTCATTCCTCAATTATTTGTCCGAACCTTACAACTCAACTGCCTAAACAAATACTATGCTCCTTTATGGGAACGCAATTGGCAGGATGAGTATATAAATGATAGTTGGAGTAGAAGCGATAATCGATTAAAACCTTTTAGCTCTTTAACTCCTGAATGGAAGTGGGAAATTCCGCTACGCAATTGGTACGAACGAAGATTAGCTTTAGTTGAAATTGATGTAATTACCGCCATGGCTTTGGGCTTAACCTTGGATGAGTTAATCTTGATTTATAATGTGCAGTTCCCGGTATTGCAGCAAAACGAAGACGATACCTGGTACGATACCAAAGGAAACATTGTATTTACATGCAGTAAAGGGCTTACAGGCGTAGGTGTTGACCGCCCTGTATGGAACACCATAAAAGACCTAAAAGCCGGAGAAATCTACGAACACACCATCGAAAAAAGCGAATTGTACCACGGCAAAAAAGTAAGCTACCATGCCCCATTTGATAAGTGTGATAGAGTTGAAGATTACAAGGTGGCTTGGGAACATTTTGAGAAAATATTTAACAAATAAACAAGGTTGGAGATGTTGAATGAATATAGAATGACATTGAAAACATTAACCACGACCTCAACGAGGTCATATGTTTATAGAACAATGATAAATGAATTAAACCCGACTTCGGAGAAGTCGCATGTATATAGAAAAAAGAACGATACGGAACATTCGACCCCGGCCCGTGTCGCACCTTTGTTACAATCATATTTTCTATATACATACAATCCCTCCGAGATTATTACAAACCATAAATAATAAACCTGAAAAAATATAAACTATGGCCGATACATTTACCCAAATTTACATTCAGGTGGTTTTTGCCGTAAAAAACCGCGATAGCCTCATTGCCAAAACATGGGAAGAGGAACTATTCAAATATATAACCGGCACCGTACAAAACAAGGGACAGAAAATGCTCGCCATAAATGGCACCTCAAATCACATTCACTTTTTTATCGGAATGAAACCAACATGTTGCCTGTCCGATTTGGTGCGCGAGGTTAAAAAATCGTCCAACGAATTCATAAAAGAAAAACGATTTACCAATTTCAATTTTCATTGGCAAGAAGGATTCGGAGCCTTCTCGTACAACCACTCACAATTGGGCGATGTAATTCAATACATCGAAAACCAAAAGCAACACCATAAAAAGAAAACATTTAAACAAGAATACCTTTCCTTTTTAAAAGCTTTTGAAATCGAATTCAAAAACGAATATCTATTTGAATGGGTTGATGATGTATAGTACTACAAAAGAAATGAACGAAGTTGCAACAAACATACAGTTTATTGAAGGTGTGTGCGCTTTAAGGCAGTCGAATATTGAAACCTACAAACAACCCAAGCGAATCACGGCTGACTTTAGGATGGAGAAGGCTACTACTAAGTCCTATAATGGAAGACAGATACTTGAATTGTTACAAAATTGTGATGATGCTTTACATGGGTACAATAATGGTGAATGTATAGTTAATATTCAATTAGATACTCAAAAAAACATTTTACGTGTATCCAATCATGGAGCACCATTTTCAATAGATGGAATAGGTTCATTATTAATAGCAAATACCTCAAGCAAAGGTCGTGAGTTTATTGGAAACAAAGGCTTAGGATTTCGCTCTGTACTAAATTGGGTGCATGAAATAAAACTATTTACACAAGGGTGTATAATTTCTTTCTCAAAGCAACTGGCTGTTGAATCATTTAATAAGCTTGTTCCAAACGCAGACCTACAAAAAACATTATTTGCTGATAATAAAGAGCATTTAGATAAGGGTGAAGTTCCATTAGCTGTTCTTTCAATGCCAAAGATTGTAGAAAATAATGAAGAAGAACAATTCTCTACAAGCGTTGAACTTCATTACCTTAAAGAAAAGGAAGAAGATATTAAAAAGCAGCTACAACAATTAAACACCAAACTTTTACTTTTTTTAAATCATATACGAGTTATTAGGGTTGATTATGTTGACGAAAATCGTAATACTGAAATAAGAGTAAATGAAGAAGCAAGCAACGATGAATTAGTTGTTACCAATGACGGAGCTTGGAACATTAAAGATACAGGTGATGTTTATTTTGATAAGACACAAGAAAATGATAGATATTACAGAATAAAATTGGCGTGGAAGGATAATTTATCCGATACAGATTCAAAATTCTATACTTACTTTCCAACGGCAGTTCCTACGAATTTACCATTTCTTATTCATGCAACATTCGACCTTGACCCAACACGTAATTATTTGAATACGTCAGATAATGGCGAGAATCAAACAATTTTAAAGCATGTTGCACAATTAATGAAAGATACAGCACTATCGCAACTATGCAAAACACCTGCAAGCTGGCAACCCTATGTATTTCTTTTACCGCAAAGTAAGAACACCAATGAGTTATTGAGTGAATTCTATGATATGCTTCAGAACTTTCGTGATGAAGAATCTATTTATCCATGTGTCGATGATTCCTATGTAAGCATTGATAATGCTGTATTCCATGGTGATGATTTCTCTAATTGGGTTTTGGATAATAAACTTGGCGATTACTTTCCTCGATTGGTGAAAGCAAAGGACAATAATGAAGTTATCATTAAAGGCAGGTATAGTTTTGAAGAATGGGAAAACATCATAGAAACAATAAATCCATCATTAAATATTGAAGCCAGAACACAGCTTATTGGTTTATTAATTAAAAAAGGCAGCTTAATAAGCTACTTTGATGAAATTCATTCTAGCCATAAAAATCTACCTCTATTGCTCGACAATTCCGGTGAGATTGTAAGTGCTTCAAAACAAGTTTTCACTAAAGACACCGAAGATATTTCTTATGAATTACCAAGTTATATTGATGATATTGCCTTTATATCAACAAAGCTATATAGTGAAATAAAGAAACAGTTAGCAGATGACATTAACAATGCAAGGCAAGACAATGAAACTGGTCCTTCCCGTGCAATAAAGAGGTTATTAAAGGATATAGTCAATATTGGTTCAGATGATATTATAGATGTAATAGACTTAATTGTAAAACAAACTAATCGGGTACTTGAAGATGCTCAAAGCAATCTTGACACAGTAAATGAAATGCTTAAAACTCTGTTTTCAATTTTCCTGAGCAATCCCGATAGACGTGGGAAATTGACTGCAATAAAAGCGATACCTATTATAACTCGTAATTTAACAGTCAGATTTGCGAATGAATTATTTTTTGGAAAAGAATATAATTCAGGAGTAGAAACTGAATTTATATTTGAGGGGGTTTATGATGATGATACATATATAGCCGGAGCAGATATTTTAGGCTTAGATTCAGATAACGAAGATTTTTTTGAAAGCTTCTTTCTATGGTTAGGAGTTAATGAGGATGTAATATTAGAAAAGGAGAAAAGAGAAGAACATCATAAAGATCACAATTGGAGTTATGCCAAATTTGTTCGTAGTCAAATCAAACTACCCGAAAAAATCACATACTATGCATGTAATAATTTCCTTAAAGTTTCCAATATTGACCAGGTAAAACAGTTAGATGTAAAGAAGCTATTCAGGCTATTGATAAAAAATAATCAGTTGTTTGATTCGATTCTGAACGATGCTGAGTTTTATACAAAATATGGTAATGAATATGAAAAACCTGTTCATAAAGCTCCAAGCTTTATCGTATATCAGTTTAACACGGCATTTGATTTTAATACATTTATAATTGATAAGAATCTGCCCAAGATACCTGAAATCACCCAAATTGAATTGGATGAAACAGTTGATGGAGACATTGCCAACAAACAGGTTCTTTTAGCTAAAAAATTAGGCGTTAAAACTTCGTTTAATAAACTGCCAATTGAAAGCGTAATAAATGCTCTAAAAATATTTGGTGAGCATTCTGAAAATGCGTCTAATAGCCAGGAATTTTATAAGTTGGTAAATGAGTATTTTAAAGCAAACGAGGAAAAACTAAGTGGTTGGAAAATAGATATTACAGATGTAAAGTATTTTTCTCGCAAAGGAGGAATCGGTAAAGATTTACAAGCAATTGAAGCTAAAGATGTCTTCTATTCAGATAATAAACTATTGCCTCAAAAAACATTAGATAAGTATTGGTACATTAATCTTCCAAGTCGAATTGGTGAGAAAAATATCAGTCGTTTTTTTGGAGTGGAGCTAATTAAAAACGTTATAAAGGACATTAAAATTAACGTTAGCAAAACAAATAGATTAGATGAAGAATTAGGCAACTACATTAATAAAATAAAACCGTATCTACTTTGTTATCGTCTCCAATCATTAAAACAAAACCAAAGTCGAAAAAACGAAGTAAACCTGCTTAAACCTTTTGTCATTAACTTGGTTTGTCAGGCTACTATAGAATTCGATAATAAAATACCTGAACATTTAGAAAATTACGACTTTATCCCTGATGGAAACACTTTCATTTTAAAATGTAATCAAGAAGTATCATTGGAATATTTGCAGCAAGACCCTTTGTTCTGTGATGCTATTGCCGAAATGTGTTGTATTGTTTTTAAAGTTCAAGACTTAAAAAATACTTTTAGGCGAATATTTAAAGATGGGTTAATCGAAACAGCTCACCTCATAAAAACAGATGAACTTGAGAAGTATTTAACCGAAGCCCGAAAGTTGTTAGGAATATCAATAGAAGAACAACAGTTTTGGATGAAAGTATTCCCTGACAAAATTGATATTGACATATCTGATGAGAACGATTTTAAGAACAGCATTCAGCTAATGTTGGAAAATAAGTTCCCTGACTATTATCAAAAAATAGATTTCTCGGATTTAGGTACTAAATACGGTATAAAGTTTTTATCATGGCTTTCGGAAATGAAACCAATAGCCTTAGAGAGTTTAATAACTGACGATACATTAATACCGTGGCACAAAGAGAATCTCAATAATGGCATTAGAAACTATTCAAAGCAGTTTGAATACAACCTTTGGGAACAGGCAAACGAATCCGACAATCAAGAGTTAAAGAAGGCTTTTTTTAAACAGAGCATTGAATTTGATGATGCTGTTATATTGAATAGTTTTGATAATTTTCTGAATGATAGCAAGTATAATTTATCTCCAAACTACAACACAGCAATTAGGAATTTTGCAAAAAGCAAATATGGTGTAATTCTAAAGGAAGAAGATGAAGGAATACCTGAAATAATAAATCTCTACACTGAGTTATTTAAAAAATATCGCTATGGGCATGATATTGAGGATATGGAAAATATACTTAAAGATGAATTGCCACATATTCATAGTCTGATTTTCTTTGAAGGGAATGAGGATATTATAAAAACTCATCTCGATAATCTTGAAGAACATAACAATCACTCAATTGAAGGTAGTGCAAAAGGTGAAGATGATGATGAATTGACCATTTTTAATAGCAGTTTATCTAAAGCAAAACCTTCAAAGGGAGGCAATATCAAGTCGTCAGGGTCACATTCTCACAACTCAAAAGGTGATAAAAAGAAGGTAGCAGTTGGTAAACGTAAAGAAAAAGATGTTGTTAAAGCGTTGACTAAAAATGGCTATGAGGTTAGGAATATTGCAAAGAAAAGGGACGTAAAACATTATGATTTAGAATATAAAAAGAAAGGTTGTAACGAATGGCGTTACCTTGAAGTGAAAAAAGATTCAGGTGGCTTCTTCTTTTTGAGTAAAGCTGAAAAGGAAACAGCAATAATGAAAGAGAATAGAGAAAAATATGATATTGCCATCGTAAATGATGAAACAATTCATATCATAGAAAAGCCATTTGATTTTCAAGAAGAGAGTTTTGGAAATAACTCAACGTTTTTTGCAGAACCATCGGAATATAAGATTTCGTATAATATAAATGAATAAACATGCTTAGTTTAAACCAGGCAATTGAAATAAAGGAGTCCATACTTGCATACCTGAAAGCAACATTCACCTTTCAGGATAAAGAGGTGCATAAGGCATTTTACAAGTTCATTAATCATCCAACAGAAGGATTATTTAAAGGTTCGTATTTATCCTTAAAACTTCCCTTTGTAAAAGCAAATGAGGAAGACCAACAGCATATTCCGCTTACCATAAAACCCGATTGGCTACCTTATGACCATCAGGTAAAATCGTGGCATAGATTAAGTACGGCAAACCAGGAAGCACAACCAACTATTATTACCACAGGAACAGGTTCAGGTAAAACCGAATCGTTTATGTATCCTGTTTTGGATTATTGCTACCGTAATCTAAGCCGTCAGGGTATTAAGGTAATTATTCTATACCCAATGAATGCCTTGGCAACTGACCAAGCTAAGCGTTTAGCAGAGGCTATTTATGAAGATGAAAGAATAAAAGGGAAAGTATCTGCCGGGCTGTTTATTGGTGAAGGAAAAGATGCTGCAAAGTACCCTAAAACAATGGGGGCTGACCATATCATCGAAAACAGGGAATCTATTCTAGCTTCTCCCCCCGATATTCTCCTAACCAACTTTAAAATGTTGGACTATGGCTTAATGAAAAGCAATTACAACGATTTATGGTTGGGTAATTATAAGGATAATACTTTACTTCAATTCCTTGTATTGGATGAATTGCACACCTACGATGGAGCGCAGGGAACTGACGTTGCAAACCTAATAAGACGATTAAAGTTAAAGCTCTCAATTCCTGAAAACCATCTATGCCCTGTTGGTACATCGGCAACCATTGGTTCAGGAGAAGAAGCACCCAAATTATTGTCTGATTATGCTTCAAAAATATTCGGAGAAAAAATTGAGCCTGATTGCATAATTACAGAAAACCGCCTTACTACTGACGAGTATTTTGGTACAGATGAACTTGATACGTATGTACCTAGAGCGCAAGCATTAAGAGACATAAAGCCGTTAACTGGCGAAGGTTATGAAAAATATATAGAACGTCAGGTAAATGTTTGGCAAAGCGATAAAGCAAATTTAGCCAACGATTTATTGCGCTTAAATATAGTAAAAGACCTTGTTAATGTGGTTAATACCGATAAAGGCATACATACTTTATCAGCCATTCAACAAAAGCTGTCGGATATTAATGACGATTTTAAGAAAACACCTCAATGGGATGAACAATATCAGTTTAACCCTAAAGAAGCTTTAATACTATCGCTTTTTGCACTCATCTCTGAGGCAAAAATAGTTGACCCTAAAAATGGAAGAAAGTCACCGTTTTTATACACCCAAACTCAATTATGGATACGTGAATTAAGCGGATTACTGAGAGTTGTTAGTCAAGAGCCTGTTTTCGCATGGAAAGAAGATATTGACCAGACCAATGGAGATTTAGGTCTTCCTCCATGGTTTTGTCGGGATTGCGGAGCAAGTGGTTGGTTAGGTATTAAGCACGATAATAAAGAGCGATTTGAGAAAGATATTCAGGATGTTTACACCAAATTTTTCTCTAATCACAAGCACATATATTTCGCAAACAGAACATCGTGGCATTCTCAGTTAGATGCTGCCAAAACAGGATACGAAGCAAGTGATGTGTTTCACAAACATATCTACAATAAAAATCTTGAACTGTATGACCAGGCAGATGAAGGCAGAACGGATATTACAGCTTTTAGAAAGCTTGATAATAACGGTAAAAACGACCATGTTTGCCCGGAATGTAATACCCGAAATACGGTTTCAATAATCGGTACTCGTATAGCTACATTAAGCAGTATTGCTGTTAGTCAGACCTTATCTACCGACCTTGATAAGCAAATTGAAAAAGAAAGAAAGGTACTTGCTTTTACCAATTCTGTTCAAGATGCAGCACATCAGGCTGGTTTTGTTGAAGCTCGTAACTATCGTTTTACGTTCCGTTCTTCTCTGCAAAAGGTTATCAACGATTTAAACAAGACTGTTCCACTTAACGAGCTGTCAGAACATTTTATTAATTATTGGAAGCAACATTCCGATGAATCGGGCAAAGCTCCTTTAGATGCGTATTATTATCGCTTTTATCCAACAGATTATATTGGAAAATCATCACCAAGAGATTATTCTGAAAATGGAAGATACGATACCCATTTTATAAATGAATTTGATGAGCGTATTATTTGGGAAGTCTTTGCTGAATTCGGTTACAATTCGCTTATTGGTCGAACATTGGAGAAAACGGTATCGTCAGCAGTTAGTTTTAGTGTTGATGATTTAAAAAAGGTTTGGGCAATTGTTTCTCCCTGGCTAAAAGCTAATGAACCATCGGGAACTATTGATGAAGATAGTTTTATATTGTTTTTGGATTTATTGTTGCACCGTATCAGAACTCGTGGAGCAATCAGTCATATTTACTTATCTAAATTTAGAGAACGTGATTTGAAATTATGGGACTTAAACTGGATGAAAGACAACCGTCACTTTCTAAATAAAAAGTTCCACCCACGTTCAAGAATACCTAAGCTTCTAACTTATAATAATGATGCAAGAGGACTTCTTGATGGCACAAAAGCCAGAACAACAAACTGGTTCCATCAGTATTATAAAAAGAGTTTCATTCAAGCTACAAATTACACCGATATTGTAAATGAATTCTACAAAGTTCTCATTGAAGCTTTGGCAGAAACCAATATCCTTGACGTTAAAAATGAAGACGAACAGATAAATTACGCATTAAATCCTGCCAAAATATTTGTCAATAATAATGCAACTACATACGAATGTGCTTCGTGTGGACATCAGGTATATGCTGCTAAAACAGATAGTGAACTAACAGGTGGTAAATGCTTAAACTATCGTTGTGAAGGTACTTATGCCATTAATAAGGAAAACAACGGAAACAATTATTATCAGCTTGTTTACAACAGAAACAGGTCGCCACGTATTTATGCTGCCGACCATACCGGGTTATTAGAGAGAAAGCAAAGGGAACTCTTAGAAATTGATTTTAAGACGAGACCTAGATTCAATTCTAAAAATGCTATGGTAGCCACCAGTACCCTCGAAATGGGTATTGATATTGGTAGCCTTAATACAGCATTTAACAACTCTATTCCACCTCTGCCATCGAACTTTTTACAGCGTATCGGACGTGCAGGAAGGTCAACTGGTTCAGCACTCATTGTAAATTTTGCTAAAAGTCAGGCTCACGATTTATTCTACTTTAGCGACCCTATGGATATGATGGCAGGTGAAGTAAGTACCCCCGGCTGTTATATTGAGGCAAAAGAGATACTAAAAAGACACTTCTTTGCATTCTGTATAGATTCATGGACAAAAGAAAATCCTAAAAATCACAACATTCCGGTTAACCTCAAATATTTGAGAATTGAAACAACCGATATGCTTTCCTCTGACTTCTTTATGAACAAGATTCTGAACTATATTAAAGTAAATGAGGATAAGCTGTTTACTGCCTTTAAAGAAGGTTATAAAAAAGATGTTAATGATACTGTTTTTGATAGCTTAAAATACGAGTTAAACAATGATGCTTTTTATCATTTTCACAAACAGATATTTATAAAATTAAAGGAAGAAATAGCCAATATTCAATCCATCAAGAAAGAGATTGATAACCGCATCAAGGATTTAAAATTGGGTAAAGAAGACCCTGAAAGAATTGAGCTGGAGAAAGAAAAGAAAAACCTTGGTGGAATTGTAATGGCTATTAAGAAAAGGAATACGCTGGAACATTTAACAAATGTAGGGGCATTACCAAATTATGCTTTCCCCGAAACAGGTGTTACCTTATCTGCAAAAGTTCTAGGGAATAAAGCAATAGCAAGCAACAAACCGCCTTTAAATAAAGATTTTGAAATTGTACGTTCTGCAAGTCAGGCAATCCGTGAATTTGCACCTGATAATTTCTTTTATTCCCAAGGATATAGATTCCTTGTTACAGGTATAAATACATTCGATTGGTCAGACAAGGGGAATTTCCATAAAAAACGATTCTGCTCAAATTGCGACCATATTGAAATTGCTGATACAGCAGAAAAAGGGAACTGCCCTAAGTGTGGACATGAATCTTGGGGAGCTTCATCCAATGTACATACCTATGCTAAATTACTATCGGTTAAATCGTTTAACAACCAATCCGATGCTACACTAAACGATAGCGGAGACGATAGAGATAGCATTGTTTATAATGTGCAAAGGCATTTTAACTTTAAAAAGTCTATTTCCTATGGAGCGTTTGCAATGAAAGAAATACCATTTGGAATTGAATTTATTAAAGACGTTTCAATCACAGAAGGAAATCTTGGCAGAAAAGATATTGTTAACGCCCGAAAAGTGAAAATTAATGAGGAAGAAGTTCCTGCACATGGTTTTATTACCTGTAAGCATTGCGGTAAAAGTTCCTCAAACATTTATCAACGAAACTATAAATTCCATTACGCCTACTGCAAGCACAAGGATAAATCTTATGAAGGTTCAGAAGATGATGTATTTGAAGAAGTATTTTTCTTTAGAGAAATAAATACCGAGGCATTAAAAATATTGTTGCCTGTTCAGGAGTTGAATAGTGAATCGGAATTAAAGATGTTCCGTGCAGGGATTGAGTTGGGGTTGAAAAAATTCTTTAAAGGAAACCCACAGCATATAAGACTTGCAGATTACAGCGAATACAACCATACCACAAATAAATTTGATAAGTACCTGGTGCTATTTGATTCCATTCCGGGCGGTACAGGTTATTTAGAAAAACTGTTTGATGCAAAAGAGTTCAGTAAACTTCTGAAAGTTGCTTATGAAGAAATCAGAGATTGTAATTGTCAGCTTATAGGGAAAGATGGATGTTACCGTTGTATTTACTCCTATTCAAACCAATATTATCAATTAGAATTAAGTCGTTCTCTTGCTGAGAAGAGGTTTAATGATATTTATAAACGTTCAGAAGATTGGGAGAATCAACCTAATGGACTTGGAAACCTAACCAACACCGGGAATATTGAAGAATCGGAACTGGAAGAAAGATTTATAAGAAGTTTAAAGAAATTGGCAATTGTCAATGATTCATGGGAGCTTAACGAAGTCAATGATGATGGAATAATATCTTATACACTATCATACACAGCCTTAAATAAAAAAATCAGTTACCATATCCGACCACAAGTAAACCTTGGGCATAGTGATGGTATTGAATTTCATACCCGAACCGACTTCTTAATGATATGTACCGAGTATGAAGTTAATGGCACTCCTGTTTCTGACCTTTATGCAATTCCGAGAATAGCAGTATATCTTGATGGTTATCAGTTTCACGCATCAAAAGAGCATAATCGGTTTGTAAATGATTTTCAGAAACGTAATGCTATTGCAGATTCAAGCAATCATGTAACCTGGACACTAACATGGGATGATATAGAATTATTTGATGCTGAATTAAATAATGCGGAAGTCATTGAAAAACGTGACTTTCTTGATGAGAGACTAAAAAGCGATGAATTTACCAAAACAAAGACTGCCTTACTAAAAGCAGTTCGCAGAGAAGACAGCAGTATCGGAAACTTTAATAATAACTTCAACCGATTTATTGAATTGTTGAAGCAAACCAATGATATTACTAAATATCAAAAGGATACATCTTTATATCTGTCATTTTTCCAAAAGAAATTACTTTCTCCATCATTCGCTCCCGACAATATTGCAGATGCAATAAAAAATGAGAGCCTAGACAATTATTGCATAACAAACAGAACTCTTGATGGATGGATACCTTCTTTGTTAATTGACACAAATGAATTGTTCTATCTGAAAGCTGCAATCAATATTGAAAAGGCTGAAATAGTTGCCGAATTTGACATTACTAATGATGTAGAAATAAATAAAGAAAATTGGAACGCATTCTGGATTATTTATAACCTGCTTCAATTATTCAAATTAAATAGAAGAAATAAGGAAACTGATGTTTTAAGTGATTTTACATCGGAATTGATTTTGGACGATATACTAAGTCAGTTCAATACTCCATTTCATCCAATAATTGAAAAATTATATAAATCAGGTAAGTTACAGACTGAGAAGGATGAAATAGCCCTTTATAGTTTAACCGATTCTAACGGTGATATTTTAGCCGAAGCTGAATTTATTATACAAGCTGAAAAATTTGTAATCAATCCATTTTCAACTGAAGATGAATCTGTTTTTATAAAGCAGGGCTATCAGGTTGTTGATGAAGATAAATTAAAAGAAATTGAATTATGAATCGAGCGCAAGCGAGAAACATATTACCATTGAAATTAAACATTGCAATATGAAACTACTATTCTACGATAAGTTTTTTGAATCCTTGATTTTATTACCGAAAGGGATTCAAAAAAAGGTGATTGATTTTCAAAAAAAGTTCAGGGAAAACTCTAAATCGGCCGGAATCCATTTAGAACCAATCTCAACTTTTAAAGATAAATCATTAAGGTCTGCACGTATTGACCAAACATATCGTGCTATCATTAAAGTTCCGGAATCCGGAGATATATTTTACCTACTTTGGGTTGACCATCACGATGAAGCTTACCAATGGGCTACAAATAAAGTTTTTCAATGGAATGATGCTACCCAATCAATGCAAATGTTTACAGCCCCTGAGGAAACATTGGAAGTTCAGCAGAGTAAGGAGGTAAACTACAAATCTGAACCATTTTTATCGACAATTGGGAATGATAAACTATTAAAGATTGGCGTTCCGGAAGTATTGTTACCTTCTATTATTAAAATTGATACTATTGATGATTTAGAGGAACTTGAACAATTCATTCCAACTGATGTATTTGAAAATCTGTTCTACTTGATGGATGGAGCTGATATTGACAATATTATTTATGAAATTGAGGAAGGTAAAGTACAGGAACAGGAAATTGAAGCTAAGGTTAATAGTATTAATAACCAAAGAAGCTTCATTGAATTAACAGATGATAATCTATTCAATGAGATACTGTCTGGGAACTTAAAAAAATGGAAGTATTACCTGCACCCCTCACAAAGAAAATTAGTGAATGGATACTTTAAAGGTTCAGTAAAAGTAAGTGGTGGAGCTGGTACAGGAAAAACAGTAGCTGCACTTCACAGATTAAAATACCTGACTCAAATAAAAAAATCATCGGAAAGTATTCTTTTCACTACCTATACAAATGCTTTAACGGACAATCTAAACCATTTAATTAAAGGTTTGGATATGAATGAAGGTAATATTACTGTTTCAACGATAGATAGTATTGTTGCCAGCTTAATTTCAAAGTATAATATTCTTGAAGAAGACTATAAAACATTTGAGCTAAACCCGGTAAAAAGTGCCAGTGAGATATGGGAAGAACTAATTTCCGCTGAACTAACCCAATACTCACCTGAGTTCCTTGAATCAGAATATAAAGACGTTATTCTATATAATAATGTCAGTTCGCTTAGTGAATATATCAAGACCTCAAGAAAAGGACGTGGCAAACCAATTAGCCGAAGACAACGAACTGAAATTTGGGAGTATATTGAAAAGTTTAAGGCTCAAAAGAAGGAAAAACACCTTTACTATAAGGATGAAACCTTTAATGCTTTATATAATTACTTAATTCAAAATAATATTACCCCTTACGATTATTGTCTTGTAGATGAACTTCAAGATTTTTCAAATATTGAATTAAGACTTGTTAGAAGTTTAGTTGCTGAAAAACCAAATGATTTATTCATGGTTGGCGACCCAATGCAAAAAATATATGACAGGCATATTAACTTCTCAAAAATAGGTATTAATGTAAGAGGTAATAGAAGCAGACGTTTAAGAATTAATTACCGAACAACCGAAGAAATTAAGAAAATGGCTTTTTCTGTTATTCAAGATTGCCACTATGACAATTTTGATGGTGAAGAAGAAAATAAAGGAGGCTATGTTTCTTTATTTCATGGCAATAAGCCAACATACCAAATTTTTAAAACCAAGAATGATGAAATTGATTTTGTTCTTAATAGTCTTAAAGACCTAAAGGACAAAGGTTATCAAAATGGTGAATTAGCAATTTGCGCAAGAACGAAAGATGCTCTTAAAGATTTCAGAAACATATTACATAAGGAGAATATCCCCTATACAAATAACGACAGTAATGTTAACACTGATTCTTTAGCTCTATTAACATTTCATAAGACGAAAGGTCTGGAATTCAAACATGTTTTTATTGTTGATGCCAACGACAGAACAATACCAAAGTTGCCATACAATTTTAACGAGATGGAAAGTGAATGGCAAGCAAATTACTTGAAGAATGAAAAATCACTACTCTATGTGGCTGTTTCTAGGGCTATTGAGAATGTTACTATTTCAGGAATAGGAAATAAATCTGAATCAATTAAGGTTGACTAAAATGGCAGAACAAGCGAAGTTTCAAAAAATGTTGGAGATTCTGTTAATGCTTGATTGTAAGTATGGCAGAACGATTCAGGAAATATCCGAACGTTTCGATGTTTCTCCAAGAACTGTATATCGTTATTTCGATACATTTAAACAAGTTGGTTTCGTGATTGAGAACAAGAACGGATATTTTAAAATTAATAAAGACGATTCCTCGGCTAAAGACATTAGCCAACTACTTCATTTTACCGAAGAAGAAGCGTTTATTTTGGGTAAGGCTATTCATTCTATCGAAGATGGTTCTGAATTAAAGGACAAGCTTGCAAAGAAGCTATATAGCTTGTATGATTTTGACCGGGTTATTCATGCCATATCTAAAAAAGAAGAAACCGATAATATCTTCAATGTAATTCAGGCAATAAAGCAACAAAAACAGGTTGTTTTAAAAGAATATAAGTCAGGTCACAGCAATAATATCCGTGACAGGTTGGTTGAACCTATTGATTTTACTGTGAATTATATGGGCATTTGGTGTTATGATACCGAAGACCAAAGCAACAAGATATTTAAAACAGCAAGAATTAAAGAAGTTGTTGTAACCGATGAATGCTGGCAATACAAACCAAAACATCACAAAGGCATAACCGATATTTTTAGAATGCAAAGCTTTGAACCAATTGCTATACAATTAAAATTATCAATGCTGGCTTACAACCTACTTGTTGAAGAGTTTCCTTTAAGTGAAAAAAATATCAAAGAATCTGATGACCACAAATACATACTTACAACTGATGTAGGTAACTTCATTGGCGTTGGTAGGTTTGTGTTGGGATTACCCGGGGAAATAGAGGTTGTATATCCACAAGCTTTTAAAGATTACCTGAACTCAAAAATATCAAAACTGAGTTTTTAAAATAGCTAAAAACCTTTTAACCAATGGCACAGCAATTTGGACAAACGTGGTGGGGAGAACACTTCCTAAAAGCACTTACAGATATTGACTATTCAAACAGATTACCCAGAGGTAGAAGTTATGCTCGTAATGGATATGTAGCATCCATTAATACAGTAAATAACAACATTGAAGCTAAAGTTAAAGGAAGCCGTCGAACACCCTACTCGGTTCAGGTTACAGTACCAATGTTTTCCGATACCGAGAAGAAAAAGTTAATACAAGCCATTAGTAAAGACCCTTTGTTGCTCTCTAATTTACTTAACCGGAAATTGCCACATGAATTAAACGAAATAGCAAAAACACATAATATAGCTGTATTCCCCAATAAGTGGTCTGATTTCAACATGCAATGCTCATGCCCCGATTGGGCTGTCCCCTGCAAACATTTAGCATCGGTTATTTATATGATTTCGGCCGAAATTGACAGAAACCCCTTCCTTATTTTTCAGCTACATGGTTTAGACATATTAAATGAGTTAACCAAAACCGGAATGACCCTTGAAAGTGAAATGGATATTCCGGTTTTTCAACAAATGATTCAGGATAATCCATCGGAAAACCTTAACGTAGCAGAAGTAAATGATGTACACTTTGATTTGTCAAAAGTAACACCTCAAACAGAAAATCTTTTGTCGTTGCTTGAAGCGAAAAGTATTTTTTACGATAAACCTTTTGTACCCTTGCTCAGGAAAAACTACAAAGCTCTTGCCCGTCATGCCAAATCCTTATTGGATAAAGAGGTTGTGGAGTTCGAGCCAAAAGTTTTTGAAAGCATTGAAAAGGGGGAGTTATTTGTTAATCACGATTGCTCTTTCCAAAAAATAAGCTTCAATTCCGATAAAGGAGATTTGGTTTTTAATGCAGCTGACGATGGAATAGATTCCTTGATTAACTTCCTGGCAAGATTGCCGAAAAAATATGAACAACGATTATCACCGGGTTTAAAAACCTTGTACAGAGCCTGGCATTTAAGCGTTAAACTTGCCGAATGTGGAGCTTATTTGCCTCAAATATTAGCAATAAAAAAAGACACGTATGTAATAAGATGGATTCCGGCTATAATAAACGAAGAAGTTAATGCTTTACTTGAAGCACTTGAACAAAGTATTTCTCCGACATTGGTTAAAGTGTCGGTTAGTGCAAAAAAGCAAAAATACTTATCGTTTCGAGAACAATCCATTACCATCGTGTCACTTTTCTTAAGTCACTATATAAAAGAGAATAGTTCCGTTCAAGCAAGAGCAACGCAGTATTTAGAAACAAAAATTGAACAATTATTCTTCAGGAATGAATGCTATACTTTTAATCAGCTTGGTGAAAAACAAATACCAGAAGCCATACATCAATATTTGCAACGTTTTTACATTAGCGAAAAGCCATACGTACCACTTATTAAAATTGATGATAATCCAGATGAAAACAACTTTGAATTTCAACTTTGGGTTGAAAACCGTAAGGATTCAATTCAGGAACCAATATCACTTGCTGATTTCATTAAAGATAAAACATACAATAAATTTAAGACATCATTATTTCAAGCACTGGCAAGTTTATCGCATGATTTTACTGCAATAAATCCATTAATATCATCCTCGGGTAAAGAACAGCTATTCTTTGATTCAGATACTTTTGCCGAAGTTTTACTAAACATCTTGCCTGTAGTAAAATTGTTGGGCATCCGTATTTTATTGCCTAACTCACTTAAGAGCCTGGCTCGCCCTAAAGCATCTTTAAAATTAGAAAGCAACAATTCAAACTCGTCCGGCAAAAGTTATCTTAACCTTAACGAAATGCTGCAATTTGAATGGCAAATAGCTATTGGCGACAAAACCATTCCGGTAAGTGAATTTAAAAAGTTGGTTGACGGCACATCGGGTGTGGTAAATATTAAGGGAGAATATGTGCTAATTGACCAAAAAGAAGTGGCAACCTTGCTCGCTAATCTTGACGAAGATAAGCAGCTCTCTCATGCGGAATTGCTCCAGTCTGCTTTGACTGAGGAGTATCAGGAAGCAAAAATATCGCTTTCAGATACTGCAAGACAATTGATAAATGAATTATTACAAAGCGACAGAATTGCAACTCCTGCCGAATTGAATGCAACATTGCGTCCATACCAGGAACGTGGATA
Source organism: Saccharicrinis sp. GN24d3 (assembly GCF_052400645.1). Lineage (NCBI taxonomy): Bacteria > Pseudomonadati > Bacteroidota > Bacteroidia > Marinilabiliales > Marinilabiliaceae > Saccharicrinis > Saccharicrinis sp. GN24d3. Next base: position 291,029 of record NZ_JBQTGI010000004.1, read on the forward strand.
CCAATGGCTATACAACAATAGTAAGGTAGGCTTTGGAAGCATTATTGCTGATGATATGGGACTTGGAAAAACATTGCAAGTCATTAGTTTATTACTGCAATTCAAAAAAGAAGGTCGCTTAAATAAGAAGAAAGCATTGGTTGTTGTTCCTACAACATTGATTACTAACTGGCAGAAGGAGATTGAACGATTTGCACCGCAATTGTTACCTCATATATATCATGGTGCAAAACGAGAATTTAAAACCGATGAATGCGATTTGGTAATTACTTCCTATGGAATGTTGCGTAGCGATGCATCTAAATTTCAAAAGATTAAGTGGGAAGTATTGGCAATTGACGAAGCACAAAACATAAAGAATCCGGGAACGGAACAAACAAAAGCAGTTAAAAAATTAAAAGCCGATGTTAAAATCGCTATGAGTGGAACTCCTGTTGAAAACAGGTTAAGTGAATATTGGAGTTTGTTTGATTTCGTTAATAAGGGCTACCTGGGTTCAGCAAAGTATTTCAAGAAAGCTTTTGCCTCACCTATCGAGAATGACAATAATGAGGAACAACTGGAAAGGTTTAGAAAAATAACAGAACCTTTCATTCTTAGAAGGTTAAAAACCGATAAATTAATCATATCGGATTTACCCGAAAAAATTGAGCATGATTGTTTTGTGGAACTTGCAAAAGAACAAACAGCACTTTATCAAAATGTAGTCGATTCGATGATGAAAACGCTTGAAAATGCAGAAGAAGACTCCATCGAAAGAAAAGGGCTGGTGCTTAAAATGATGACAGCATTAAAACAGGTATGTAATCACCCGTCACAATTCTTAAAGAAAGAAGATGACCGTATAGAATTATCAGGAAAAACGGAGATGTTGATTCAGTTGCTTCGTTCCATTTACGAGAATGATGAAAAAGTACTGATATTTACCCAATACAAAGAAATGGGGGCAATTCTTGTACGTATATTAGAAGATGTTTTTGATAGTAAACCTTTGTTCCTGCATGGTGGTATCTCTCGTCAGAAAAGAGATGCTTTGGTTGAAGATTTTCAGACTAAAAAGCATAAAAAAATCTTCATTCTATCCATAAAAGCCGGTGGTACAGGATTAAATTTAACCGCAGCTAATCATGTTATCCATTACGATTTGTGGTGGAATCCAGCTGTTGAAGCACAAGCTACCGACAGGGCTTTTCGTATTGGTCAACAAAAAAATGTATTGGTACATCGCATGATTTCCAAGGGAACTTTTGAAGAAAAGATTAACGAAATGCTCCTGGATAAAAAACACCTGGCTGATTTAACCGTTTCAGCAGGTGAGAAATGGATTGGAGACTTGTCTAACACAGAGCTTAAAAACCTTGTTAGCATGAATGATTAAGGCTGAGTGCCTGAGTGTTTGTAAGGAATGGCTTTGTCGCAAATATCCACCAAATTTGCGACATTAATTTCACAAATTTATTCTATATATGTGAAATTTCAAGACCGATAATTATTATTTACAACTCTGATTATAAGAACATAAAAGCCAAATATTGAAACGTAAAGGTTGTTTGTAGTTTAGTAACCGGGATTTCAAATTACAATTAAGCATTACAACTACGATATTGTCGCAAATATTTACTAAATTTGCGACATAAAAATACATCATAGATGCTTGAAACAACTGAAATACATATAATTGAAAAAATAAAAAAAGCCAAGAGGGGTTCGGTGTTTTTTGTGGATGATTTTTTACGCTTTGGTTCGTCGAAAGCAGTAGGGAAAGCTTTGGAGCGACTTGTTATGAGAGATGAAATATCCAGAGTAGCCAGAGGTATGTATGCACGCTTAAAGAAACATGAAATGTTTGGGGAGATTCAGCCAACTGTTGAAGAAATAGCAAAAGCAATAGCTAAAAGAGATAAAGCTCGCATTGTTCCTACCGGAGTTTTAGCATTAAATGCCCTTGGTTTATCAACTCAAGTACCATTAAAAATTGTTTATCTGACAGATGGTTCTGCCCGGATTATTAAAATTGGGCAACGAACGATAAAATTCAAGAAAACTTCTCCTAAAAACCTTGCTACGATTGGAGCTATTAGTAGCCTAGTCATACAAGCACTTAAAGAAATAGGAAAAGATAATGCAACTGATGATGAAATAAAGATTGTACTAAAACAATTAGAAAAAGAAGAGCAGCATCGTTTAGAACACGATATAAAACTAGCCCCGGAGTGGATACGAATTATTATGAGAAAAGCCTTAAAAAAAGAAGATTATGAATAGATGGCATAGTGTTCCGGATGCAGACAAACAGGTAGCATACAATCAGATTTGGGAAAAGACCAACCTTCCTGCATTTGCAGTTGAAAAAGATTGGTGGGTTGTTCAAACACTTTCCATTTTATTTGAGTTGGAAATTGGAGAACACTTGGTATTTAAAGGGGGTACTTCACTTAGCAAGTCATGGGCAATAATAGAGAGATTTAGTGAGGATATTGACTTAGCCGTTAACCGTACTTTCTTTGGTTTTGAAGGCGAATTAGGTAAAAAACAAAGGACTAATCTCCGTAAAACAGCTAATTCATATATTATAGAGAAACTATACCCAGAACTACAGGAAGCTTTTAAAGCAAAAGGATTAACAGGTGTCCGTATTGAGCCGGAAGAAATAGTTACAAGTGACCAAGACCCTGTTATTATAAGTGTGTATTATCCCAATGTGATAGTAACACCAGGTTATATTCAGCCCAGGGTTCAAATAGAAATTGGTTGTCGCTCTTTAAGAGAGCCTTTTGAGGATAACTCAATTATTTCTTTGGTTGATGAATCCTATCCAGAGGCAGTGTTTGCTCAAAGGCCAGTACAAATACCTTCTGTTCTACCTGAGCGTACGTTTCTGGAAAAAATGTTTTTGTTGCATGAGGAATTTCAACGTCCGAAAGAAAAAATAAGGGTTGACAGATTAAGTAGGCATTTGTACGATATTCATCAAATATCAAAAACAGAGCATATGGACAAAGCTCTTGAAAACAAAGAACTTTACGAAACAATTGTAAAACACAGACATAGTTTTACTAAATTAGGTGGTGTGGATTATAATTTACACCAACCCCAAACAATTGATTTTATTCCTCCGGAAGAATTGCTTCCTGCATGGGAAGCAGATTATAAAATCATGCGAGAGCAAATGATACATGGAGATTCTCCTGAATTTTCAGAGCTTATAAGTTCATTGCAAGGACTTAATGAAAAGATTAATTCGCTTTCGTGGAAAATGAATGTTAGATTCTAATAAATGGATGAAATCTTTATCAAACTATATTAAAGAAAGAAAACAGCGGAATGGTTTGCTGTATCTATTCATAATGTTGATACTGAAATTAATAATAACCGCAGATAATAAATGCAAACCACATTTGGAGTTATTGCCCTTATTTAAAGCATTTTCACTTACAAATAACAAAAAATAACTACATCCAGCCAAAAACAAACAAAACAACCATTAACAAGCCAATCTACACACTTCAAGTTACATAGGTTTACAGCATAATTCTTAAAATAATTATGCAAAAACCAGATTCACATACTATTCAAGAAGCTACTCAGAGGGCAAAACAACGCCTTTCTATAGGGGAACTGCAAAGAAGAAATAAATACAAGGATATTACAGAACAGGATTACAATGACCTTTTTGATTGCGCTGAAACCTTTTCTTTATTGATTCTTGAGTCCTTATCAAAGGAAGAAGTTGTAGAGCAAGAGCTATAGGGTTATGTAAAATCCAGGGAATCAGTATATTTGTAGAGAGTAAGTCTAAAAACGAAGTTTATGAGCAATTTATCCCTTTTTCAACAATTTGCACCGAAAGTCCCTAAAAAATTCAAGGAAGGTAATAATGCCGTGATTTATACAAGAGTATCGTCGGCAGACCAAGAGGATAATACAAGTCTTAGTTCTCAAAAAAAATATTGTGAAAATTTTGCAGGAAAAAGAGGGCTAAATATTGTCGGTTATTTTGGTGGAACGTACGAATCTGCTAAAACCGATGACCGAAAAGAATTTAACCGTATGCTCACCTTTTTAAAACGCTCAAAAAGCATCAATTACGTTATCGTATATTCTTATGAACGCTTCTCTCGTTCTGGCATCAATGGAGCTTCCATTGCCAATGATTTGCTTAAAAAGCATGGTATTATAACATTAGCTGTAACTCAGGAACTTGACCCAACAACTCCTTCAGGTGCATTTCAGCAAAATATAATGTTTCTTTTCGGTCAGATGGACAATGAGTTGAGACGAGATAAAGTGGTAACCGGAATGAAAGAACTGTTAATGAAAGGTCATTGGGTTTGGGCTGCTCCAAGAGGTTATACTGACCTTAATAAAGGAAAAGCAACTGAGCGTAATTTAGTAGTGAATGCTGAAGGTAAAATATTAAAGAAGGCTTTTGAATGGAAAGCATATAAACAAACTCCTAACGCAGAAATATCGCGAAAATTAAAAACATTGGGCGTTGATATTTCTGAAAAAAGATTACACAACCTATTTACAAATCCGTTTTACTGTGGTTTAATTACAAGCAAAATGCTACCGGGTGAGGTTATTGAGGGGCGGCATGAACCCTTGGTAACTCGTGATTTGTTTTTACAAGTAAATAATATTCGCCAGGAAAATAGGGTTCATGGCTTTGTACATGACAAAGACAACGAGAACTTACCATTAAAGGTATTTACCAAGTGTGAGAAATGTGGAACACCAATGACAGGATATTTAGTAAAGAAAAAAGGCATATACTATTACAAATGCAGAACGAAAGGTTGCAGAGTGAATAAAAGTGCCAAATCATTGCATCAGATGTTTCAGAATTTAGTTTCTGCTTTTCATATCGACAAAGATGAGCAAGAAGTAATCAAGGTAGTACTATCAGAACAGATGAATGTGTTTTTCAAATCGAAAAGTGAAGATTCTAAAAAGCTTAAAGCACAAAGAAGTGAGGTACTAAAGAAACTGGATGCAATCGAAGAAAGATTTGTTATTGGAGAAATAGACCGTTCCTTATATGATAAGTTTAAGCCGAAATTCGAGAAAGAAATTGTCGAAATTGAGCAAGAATTAAATGCAACAGGGAATTATAGTTCGAACCTCAATAATGCACTGAAATTTGTCACCAAAATAAGTTCTAATTTGCTGAATATGTGGGAATCACTAAGTATTGACAGTAAGAAAGTATTCCAAAACTTGCTATTCCCCGAAGGAATTTACTACAATCACGAAAACAACCAAGTTCGAACCCCACGTGTAAATTCTTTTTTCTCTCTAATCCCTGAGCTGGCAAGGTACACAGAAGGGCATAAAAAAAGGGATTTCATCAAAACTGACAAAATCCCCGCTCTGGTGACCCCTACGGGATTCGAACCCATATCGCTGGAACCGGAATCCAGTATTCTATCCGTTGAACTAAGGGGCCCAATATAGTTAATCATATATGATATGAAAACCATACGTATTCCAACAAAGTCGTGCAAATTTATAAAAAGTTTTCAATTATCAAGATAATACTGAAGTTATAGCATGCATTTAGATTTGACAGTGCAATTTTATTTTGTCTTTTACCAGGATGATATATTAGAGGTACATAATGAGCAATTAAAACAATATAAAAGAAGGTGTTGCCGACACGAGGCATAGCAACGATCGGGTCGGTTGAAGCAACTCAGTGAAACGCCATGTTTTCCAGTAGTTGAATTGCGCAACAGTGTTTCTAATGCATATGGCGGGTTTATCATTCTATTGATGTAAGGTTGCGATAGGTTACATTCAAATATTTAAGTCCATCAATCCTTGATCCATTTCATTTTTTTTGCATTCCTCCCTAATATTCGTTAAATTTTAGCTAGCCCAAAATCTTCAGGATCATATATAGCGAATCACAACTGTATTCCTTTGTATATAAAACATTACTTAAAGCATTTTTGCCATGAAACAAATGGAAGATTATTTACCTATTGTAGGGGAAAAAGAGGTATATGAGATTTATCAATTGGCCTCCAGGCTATACGAGAAACACTTGTTACATGTTAATTCTACTTTTATTGGTGGCGGGGTGGCAGAAATCCTTAATAACCTTGTCCCCTTATCGAATGACATTGGATTGGATACAGGGTGGCGCGTTTTACATGGTAATCTTGAATTCTACAATATCACAAAAAAAATGCATAATGGCTTACAAGGTTCCATGGATATTTTGCACGAGGAGGACAAACGCAATTATTTAAATGTGAATTCAAACTTTGCCACATACACTCATTTTGACCATGACTGCATAGTTATCCATGACCCCCAACCGCTTTCATTAATCAAGTATATAAAAAAAAGTCAACCATGGATCTGGCGATGCCATATTGACATTACACATCCGAATCCTGAGTACTGGGAATTTATTAAACCATTTATTCTTCGTTATGATGTAATGATTGTTTCCGCCGAAAAATACAAAAAAAAGGATATCCCGGTAGAACAACGAATAATCCATCCGGCCATTGATCCGCTGGCACCTAAAAACATAGAATTATCCGAGCTACGCTGCAAAAAAATACTGAAAGATGCCGGCATACCTACTGACAAACCCATTATTTCACAGGTTTCAAGGATGGATAAATGGAAAGACCCCGAAGGTGTACTGAATATATTTGAATTAGTAAAAAAACGCATTGACTGTAGATTGCTATACATGTATAACTTGGCTACCGATGATCCGGAAGGTGTAGATATCTTTAACCGAATCAAACATTCGGTTAAAAACTTACCTTTTAAAGATGATATATTGTTCGTATTAGGAAACAATGACTACCTTGTAAATGCAGTTCAGAGGTACTCTGATGTTGTCATACAAAAATCCTTGCGGGAAGGTTTTTGTTTGTGTGTAACGGAAGCCATGTGGAAAGGTACTCCTGTTGTGGCATCAAACGTTGGCGGTATTCCCGTTCAAATAGACGATGGGGAAAATGGTTTTCTCTTTGATCCAAATGATTGCCAAGGCTTTGCGGATTGTATCATAGAGCTGATGCAAAACAAAAAACTCAGCGAAATGATTGGGAAAAGTGCCCGGGATAATATTAAACGTAAATTTTTATTACCTCGTTTGTTGAAAGACTATCTGATTCTGATGCACGATGTATTAAAATAATCCTGAAATTTCCATTTTACGGAATACTGTTGCTTTCTTTACTTAATTCCAGTCACTTAACAAGGTTACTGTTTCAATTGCAGTATTATTTGTGTAACGGTTATGTGTAAGCAAACAAGCATTATATTTTTTCGTTAGTGTCCGACAATAAAACGCTCCTAATAACCTAAAGCTCGTTTGTCTCAAGCCGACGGGCTTTTCATTATTAGTTCACCTCAGTTTTTTATATCTCAACGGTGGTTATGATTTCAGCTACGCTACAATAGCCTTAGCTGCCAACGAAATACAAATTGCACTGCCATTTGCGGCGCCGCAGACATGAAAAAGCTAAAAATCAGTGCTCTTTGCTACAAGGAAGGAATCTGCCTACCGGCCAGGCAGGCTCACTGCGTTCAAACAGCTCTTACTTTTATTGATTTTTGCTCCGTTCGATAATACCTAAACAAGCATAATATTACACTCACTTATCGCAAAAAATCTTTCTTAACGCTTCGATTACTGATTTTTTAACGCTTTTGCATGAAGGTGGATTAATTACCCAGACAGCATGCTTACTCGTTTAAACCCAATATACATTAGATAATCTATTACACATTGAAATTGTTTCAAAACAAGACACTCCGCTGCTTCACTTCAACTCACCATAACGATGAAAACCTAGTAAGATTGCACTTTCAATGTTCACGACGAAGTTCTAATGCATAATCCGGGTTAAATCTCTTGCTATTCTGATCAATACGATAGACGAAATAATACTTAGTAGGTCAGTAAGGATATTTTTTGTAAAAGATTTTTTCTAGCCAACAAGACTTTACCTCTTAATTGATTATTGCAGCTTAATTCCAATCTCAACTACTATTTTGTAAAAGATTTCTTAATTTCGCAATCTCGTTTATTGAGCTTATCAAAATTTGAAAAAGTACTAAATACATACAGGTATAAAATGGATTACAATTTTAAAGCCATTGAAGAAAAATGGCAGAAACAATGGGTAAGTGACAAGACCTACAAAGTGGAAATTGATAAAGACCGTCCTAAATTTTATGTTTTGGACATGTTTCCTTACCCTTCGGGAGCCGGATTACACGTTGGTCACCCGCTGGGTTATATTGCTTCTGACATTTACAGTCGTTTTAAAAGACTGAATGGTTTTAACGTGTTGCACCCTATGGGCTACGATGCCTATGGTTTGCCTGCCGAGCAATACGCCATACAAACCGGTCAGCACCCGGCTATCACTACGGAGAAAAACTTAAACCGATATCGTGAGCAGTTGGATAAAATTGGTTTTTGCTACGATTGGGACCGGGAAATTAAAACTTGCGATCCGGATTACTACCATTGGACGCAATGGGCGTTTATCCAAATGTTCAACAGTTATTACTGTAACCAGGCCAAAAAAGCAGCTCCAATATCAGAATTGATAGAAGCCTTTAATGCTGTTGGTACGGAAGGTTTGGATTTGGCGTGCACAGAAAAATTGGTATTCACGGCGGCTGAATGGAAATCTAAAACGGACAAAGAACAACAAGAAATATTGTTGAACTACCGATTGGCCTACTTAGCCGACACCATGGTTAATTGGTGTCCTGCTTTAGGTACGGTTTTGGCCAACGACGAAGTGAAGGAAGGAATCTCGGTACGAGGTGGCCACCAGGTTGAACAAAAGGTGATGCGCCAATGGCTGTTACGCGTATCCGCTTATTCCGAAAGGTTATTGGATGGATTAAACCATGTGGACTGGACAGACTCATTAAAAGAGATCCAACGTAATTGGATTGGCAAGAGCGAAGGTGCCGAAATGAAATTTAAGGTAAAAGATTCCGATGTAGAAATGGATATCTTTACCACACGGGCTGATACTGTATTTGGAGTTACGTTTATGGTATTAGCCCCGGAAAGCGAATTAGTAGATCAGCTTACCACACCTGAGCAAAGAGCTGAAGTGGATGCTTACATATCAGAAACCCAAAAAAGAACCGAACGCGAACGCCAGGCTGAAGTTAAAAAGGTAACCGGGGTATTCTCGGGCTCCTACGCCATCAACCCATTATCGGGCGAAGAAATTCCTGTTTGGATTGGCGACTATGTATTGGCCGGATACGGCACAGGTGCAATAATGGCTGTCCCCGCGCACGATTCTCGCGACTTTGCTTTTGCTAAACACTTCCATCTGCCCATTTTACAGGTAGTTGTTCCTGAAGGAGAAGAAGCTACCGATCCAGCAACATGGGAAGATTCTATAGATTCCAAAGCCGGAACCATGGTTAATTCGGGTTTCTTAAATGAACTAAGTGTACCTGAAGCCATTGCAAAAACAAAAGAATACATCAGGGAACAACAAGTAGGTGATGTACAGACCAACTATCGACTGCGCGATGCTATTTTCAGTCGTCAACGCTATTGGGGCGAGCCATTCCCGGTTTATTATAAAGATGACATGCCACAAATGGTCAGTGAATCCGACTTGCCCCTGGAATTACCCGAAATAGATAAATTCCTGCCTACAGAAAAAGGCGAACCACCATTGGCACGTGCCAAAAACTGGGTTTATAAAAACACGTATCCGCTGGAAGTAAATACTATGCCCGGCTTTGCAGGATCATCGGCCTATTACCTGCGATACATGGATCCTAAAAATGACAAGGCATTAGTTGGTACAGAAGCCAACGAATATTGGCAAGATGTAGATTTATATATTGGGGGTACCGAGCATGCAACCGGACACTTAATTTACTCTCGTTTCTGGAACAAGTTTTTATACGACATGGGGCATGTTGTCAAAGATGAGCCCTATAAAAAATTGATTAACCAGGGAATGATTCAAGGCCGTTCGAACTTTGTTTATAGAATCAACGGAACCAACAAATTTGTCTCCCTTAATAAAAAAGGCGAATACAAAACAACTGCTATCCACGTTGATGTAAACATTGTTAGTAACGATGTGTTAGATATTGAGAAATTCAAAAGCTGGAATCCGGAATATAAAGATGCAGAATTTATATTGGAAGATGGAAAATACATTTGTGGTTGGGCAGTAGAAAAAATGTCAAAATCCATGTTTAACGTGGTTAACCCGGATGATATTATTGCAGAGTACGGAGCAGACACATTGCGCTTGTACGAAATGTTCCTGGGGCCGCTGGAACAAAGCAAGCCATGGGACACAAATGGTATAGACGGTGTTCACAAGTTCTTGCGTAAAACATGGCGCTTATTCTTTAATGCTGACCACAAGTTGGAAGTCTCCGATGAAAAAGCAACAAAAGATGAGCTCAAGGTTCTTCACAAAACCATTAAGAAGATTAGCGACGATATTGAGAAATTCTCGTTTAATACCTGCGTAAGTGCCTTTATGATTTGCGTTAACGAATTAGGTACCTTAAAGTGTAATAAACGTGAAATATTAGAACCACTGACCGTTTTACTTGCTCCCTTTGCACCGCACATGAGTGAAGAGTTATGGGAAAAACTAGGGAAAACAGAAACGGTATGCGATGCACAATGGCCGCTATTTGAACCGGCTCATTTGGTGGAGTCCACTTTCAGCTATCCCGTTTCGTTTAACGGCAAAATGCGCTTTAAACTTGACATGCCGGCAGATGCAGCCAATGATGTAATTGAGGATGCCGTCAAAAAGCACGAGAGCGCTCAAAAATGGCTGGAAGGAAAAACAGTGAAAAAAATGATTATTGTTCCCAGGAAAATAATCAATGTGGTAGTAGGCTAATATTTTAAATCAAACTTGTATGAAAGGTCGGCTCATTCAGCCGGCCTTTCATCGTATTATGGGGTTGCCTTACGCCTGCAATATGCCTTAGAAAATTCCCGTTTTACAAAGTTGGCACGTATTACATTTTAAATTGTTCCAAACAAATTCTGCAACTTCTAAAATAGCTGAATACCGGAGAGTGTCATTACCAATGACCATGCCTATTGACAGATGATTGGTTTTCGAAAATCAAATCTAATAACTGAGAAAAATCATAATAAATTTGTTGAAAAACATGACAATAGTTTCATTTTCTTATAACAACCTTTACTTTACTTTGCCGAAAGTTTATTAAGCATTTAAACACAGACCAAAAGTCTGATAATTATCAAATTTTCAGCAATGTCACGACAAACAGTTATCAGGGAAGTGAAGTCATATTTCATGTTGACTTTTTCTCTTTGTATTGCATCTTTGGGATGGTCCGCTTTTATTATCCCTGCCGGGATTGTCGGAGGGGGAATCACCGGATTAGCCAGTACTTTCCATTTCTTATGGGGGTGGGATGTGGGATTGGTTTCTATCTCCATCAATACTATCCTTGTGCTTCTGGCCTTAAGGCTTCTCGGCTTTTCATTTGGAATTAAGAGCATATATTGCATTGTCTTGTTCGGCGTACTGCTTTCGGTTTTAACCCGTCATTTTAAGGCTCCGCTTACCGAAGACACCTTTATGGCAACGCTTATTGGCTCATCTCTTGCCGGAACCGGTGGTGGTTTAGTTTTCATTAATGGGGGGAGCACAGGCGGAACGGACATTATTGCCATGATTATTAATAAATACAAGAATATCAGCTTGGGCAGATTGTTGTTGCTGTGCGATGTATTTATCATTTTTACCGGATACTTTGTCTTTCATAATATTGAAATTGTGATGTACGGCTTTATCACCATGGCCATTTTTGGCTATGCGGTGGATATGGTTATTACAGGTAACAAACAAACCGTCCAGCTATTTATTATCAGTGAAAAATATAAGGAAATCTCAGAAAACATCATTTCAAGAACTGAAAAAGGATGTACCATATTGGATGGCGTAGGTGCGTATACTGGAGATCAAAAGAAAATATTGATGGTAATATCCAAGAAAAGAACTTCAACTATTTTATTTAGAATAATCAAAGAAATAGATTCGGATGCGTTTGTAACCATGGGTACTGTTTCCGGCGCATACGGAAGAGGGTTCGATCAGATAAGAGCGTAATTTAGTGCACATCAACAACTATCCTCTGTTTAACCTGATATAAAAATCAGTATTCATGACATTGACAAAAATAGTTAACCAAATAAAATCATATATCTTCCTAACCTTTGCGGTTTGCGTTTCGAGTCTTGGCTGGGCAGGTTTTCTTATTCCGTCTGATATTATTGGCGGAGGTGTTACGGGTTTATCAAGTACATTTTATTTTTTATGGGGCTGGGACATTGGTATAACGTCGCTTACTATTAATATCGTTTTAATTTTATTGGCACTAAAAAAATTGGGGTTTTCATATGGAGTTAAAACGGTTTATTGTATCGTGCTATTCTCCACAATGCTTTCGGTGCTGACCAAATATTTTACCGAACCTATAATTAGCGACATATTTATGGCAACGCTAACAGGAGCTGCCCTGGGTGGCAGTGGCACAGCCCTTTTATTTATTAATGGGGGAAGTACCGGTGGAACTGAGATCATTGCGATGATTATCAATAAATATAAAAACTTCAGCCTGGGCCGTCTTTTACTTACATTTGATATTGTAATAATATCCACGAGCTACATTGTTTTCCAGGACATAGAAAAAATAATGTATGGTTTAATCTCCATGGCCATATTTAGTTACTGTATAGATTTGGTCATATCAGGCAATAAACAAACCGTACAAATATTTATCATTACGGATAAATATGAGGAAATGATGGATAAAATCATGACTGTTGGCAACAAAGGCGTTACCATGATTGATAGTATGGGTGGCTATACCCGTGAACACAGAAAAATACTAATGGTGATTTCAAAAAAACGCACCTCCTCTATATTATTTAAAATCATAAAAGACATAGACTCGGAGGCTTTTGTGACCATGGGCAATGTATCCAATGTTTTTGGAAAAGGATTTGACAGAATTAAAGGATAGAAAATTTAATTATCTATTTTTATTTTGAGTCTTTTTGCCATAAATCAACAATTTCCTTCTTGATTTATTCGTTTGATGTAATAACTTGCGCAATCAAACAACATAACACAATACAATTTCAAAATTTATCATGCGTATAACATTAAGAAACCAACCCGTCGTATCCATATTACTATTTATTGCAGTTGTACTTATGGCCAGCTGCACTCCCGATAAAAAGAAAGTAGAAAGCGAAACAACTGTTGATTCTCTTGCTCTGGTTGAAGCACCTAAACCGGCCCATTTAATGTTTGGCTTGCCTGTTGACTCCTTTGTAATAGAAAACAATAAAGTGAAAAGAAACGAGTTTTTGGCTTCCATCCTTCTTAGGTACGATATCCCCTATAAACAAATTGACTTATTGGCCCATAAAAGTAAAGACACCTTCGATGTCCGAAAAATAAAAGTCGGTAATCCGTATTATGTTTTTCTTGATCATGACACGCTACATACAGCACGGTATTTTGTGTATGAGATAGACAAGATTAACTATGTTGTATACAATCTAAACGATTCAATAACCATTACCAAAGGTCAGAAACCTGTAAGAAAAGTGCAAAGAACCGCAACCGGAATTATTACATCGTCTTTATGGAATGCCATGACAGAAAATAACGCTAGTCCGGTTTTGGCGCTTGAATTATCTGACATTTATGCCTGGACGGTTGACTTTTTTGGCATTGAGAAAGGGGATTATTTTAAAGTGATGTATACCGAGGATTATGTAGACTCTACATCCGTTGGAATCCGATCTATTGAAGCCGCTCTTTTTCATCACAGAGGAGACGATTATTACGCCTTTAACTTTATGGAAGACAGTACAACTTACAATTATTTCGACGAAAAAGGGAATAGCCTGCGCAAGGCATTTTTAAAAGCACCATTAAAATTCTCACGTATCAGCAGTCGTTTTTCGCACAGCAGATACCATCCCGTTTTAAAAATAAGACGCCCCCACCATGGCATTGATTATGCTGCCCCAAAAGGAACTCATGTGTATTCTATCGGTGATGGTAGGGTAATTGCCAAAGGGTACCAGGCCAAAGGAGGCGGAAATTATCTAAAAATAAAACACAACAGCGTTTATACTACTGTTTACATGCATTTAAACGGGTTTACCAAAGGCATTAGTAAAGGCGACAAAGTGAAACAGGGGGATCTAATCGGTTATGTAGGTTCAACCGGGTTATCCACCGGCCCACATCTTGACTTTAGAGTATTTAAGAATGGGAAACCTATCGATCCTTTAAAAGTAAAAGCTCCTCCCGTAGAACCCGTTAAAAAAGAAGACATGAAGAGGTTCAAACAATTCTACAAACCACTAAAACAATCGGTCGATAATTTATCTCTTCCGGTAGCACAGTGATCAAATATTACTGGTAAGCATATGCTTTAGGGAACTCCAAACTCTTTAAAAGTCTCATATTGAAAGCTAGCCTGATTAATACATATATTTTCGTAATAGAAAAATTTATGAGTAGATCAGGCCAGTCAATCGTATATAACAAATATTTGAGAACCCTGAATCAGGTTATGCTTAAATGGGTTCCGGTCGGTCATTCTATTTTGTAGACCTTCTAAACTCTATTAAATCTTTCAGATAAGGTTTATTTAAGAAGCTATCCTGCCCAATAGAGCAAAGCCTATCAAACATTCTTACATTTACTGTAAAAGCCAGTAAATTGTTTGGAAGGTATTTACGCATGGCCAAATCCGATGCTCCAACCAGCGCCTTGGGCTTTTCGTTATCCGGCACCAAAGTAAGCAATTGCATACACCCTGAGCCAAACGGGATGTCCACCGGATTGCCCTCTTCGGGGCCGGCATGATAATTGGCTGCAACAATAAGTGCGCTCAACTGATCCGGGTTAACAAAAAAGGTAACAGACTTTAAATATTCAACCATGGAGTTTTTAATAGGCCCAACATATAAACACTTGTGTTTTGACCTATATGCAGGAGTTACATCCAACCAATCATCCATCAATTCACCAGAACATTTTAAACCTTCCTCACCTACCAAAAAATCAACAAGTTCCTCCCGATCTCTGGTTTCTTTCCCGAACAACCAATAACCGCTTCCCTTGCATCCAAAATTCATGGAAGTTAATTTCAATGTCTGTCCGCGCATCCATGCGTTAAAATAAGCAAAAATACAAGTTCTCCGGTGAGCTACCGGTTCAATTACCCTATCCATCATAGCGTCATGAGGCGCATCGTAAACTCCAATTAACGGTAGGTCGATATCCAGTTTATCGCTAATATAGGTGGAATCTAAAAGTGTAGACATTTTTTTTTTGAATATAAAAATTAATACTGGTTATAAAAAACGCATATAGCTAATCATACATTGGTCAAAGGGTGGTAGTCAACTAAACAATGAGTGTTCGTCATCAGTATAAAAATCATACATTCCGATCACTGTTACTGTTGACTTCCCACTGATGAATGTTGACTGAGCATCTCCGCTATAACTTTCGGGTAATGCTCATATTCCAGTTCGTGAACTTTGGCTTCCACATCTGTAGCTGTATCTGTTGGCAACACCCTGCATGTTACCTGCTTAATAATCTTTCCTTCGTCGTAATTACTATCAACATAATGAATTGTAATACCGGTCTCCGTTTCCTTATTATCCACAACCGCTTCATGTATGCGTTTGCCGTACATTCCTTTGCCCCCAAATTTAGGCAATAAAGCCGGATGAATATTAATAATACGTCCTTTAAATGCCTCGACAAAATTTTCTGGAATTAACCACAGAAAACCTGCAAGCACGATAAGTTCGCATGCCTCCTCTTTTAAAACTTCGATAATTTTATCCGAATTATAAAACTCTTCACGCGAAAATAAGGTTAAGTTAACACCCAATTTTAGCGCCCGTTCGTTGACATAAGCTTTGCTGTTGTTCGTAAAAAAGTGAAAATCGCTTGAATTAAGCCTTCCTTTAAAATAATTTACAATGTTTTCTGCGTTACTTCCCGAACCCGAAGCGAATATAGCAACCTTACTCATTTCCTGTATTTTATAGGTTTATTACTGTAGATTTTATATGTCCCAAAAATAGAAAAAAAACGCCCCGGAATGATTTTATTGAAATATTATTTGGCTGATTATCCTGATTTTTTTTCCTTTGCAAAGTTATTTTAATCAATAAATTTTAAATATTAACTTAAAATTAAAAGCTATGTCTGACATTGCATCAAGAGTAAAAGCAATCATCGTAGACAAACTAGGAGTTGACGAAACCGAAGTTACAACTGAAGCAAGCTTCACAAATGATTTAGGAGCTGACTCTCTTGACACTGTTGAGTTGATCATGGAGTTTGAAAAGGAATTTAACATCGCAATTCCTGATGATCAAGCAGAAAACATTGGCACAGTTGGTGATGCCGTCTCTTATATAGAGGAAAACGCTAAGTAAGCTAAATTAAAAACGAAGTTTACACTTTAAACGAAGTTATGGAGTTAAAAAGAGTAGTAGTAACGGGATTAGGAGCCATCACTCCTTTGGGCAATTCCATTGAAGAACTATGGAAAAACCTGGTTGAAGGAGTAAGCGGTGCCGCACCCATTACTCGATTTGACGCCACCAATTTCAAGACAAAATTTGCTTGCGAAGTAAAAAATTACAACTCTAACGATTATTTCGATCGTAAAGAGGCAAGAAAACTTGATATGTTTGCTCAGTTTGCTTTAATAGCAGCTGAGCAGGCTGTTCAAGATTCCGGCATCAACGCTGAAAGCATCGACCATGATGAGGTAGGCGTAATTTGGGGTGCCGGTATTGGTGGAATTCAAACATTTACAAAAGAGGTTAAGGGCTTTGTGGAAGGCAATGGCACGCCACGTTTCAGCCCATTTTTTATACCCATGATGATCGGTGATATTGCCGCTGGTCAAATTTCAATGAAATATGGATTCAGGGGACCCAATTTCAACACGGTTTCAGCTTGTGCATCCTCTACCAATGCGATTGGCGATGCATACAACCTAATCCGTTTAGGCAAAGCAAAAGCCTTTGTAACCGGAGGTTCTGAAGCTGCTATCAGTGAAGCTGGCATGGGCGGCTTTAACGCGATGCAAGCATGTTCTACACGAAACGAAGATCCGGCTACCGCTTCTCGACCTTTCGACAAAGACCGCGATGGTTTTGTTATGGGAGAAGGTGGAGCATCTTTAATTCTTGAAGAATATGAACATGCCGTTGCCCGCGGTGCCAAAATATACTGCGAAGTAGTTGGTACCGGAATGACAGCCGATGCCCATCACCTCACAGCACCACATCCTGAAGGACTGGGTGCCAAAAATGTGATGAAAATGGCGTTAAAGGATAACGATATGAAAGCCGAAGAAATCGACTATATCAATGTCCATGGCACTGCCACCCCCCGAGGTGACATCGCAGAAACATTAGCGATTAAAGAAGTGTTTGGTGCGCATGCGTACGAATTAAACATCAGCTCAACAAAATCAATGACTGGTCACCTGTTAGGTGCTGCTGGTGCGATAGAATCAATTGCTTGTATCCTTGCTATTAAGTACGGCATTGTTCCTCCTACCATCAACCACTTTACCGATGATCCGGAAATTGATCCTAAATTAAACATGACATATAACAAAGCTCAAAAAAGAGAGGTTAAAGCAGCGCTTTCAAATACCTTTGGTTTTGGAGGTCATAATGCATCTGTTATATTTAAAGCAATTTAATCGATTGTGTTAAAAACATTATTGAACATAATAAAGCTTTCTCCCGACCGGAGAAGGCTTTATTTGTTATTAAGGTCTGTAATCGGCTTCTGCCCCAATAACCTGGGGATTTATGAATTGTCCTTGGTTCATAAATCTGCCATGAAAAAGAAAAATAACGGTCAAGTTATTAACAATGAGCGCCTGGAGTTTTTAGGTGATGCAATGCTAGGCGCTATTGTTGCGCAAGAATTGTACAACAAATACCCCGATGTAAACGAAGGTTTCCTGACAAAAACCCGGTCAAAAATCGTAAACCGTGCTTTTTTAAACGAAACAGCCAATAAAATAGGCTTAAACAATATAATCACATCCCAATCCAAAATTTCTCTTGAAATAACGAATATCCCGGGAGATGCATTGGAAGCATTAATCGGAGCCATTTTTGTGGATTGCGGTTACCAGAAATGCCGCAAGTTTATCTTGAAAAAAATTCTGATCCCTTTTGTTAACCTGAACGAAATAGCCAGCAAAGACAATAATTTCAAATCCATGTTAATTGAGTGGGGGCAAAAACATAAAAAGGACGTGCAATTTATAACGGATGAAATACCGGGCACGTTGGATCACGCTCCGTTATTTGTATCATCGGTTGAAATAGAAAACATAGTATTTGGCCGTGGCGAGGGATCATCAAAAAAAGAATCGCAGCAAAACGCGGCAATGGAAGCGCTACAAAATGTTTCTATTAGAAAAAACGATTTGCAATAATTGATCCAACCAACAACTTAACACACATTATTATTGTCATTTTAAAGTGCAAATAACTATATTGCGATAACTTTTCCGATCAACGTTCATGAGCGGAATACCCAATATTGTAAGCCTTTTAAATTAACAACGCAAACCTTTAAACAAAGGCCTACCAACAATGAAAGGACAGAAATGAATAAAAAATACATATATCTTTTATCATTTATCATAGCGGCAAGCCTTGGCGGTATCATCTATATCCAAACGCTTTGGATGAAAAATGACAGCAAAAGAAAAGAACAAGAGTTTGATAAGCTGGTGAATCAGGCAATGACCAAGGTTATTGAAAAGCTTGAACGCGAGGAAAACTCTGAGCTAGCCGCATTTATAAAGAAAGAATACAGAAAGAAAATACAAGCATCTAAAGCGCTACCCAAAAACCTGCAACGGGACCCAAAGTATTTCAATAACAATCCGGATAACGCTTTGAGTGAAGACGAAATATTGGAATTCTCGTTTAAGTTTCAAATGCAAGACAAATATATCAGCACTACCTTGCAGACCTTCAATGAAGATTCGTTAATATTTAGCCTGGATAACCGCTCACCAATATCGACCCGATCCAGTAAGTTTGGCCCTTTAACGAGTGCTTTGCTAAGTATTCAGGATGAACTCAAATCGAAAGTGGAAGACAAAGCGGAAATGATTCTGAATACTTTTTTCCCTAAAAGATCTATCTCGGAACGCATTGACCGGGAGAAGGTGGATGTGTTGTTGATGAAACAATTGGAAGACAGGGGAATCACCCTTCAATTTGAGTTTGCTATTTTCGACGGAAAAGGAAAAATGGCAATGGCCACTACAGGATTTAAGCCCAATGCATCCAAAACAATTTATCAGAAATACCTGTTCCCGAACGACCCACATCCTGAGGCGCATCATTTAAACCTATATTTTTCCGAAAGACCTAATTTCATGATACAATCAATCGGGACTTTTATACCGTCCGCCGCGTTCACCCTGGTGATGATTTTTACATCCATCATCACTATCATGATTATTTTTAGGCAAAAAAGACTGGATGAAATCAAAAACGACTTCATCAACAACATGACGCACGAATTTAAAACCCCGATATCCACCATATCCTTAGCCTCCCAAATGCTGAAAGATCCGAGTGTTGCTAAAACGCCAAAAACCTTGCAGCATATTTCCGGGGTTATACAGGACGAGAGCAAGAGGTTAAGCTTTCAGGTAGAAAAGGTTCTTCAGATGGCCATCTTTGACAAGGGAAAATCGGGGCTGAAAATAAAAAAATTAGATATAAACCAATTAATTCACAATGTTTCTACTAACTTTAAGCTCAAAGTAGAAAATAAGAAAGGTAAAATAATTGAAAGCCTGGACGCGAAAAACAGCACGGTTTATGTGGACGAGGTACATTTTACCAATGTGATTTATAATTTATTTGACAACGCTTTTAAATACAGAAAAGGCATCCCTATATTGCAGGTTAAAACCTGGAACAAAAACAATGGGGTTATCATTTCCGTAAAAGACAATGGAATGGGGATCTCTAAAGAGAACCTTAGTCGCATCTTCGAAAAATTCTACCGGGTTCCTACAGGTAACGTGCATAACGTTAAGGGTTTCGGATTAGGTTTGGCATACGTAAAGAAGATTGTGGACGACCACGGAGGTAACATTGTTGCAGAAAGCGAATTAAATGTAGGAACAAAATTTGAAATCTTTTTACCGATAAAAAGCACAAAAGAATGGAAAAAGAATACAAACTTCTTTTAGCGGAAGATGATGAAAACCTGGGTATGCTATTGCGCGAATACCTGGAAGCTAAAGGATACGAAACAGATCTTTGTCCGGATGGAGAAGAAGCTTACAAAGCATTTACGGCAAACACGTACGACCTTTGTGTTTTGGATGTAATGATGCCTAAAAAAGATGGTTTTACACTGGCCAAGGACATCCGTTTAATCAATGCGGATATTCCAATTATCTTCCTAACGGCCAAGTCTATGAAAGAGGATGTTTTTCAAGGCTTTAAGATTGGTGCGGATGATTATATCACCAAACCTTTCAGTATGGAAGAACTTCTTTTTAGATTGGAAGCCATTATCAGAAGGACTAAAGGAACGAATGCGATACAAGATGTGTATCAATTGGGCAAATACAAGTTCGATACCCAAAAGCAGCAGCTTATTGATGGTGAAGAAATTGTTAAACTAACGACCAAAGAGTCTGAATTATTGAAGTTACTTTGCAACAACGCCAATAAGGTTTTAGAGCGAAATTTTGCGCTAAAAACCATTTGGGTAGACGATAACTACTTCAATGCCCGAAGCATGGATGTGTACATTACCAAGCTAAGGAAACATCTCAAAGAGGAAACCTCTGTTGAAATTATCAACGTTCACGGAAAAGGATACAAGCTTGTCATGTAATCCGACATCCTTGATAATTCACATCATTAGCTGATGAACGAAAAGGTATAAACAAAAACGTCCGATACACGCTAGTATCGGACGTTTTTTGTGTTATCGGATTTTTTGATACCCCAAATAAAAACGGGAAAATAAGAAACAGGCGATTCGTATTTTTAACAATACACATTTAACGCTCCTACAAACAATAGGTGCTACCAACAATAAAGTTAATTACGCGGTAATTTCATTTTTATTTATATTCGTGGTTTCGAACTTAATCTAGCTTCAAAACGGCCAAGAAGGCTTTTTGTGGCACTTCAACGTTACCTACCTGTTTCATACGCTTCTTACCTTTTTTCTGCTTCTCCAACAGCTTACGCTTCCGACTGATATCACCTCCGTAACATTTCGCCGTAACATCTTTACGCACCGCTTTAACGGTTTCACGCGCTATTATTTTAGTCCCAATAGCGGCCTGGATAGCAATATCAAACTGCTGACGAGGAATCAATTCCTTTAGTTTTTCGCACATCCTGCGTCCTAGCGTATAGGCATTATCGAAATGAATAAGGGTAGATAATGCATCAACACTTTCCCCATTCAATAAAATATCCAACTTTATCAGTTTGGCTGGCTTAAAACCTGTTGAATAATAATCGAATGAGGCATACCCTTTCGAAATACTTTTCAACTTGTCATAAAAGTCGAATACGATCTCTGCCAGGGGCATGTTATAATTTAGCTCAACCCTGTCAGAGGTCAAATAATCCTGTTTAACCAGCTCCCCTCTCTTGGCCAGACACAAGGTCATTATTTGACCGATAAACTCGGACTTGGTGATGATTTGAGCATGGATATACGGTTCATCGATTCTATCGACAACGGTTGGTTCCGGAAGTCCCGAAGGGTTATGCACCTCCATTTCTTCACCCTTTTTAGTATGGACAATATACGGAACGTTAGGTACGGTGGTAATCACGTTCATATCAAACTCCCTATCCAAACGCTCCTGGATGATTTCCATATGAAGCATTCCCAGGAAACCGCAACGGAAACCGAAGCCCAACGCTGCCGACGACTCCGGCTCAAACGTGAGTGAGGCATCATTCAACTGAAGTTTCTCCATGGAAGCACGCAAATCTTCATAGTCGTCACTATCAATAGGATAAACTCCCGCGAAAACCATTGGTTTTACCTCTTCAAATCCTTCGATACGACTTTCACAACCACCCTTTACATGTGTGATGGTATCCCCTACTTTTACTTCTTTGCTGGTTTTTATTCCGGATATAATATAACCGACATCCCCTGTCCCAAGTACTTTCCGCGGCTCCATATCCAAACGAAGCACTCCAATCTCATCTGCATTATATTGTTTACCTGTGGCCATAAACTTAACCAGGTCTCCTTTATGGATTTCTCCGTTCACCACTTTAAAGTAGGCAATAATTCCTCGAAAAGAATTAAATACCGAATCGAAAATCAAACACTGCAACGGATCCTTGGGCTCACCTAACGGTGGGGGAACTTTATCAACAATAGCTTGTAATATTTCATCCACTCCTTGCCCAGTTTTTCCGCTGGCTCTAATAATATCTTCCCGATCGCCTCCAATCAAATCAATAATCTGGTCTTCAACTTCATCGGGCATGGCGTTGGGCAAGTCCATTTTATTCATGACAGGAATAATGTGCAAGTCGTGCTCAATAGCCTGATATAAATTGGATATCGTTTGTGCCTGTATCCCCTGAGTTGAGTCTACGATTAAAAGGGCACCTTCGCAAGCCGCTATGGAACGGGATACCTCATAGGAAAAGTCGACATGTCCGGGAGTATCAATTAAATTAAGCACATATTTCTCACCGTTCAACTCATAATCCATTTGGATGGCATGACTCTTAATCGTGATTCCCCTCTCCCTTTCAATGTCCATATCGTCCAACACCTGTTCTTGTGCATCCCTCTCCGAAACGGTGGAGGTAAATTCCAACAGACGATCGGCCAAAGTACTCTTTCCGTGGTCGATATGAGCAATAATACAAAAGTTTCTTATATTCTTCATAATATGATATTCCCGTACTCGTAAATTTATCTTGCTAAACTAAAGGGCAATTGCCCTCCATATGAATTGGCAAAGATATTCAAATCATTCTAATTTAAATTCATTTTTGACTATCAATATCAGGGAATTCACCATTAAAAGGCAAATGTCACCCATAAGGGAAACGCGAGGCAATTAAATCTGTGGATAACTTGAAAACACATATTACAAAGCATTTTGTATATGCAATGTTTAAAGCAATAGACCTGCCATCAATAGCCCATATCCTAAATATACTATTATATGGTTAACAATAAGCCCTAAAAAATTACTTTTTACATCAAATAAAATTTTGTCGCCAGCAGATATATATATCTTTGCACAAAATCAATGGTTCATGAGCAAGATATTAGTAACAGGTTGTGCCGGATTTATCGGTTCGCATTTATCGGAAACACTTTTAAAAAATGGTTATCAAGTGGTAGGAATAGATAATTTTGACCCTTATTACAGTAGAAAATTAAAAGAAGATAATCTATCAGAGTTTTCCGCTCATCCCAACTTTACTTTTCACGAATTAAATTTGTGTAACGAAACGCTGGTTCGCGAAAAACTTGAAGAGAAATTTGATTGCATTGTACACCTTGCTGCCAAAGCGGGCGTGCGTCCATCTATTGAAAATCCGCAGAGTTATATCGATTACAATATTAGCGCCACTAGAATCCTGGTGGACTTAATGAAAGATACGGGCACAAAAAAAATGGTGTTTGCCAGTTCTTCTTCTGTTTATGGCAATATACCTGATACTCCCTGGAACGAGGATGCGGATGTATCTATGCCTATTTCGCCCTATGCCTTTTCGAAAAAATCATGTGAACTTTTAAACCATACCTACCACCACCTGTACGGTTTAGATTTTATTAATGTAAGATTTTTTACCGTTTTTGGCCCCCGCCAACGCCCCGATTTGGCCATCAACAAATTCACCCGCTTGTTATACGAGGGTAAATCCATACCGATGTATGGAGATGGGTCAACAGCCAGAGATTACACTTTTGTACATGATATCGTTTCAGGAATTATTAAATCTATAGAGTATATTAAAAACAATGATGGTGTATTTGAGAATATGAACCTTGGGAATAATTCGCCGATCAAACTGATGGAGCTGATTAATACCCTTGCAGAAGTCACGGGGCAAAACCTTATCATTGAACAACTACCCATGCAACCAGGCGATGTAGATATTACTTACGCAGATATCAGCAAAGCCCAAAAGATGATTGGTTACGAACCAAAAACTTCGTTAAAGGAAGGGTTAAAGGCTTTTGTACATTGGCACATGGCCACTAAGTAGGCATTCAGGAGTTCAGCGTAAGCAGTCTACAGCATACAATATGGCTGTAGACTGAAAACGGCAGACTTATAAATTAACCGACGAGCTCCTGAACCAGGTCTGAAGCTTCCTTAAGGGTAATAGCCGAGTACACTTTCAATCCTGACTCATCTATTATTTTTTTACCGCCTTCCGCATTGGTACCTTGTAATCGCACGATTATGGGAACATTGATTTCGCCTATCTTTTTATAAGCCTCAACTACGCCATTGGCTACCCTGTCACAGCGAACTATCCCGCCAAAAATATTGATGAGTATAGCAGTTACATTGGGATCGGACAAGATGATTTTCAGACCTGCCTCAACGGTTTGTGCATTGGCGCCACCCCCTACATCTAAAAAGTTGGCCGGATCCCCTCCAGATAGTTTAATAATATCCATGGTGGCCATGGCCAGACCCGCGCCGTTTACCATACAACCCACATTGCCATCCAGCTTCACAAAATTCAGGCTATGCTTGGAGGCTTCTATTTCAGCGGGATCCTCTTCGCTTAAATCACGCATTTCGGCAATATCGGCATGCCTGTACAACGCGTTATCGTCGATATTTAATTTGGCGTCGATGGCCATAATTAAATCATCGGATGTTTTTAATACCGGATTTATTTCCACCAACGAAGCATCAGCGCCTTCATACGCTTTATACAAAGCGGGCACAAATTGGGTCATTTCTTTAAATGCCTTTCCTGATAAGCCCAGGTTAAAAGCTATTCTTCTTGCCTGAAATGGCAACACACCGGTAGCTGGATCAATTTCTTCCTTATAAATTAGATGCGGGGTCTCCTCTGCCACTTTCTCAATATCCATTCCTCCTTCGGTAGAATACATGATAATGTTCCTGCCTGTGTTTCTATTGAGTAACACGCTCATATAATATTCCTCAGGTTCAGATTCACCGGGATAAAACACGTTTTGCGCAATCAATACCTTATTAACTCTCTTACCTTCCGGACCGGTTTGATGTGTAACCAACTGCATGCCTAAAATCTGCTTAGTCAGAGCTTTAACCTCATCCAAAGATTTGGCCACTTTAACACCTCCACCTTTTCCTCTACCCCCGGCATGAATCTGAGCCTTTACAACCCATATGTCCGTCCCTGTTTTTTGGGTTAATCTCTTGGCTGCCTTAACAGCGCCATCCGGATTATCTGCAACGATTCCTTCAGAAACGCGAACGCCGTATCTTTTTAGGATCTCCTGACCTTGATATTCGTGTATATTCATGGTAGATTTAATTTTAAAAGGTTATACACCTAATTTTAAGACTAGTGTAATGTACAATTTTGGATGCAGAAATAAAACGTTCAAAATGTTTATTTTTGTACGATAAATAATTATTTCATGAGAAAACTGCGAAACAAAGAACTAAACAGACTAAGCGTAGAAGAGTTCAAAGAAACCGAAAAAACTCCCCTTATCGCCATATTGGATAACGTGAGAAGCCTGAATAACGTTGGCTCCGTTTTTAGAACTTCGGATGCTTTATGCCTGGAAGAAATATACTTGTGCGGAATTACACCAACTCCACCTCATAATGACATACATAAAACTGCCTTGGGGGCCGAAGATTCCATGAACTGGAGCTACCACGAAGACACAAATAAGTCAGTTGTTGACTTACAAGCTGAAGGCTATAAAGTATATTGTGTTGAACAAGCCCGTGGAAGCACCTCATTACTTGACTTTAAGCCACAAATAAACGAGAAGATAGCACTCGTATTTGGAAATGAAGTAAAAGGTGTTCAGCAAGCTGTAATTGACAGTTCCGATGGTTGTATCGAGATACCTCAATTTGGCACCAAACATTCATTGAATATTAGTGTAAGTGCAGGTATCGTGCTTTGGGAAGCGGCAAAGTGGATTAGGGGTTTGGTATAATCCACTTAACGCATATCGGAATTTCAGAACTATTGAATGGTCGTAATGGTTAAACCCGGATTATATATTGGAGGTTCGTCATGAGCATTGCAAGTACAATAAAACAACGCATTACTGAAACGAGGCATAACATGTCCCGATTACTTTCCATAGCCGTTAACTTTAGCCATTAAAAATTAAATTAATTATTTCTGGATGCGTTTGTTTTTTCAATCTCTTTTCAATTGTGAAAGAGTCTGCAATTTCACAAAAAGTGTCTGAGAACCAGCACGAAAACACATTACAAACATGAACCACCGCCCTAAGTTCTTGTTTTATATATTTTGAAAATTTAAAGAACTTTATCGGGCTACAGGACTT